>NZ_DASVSO010000898.1:0-3836 GCF_036388035.1 Archangium sp.
CGCGCGGTTTTCCGATAGACGAGGTTGCCGGCCTTGTCGCCCTTCCACGCCTTGACGATGGAGACGTCGGCGCGAATGGCCTCTTCCAGCACATACTCGCGGCCGTCGAAGGTGTGGGTGTGCTTGCCCTCCGCGAGCAGGGTGCCGTAAGCGGTGCGCGTGTAGAAGCCCGGGATGCCGGCGCCGCCCGCGCGGAACTTCTCCGCCAGCGTGCCCTGCGGCACCAGCTGGAGATCGAGCTCGCCGGCCAGCACCTGACGCTCGAACTCCTTGTTCTCGCCCACGTAGGAGGCGATGACCTTCTTGACCTGCCGCTTGTTGAGCAGCACGCCCATGCCGAACCCATCCACGCCGGCGTTGTTGCCGCAGATGGTGAGGTTCTTGATGCCCGAGTCGGCCACGGCCGCGATCAGGTTCTCGGGGATGCCGCACAGGCCGAAGCCGCCCGCGGCGATGGTGATGTCGTCCTTCAGCAGCCCGTCCAGGGCGGACTTCGCATCCGCGTACACCTTGCTCATTTGTGATTCACCTCTTGTGTTCAGGAACGTCGATCACACCATAGGCGTCGAGCTCGACGACCGGCCCCCGCAAGGAAGGTGACGGCGCGCTGATTCCCGGACACTCCGACCCTCCGGGAGCCCCCGGCCTTGGATGGCCCAATAATTTCAGGCACTTGGCCGGACCGCGAAAAAATTAATTCGGCGTGTCGATCTCGTGGACTCTCGTTCGACGTGAAAGTAGAGCCCGGGTTCACAGCCCGGCGTCCAACACCAAGGAGAACGACGATGCGATTCATGATCCTGATCAAGGCCACCAAGGATTCCGAGGCGGGCGTTCTGCCGAACGAGGAGCTCCTGACCGCGATGGGGAAGTACAACGAGGAGCTGGTGAAGGCCGGCGTGATGCTCGCGGGCGAGGGGCTCCACCCCAGCGCGAAGGGCGCGCGCGTCAAGTTCGCCGGAGGCAAGCGCACCGTGATCGACGGGCCCTTCGCCGAGACGAAGGAGCTGATCGCCGGCTTCTGGCTGTGGCAGGTGAAGTCGAAGGAAGAGGCGATCGAGTGGATCAAGCGCTGCCCGGATCCCATGCCTGGCCAGGAGTCCGAGATCGAGATCCGCCAGGTGTTCGAGGCGGACGACTTCGGTCCCGAGCTCACTCCCGAGCTCCGGGAGGCGGAGGATCGCATGCGCGACCAGCTGGCCGCGAAGAAGTAGTCGTCACGCGCCTCGGCCTTTGCACTGGCGGCTGAAGCTGTTCTGATCAGCCGCCGTGACGGCTTCCCCCGCGCATCGCGCGATCCACGCGGTCTGGAGAATCGAGTCGGCCCGGCTCATCGCCGGTCTCACGCGGTTCGTGCGCGACGTCGGTCTCGCCGAGGAGCTCGCACAGGACGCGCTCGTCGCCGCGCTCGAGCAGTGGCCGGCGTCAGGCGTCCCGGACAACCCGGGCGCCTGGCTCATGGCCACCGCGAAGCATCGGGCGATCGACCGCGTGCGCCGAAGCAAGCTGCTCGAGCGCAAGCACGAGGAGCTCGGTCACGAGCTCGAGGCCGAGCGGGAGAGGGCCGTGCCGGATCTCGACACCGCGATCGACGAGGACGTCGGCGACGACCTCCTGCGCCTCATGCTCATCGCCTGTCATCCGGTCCTCTCGACCGAGGCGCGCGTGGCACTCACGCTCCGCTTGCTCGGAGGGCTGACGACCGAGGAGATCGCGCGGGCGTTCCTCGTCGCGGAGCCGACCGTCGCCCAGCGCATCGTCCGGGCCAAGCGGACCCTCGCCGAGGCGCACGTCCCCTTCGAGGTTCCTCGCGGGGCCGAACTCGTCGCCCGGCTGTCGTCGGTGCTCGAGGTCATCTACCTCGTCTTCAACGAGGGCTACTCGGCGACCGCCGGTGACGACTGGGTTCGTCCCGCGCTCTGCGAGGACGCGCTGCGTCTGGGCCGTATCCTGGCCGAGCTCGCCCCGAAGGAGCCGGAGGTCCACGGCCTCGTCGCGCTCATGGAGCTCCAGGCGTCGCGGCTGAGGGCGCGGGTCGGCCCCTCGGGAGCGCCCGTCCTGTTGCTCGAGCAGAACCGCGCGCTCTGGGATCGAATCCTCATCCGTCGAGGGCTCGCGGCGCTCGCGCGTGCCGAGGCCCTCGGCGGCGCGCCGGGCCCCTATGCGTTGCAAGCCGCGATCGCCGCCTGTCATGCGCGAGCGCTGACGCCGGGGGAGACGGACTGGGCGCGCATCGCCGCGCTCTACGAGGCGCTCGCCCAGCTCACGTCCTCACCCGTCGTGGAGCTGAACCGTGCGGTCGCCGTGGCGATGGCGTTCGGTCCCGCAGCGGGCCTCGAGATCGTCGAGGCGCTGACGTCGGAGCGCTCGCTCGAGGGCTACCACCTCTTGCCGAGCGTGCGCGGCGATCTCCTCTTCAAGCTCGGACGCTTCGACGAGGCCCGGGCGGAGTTCGAGCGCGCGGCCTCGCTCACGCGCAACGCTCGCGAGCGCCACCTGCTGGCCGAGCGCGCCGCGGAGTGCCTCAGCCGCCATACCTGTTGAGCTTGGGAGACCGCCATGTGCCGAAACATCAAGACGCTGTTCAACTTCGAGCCGCCCGCCACGGAGGAGGAGATCCGAGCGGCGGCCTTGCAGTTCGTGCGCAAGCTGAGCGGCTTCAACAAGCCCTCGCAGGCCAACGAAGCCGCCTTCGCGCGGGCCGTGGATGACGTCACGGCCGCCGCCCGCGTGCTGATGGCGTCGCTGTCCACGACCGCCCAGCCGAGAGATCGCGAGGTCGAAGCCAACAAGGCGCGCGAGCACTCCCGCCTGCGCTTCAAGCCGCGAGCGACGCAGGGCGGTGGGGCCTAGGCGCCCTCGCCCTTCACGGGCAGCTCGAGCGTGAAAGTAGCGCCCCGACCGGGGCCGGAGCTGCTGCAGGTGAGCCGGCCCTTCATCTCGTTGGCGGCCAGGGCGCTGATGTGCAGGCCGAAGCCGTGCCCCGTCTTCTTGGTGGTGAAGCCCTGGGTGAACAGGCGCGCCACGTTCTCCGGGGCGATGCCCACGCCGTTGTCCGTCACGCCGATGTGCAGCTGCTCGCCTCCTGAAGCGAGCTGGACGTGGATGCTCAGGAGCTTGTCCGGCTGCCCACTGTCCACCAGCGCGTGGCGCGCGTTGCTCAGCAGGTTGATGAGGATCTGCAGCAGCTTGTGCCGGTCCACGAAGATGAGGGGCACGTCGGAGTAGTTGCGCACGATGCGGATGGCCAGGCGCTCGAAGGAGACGGCGTGCAGCCGCAGGGCCTCGTCGATGAGCTGCGGCACGGCCACCTGCTCCACGGCGCCCGCCGAGCGCGCGTGCTTCTGCTGCATGGTGACGATGGACTTGATGTGCTCGACGCTCTGGGTGAGCGACTGCATCTCCTTGAGCAGGGTGTCGCGCTCCTCCACCAGCTGGTCGGCCACGGCGATGAGGTAGGGCGGCAGTTGTTGGCCCTGGGGATCCCCGGTGAGGAAGGAGGGGAGATCCGCGGTGTGCTCGCGCAGGAGGCCGGTGGCCTTGGCCAGCCCGGAGACGCGGGAGCGGCGGAGCTGGTCGGTGACGAGGGTGGTGGAGATGTTGACGCTGTTGAGGGTGTTGCCCACGTTGTGGAGCACACCCGTGGCGACCTCGGCCATGCCCGCCTGCCGCGAGACGTCCACCAGGGTGCGGTGCATCTCCCCCAGCCGCGTCTCGGCTTCCCGGCGGGCGGTGACGTCGCGGCTGAAGAGTGTCACCCCCACCACCCGGCCGTCCTCGCCGGTAATGGGATGCATGCTGATGTCCAAGACGAGGCGGGGACCCCCCTCCACATA
>NZ_DASVSO010000899.1:0-15085 GCF_036388035.1 Archangium sp.
AGAACGGGGCCTCGTGGCAGTGCTTGAGTTGCTCGTCCATGTTGGCCTTGATCTTGTGCATGGCCACGTGGCCCGGGCCTTCGATCATCACCTGCACGCCGTGGTCCCACGCGATCCGGGTCAGCTCGCCCAGGGTGCGCAACTCGGCGAACTGCGCCTCGTCGTTGGCGTCGGCGATGCAGCCGGGCCGCAGCCCGTCGCCGAGCGAGAACGTCACGTCGTAACGGGCCAGGATCTCGCACAGCTCGGCGAAGTGGGTGTAGAGGAAGTTCTCCTTGTGGTGGGCCAGGCACCACTTGGCCAAGATGGAGCCCCCGCGGCTGACGATGCCCGTCATGCGCCTGGCCGTGAGGGGGATGTAGCGCAGCAGCACGCCCGCGTGGATGGTGAAGTAGTCCACCCCCTGCTCGCACTGCTCGATGAGGGTGTCGCGGTAGATGTCCCAGGTGAGCTCCTCGGCCTTGCCGCCCACCTTCTCCAGCGCTTGGTAGATGGGCACCGTGCCGATGGGCACCGGAGCGTTGCGGAGGATCCACTCGCGCGTCTCGTGGATGTTGCGGCCGGTGGACAGGTCCATCACCGTGTCCGCGCCCCAGCGGATGGACCACACCATCTTCTCCACCTCCTCCTCGATGGAGGAGGAGACGGCCGAGTTGCCGATGTTGGCGTTGATCTTCACCAGGAAGTTGCGGCCGATGATCATCGGCTCCAGCTCCGGGTGGTTGATGTTGGCCGGGATGATGGCGCGGCCCCGAGCCACCTCGTCCCGCACGAACTCGGGGGTGATCTCCCGGGGAATGGCGGCGCCCCAGGAGTGCCCCGGGTGCTGATGGGACAGCGCGGCGAGGGCGGCCTCGCGCTTGAGGTTCTCCCGCACGGCCACGTATTCCATCTCGGGGGTGATGATACCCCTGCGGGCGTAGTGCATCTGGGTGACGTTGGCGCCCGGCCTGGCCACCAGCGGCTTGCGGCGGTGGCCGAAGCGCAGCCCGGCCAGGCGCGGGTCCGCCTCACGGGTGCGGCCGTACTCGGAGGTGATGCCGGACAGCTCCTCCACGTCCCCGCGGCGGCGGATCCACTCGGAGCGCAGCGCGGGCAGCCCCGCCCGCAGGTCGATGGTGGCCTGGGGGTCCGTGAACGGGCCGCTCGAGTCGTAGACGAGGATGGACGGGTTGGGCGTCACCTTCGCGTCCGGGCCGTGACCATGCCGGGTGGACGTCTGGCTGATCTCCCGCATGGGCACGCGGACGTCCGGGTGCAGCGTGCCGGACACGTACACCTTGCGCGAGGCCGGCAGGGGCCCCTGGGAAATGCCCTCCAGCACCTTGCCATCCACCTTGAGGCTCTTCGAGGCTCCGCTCACGTCACTTCTCCTCATCCCACGGAGAGGGCAGGCGAGGCGTGGAGCGCTCGCCGCTTCCCTCCGCCGGTGCTAACCGGTTCAGGTTCCAAGGGTTGGCCGCTCCACGGCCGTCTCAGCCTCTCTTGGAGGCACCCCTAGCGACAGGGCGAGGGTGTAGCGCATCGGGGGACCGGGCTTCAACCGCCTGGAGAGCGTCCTGTCGGCCAGGGAGCGGACCCGGGGACGGACGCAGCTTCTGCGGAAGCCCCCCGCCTGCACGAAAACGTTGCGCTGGAATGGCCCGAGGTAAGGCAGCCAGCGTGGCGGGCTTCGAGGGAAGCGCGCCCTGGAACCGAACCTGCAATAGCTTCTTTCAGGACTCACCATTCCAAAGCAAAGGACCGGAGCCACGTATGCAGACCGTTGGAGAGCTGATGACCCGCAGCAACCTGGTCACGCTCACGGAAACCCAGAATCTGGCCGCGGCGGAGGATCTGCTCCGCCTGCATCGCATCCGGCACCTGCCGGTGGTGCGCAATGGGAAGCTCGTCGGGCTCGTCACCCACAGGGACCTGCTGAAGGCCGCGGCGCAGCGCGGCGGAGCGGATCCGGCGAAGCAGCCGCTGTGGGCCTCGGACGTGATGGTGCGCGACGTGAAGACGGTACGCTCGGACACGCCGACGCGTGACGCGGTGAAGCAGATGCTGGACAACAAGTACGGCTGCCTGCCCGTCGTGGGAGCGGACGGAGAGCTGCTCGGCATCCTCACCGAGGCGGACATGGTCCGCTTCGCCCAGCACCTCATCGAGGACATGGACCGCCGGAGCCTCGCGGCCGAGTACGAGACCTAGGCGGCCCACCAGGGGAGCACCATGTCGATCGTCTTCGGAACGGACTTCTCGGAACGGGCGATGACGGCCGGGCGGGCGGCGGCGGCGCTCGCCCGGAGGAGCGGCGAGGTACTCCACCTGGTCCACATCACCGAGTACGGCAGCGTGGGACGCACCACCTCCACCGACGAGGCCGTGCGCCGCGAGCTGACCTCCCGCCTGGAGGCCCAGGCCGCCGAGCTGCGCACTGGAGACACCCGGGTGGAGATCCACCTGCTGGACGGGACCCCGGACGAGGTCCTCGTCGAGCACGCGGCGCTCGTCCACGCCTCGCTCCTCATCGTGTCCCACCACGGGCAGCGGGCGCCGCGCTGGCGCATCGGCAACGTGGCGGAGCGGGTGGTGCAGTCGGCCCGGTGCCCGGTGCTCGTCCTCCGCTCGGCGAGCCCCCTGGAGGCCTGGGCCCGTGGGGAGCGCAGCCTGCGCATCCTGCTGGGCCTGGACTTCTCGCCTCCCTCGGACGCGGCGGTGGCCTGGGTGCGCAAGCTGCGTTCACTCGGCACCTGCGAGGTGGTGGCCGCCCACCACTACTGGGGCGCGGACGCGCACGTGCGCTACGGCGTCCCCCTCGCCCCCGAGTCCGAGGTGACGCCGGAGGTGGAGGAGGCGCTGCGGCGCGACCTGACGGCCCGCCTGGGTGACATGCCCGGCAGTGGCGCGGTGTGGGTCCACCTGGATCCGGGCCTGGGCCGACCCTCGGACTCGCTGGTGGCGCTGGCGCGCAAGGAGGAGGCGGATCTCATCGTGGTGGGGACCCACCAGCGCACCGGGGCGAGCAAGTGGTGGTACGGCTCGGTGTCCCAGCGGGTCGTCCACGAGTCCTCCATCTCCGTGCTGTGCGTGCCCTCCAGCGCCGTGGCCGCGGTCACCATCCCCGAGGTGCGCCGGGTGCTGGCCCCCACGGACCTCTCCGAGGTGGGCGTCAACGCCGTCCGACATGCCTATTCGGTGGTGCCAGCCGGGGGCACCGTCTACCTGCTGCACGTCCTGGAGCCCTTGGGCGGCACCTCTCCGCTCTACGCCCAGCACGTCTCGCCCACGGGCCCCGTGGTCCGCTCGCCCGAGCAGGAGCGCATCGCCGAGGAGCTGCGCGGCCTCATCCCTCCCGAGGCGGCCGCCCGCGGCATCTCCACCCGGGTGGAAGTCGTCCACGGTCGCAAGGTGTCCGAAGCCATCAACCAGGCGGCCGAGCGATTCAGCTGCGACGTCATCTGCCTGGCGACGCACGGGCGCTCGGGGCTGACCCAGGCCCTGGCCGGCTCGGTGGCGCAGGAGGTATTGCGGAGCAGCACCCGGCCGGTGCTGCTCATCCGGCCCGAGTGAGCAGACGGGCATCCAGACTCCTGTCCTTCTGCCCGGAAAGAGACGGAACTCCAGACCTCCCTGGATCGGCGGCACGCACCTTGAAGGACTCTCCGTGGATGTGACTGCCCGGAGGTGTGCTGTGACCTACGTTCCCATCACTGAGTTCGAGACGCGGCTCCAATGGCGGAATGAATCTGGCGCACTCCTCGCCGGGGAGCGGGCCCCTGCCCTTCCCCTGGGTGGGCAATCTTGTGCCCTGGATGAGCAGTGGAACCCGGAAACGCTGCTGGTGGGGGCCGTGGAAGGGCGAACCCTGGTGGCCTTCCTGGAGCAGGCGCGTGCCCAGGGCGTGGAGGTTCTTTTCTACCAGAGCTCCGCGGTGGCCCGCCGGGTGGACGGCCGGGACGGCCAGCCGCACTACACGGATTTGATTGTCCGTCCCCACGTGGCCGTGCGCGGGGAGGAGGAGGCCCAGACCGCCCGGCGCATCTTCGACGAGCTGCCCGAGCGGTGCTTCCCCAGCTCCATGCTGCGGCTCACCCCGCGCATCGAGCCCATCATCGACACCTGGGACGAGCAGCACGCGGCGGCGCTGGAGGAGAACCTCCGCTACGACCGGCACTGGCGCTGGCGGGAGGGGGGGCGGGCCGTCGGCTGTGTACCTTGAGGAGACGGCGAATTCGCATCGCGGGATCGGTCGGGAAACCACCCTTCCCAGGCGGTTGCTTGTTAGGTTGTGGAGACCATGTCCGCTCAACGCATCCTGGTCGTCGACGACGAGGCCAATGCCCGCCGCGCCATCGCCACCATCCTCGGCGAGGAGGGCTATGAGGTCGCAGAGGCCTCCAATGGTGAGGAGGCGCTCGCGCGCCTGGCCGACTTCTCGCCCGCCGTGGTTCTCACGGACGTGCGCATGCCGAAGATGGACGGGCTGAGCTTCCTGCGGAAGGCCCGCGAGCAGGGCGCCGAGGCCACCTTCATCATGATGACCGCTTTCGCCAGCGTGGAGACGGCGGTGGAGGCCATGCGCGCCGGCGCGGAAAACTACCTCGTCAAGCCGCTGGACGCCAACGCCGTGCTGGTGGTGCTGGGCAAGGCGCTGGAGAAGCGCGCCCTGAAGCGCGAGGCGGAGAGCCTGCGCGAGCAGGTGCGCCAGCGGGCCCGCTTCCACAACATCATCGGCGACTCGCCCCAGCTCCAGGCCCTCTACGAGGTGGTGAAGCGGGCGGCCAACACCCGCGCCACGGTGCTCATCCTCGGCGAGTCCGGCACGGGCAAGGAGCTGATCGCCCAGGCCATCCACCACGAGTCGCAGCGGCGCGACAAGCCCTTCGTCAAGGTCCACTGCGCCGCGCTCTCCGAGAACCTGCTGGAGAGCGAGCTGTTCGGCCACGAGAAGGGCTCCTTCACCGGCGCGCTGGCCCGCAGGGAGGGCCGCTTCGAGCTGGCCGACGGCGGCACCCTCTTCCTGGACGAGATCGGGGAGATCTCCCCCTCGGTGCAGGTGAAGCTGCTGCGCGTGCTGCAGCAGCGCGAGTTCGAGCGCGTGGGTGGCACGCAGACGCTGAAGGTGGACGTGCGCATCGTCGCGGCCACGCACAGGGATCTCACGGCCGAGGTGAAGGCGGGCCGGTTCCGCGAGGACCTCTACTACCGGTTGAACGTGGTGGCGGTGACGCTGCCGCCGCTGCGCGAGCGCAAGAGCGACGTCCCCGCGCTGGTGAACCACTTCCTGGAGAAGTACAGCGACTCGTACGGCAAGGACGTGCGGGGGCTGGCGCCGGGCACCCTGCAGGCGCTGCTGTCCTACGACTGGCCGGGCAACATCCGCGAGTTGGAGAACGCCATCGAGCGCGCCGTGGTGCTGGCCTCGGGCAATGAGCTGACAACGGATGATCTCCCGCCCGTGCTGAGGGGCCCACGGCCCCTGGGCTCCTCGCCCTCGTCGCTCATCCCCGGGGCCACCCTGGCGCAGATCGAGCGCGAGGCCATCCTCCGCACCCTGGAGATGGTGGGAGGCTCCACCACGCGGGCCGCGGAGATCCTCGGCATCAGCGTGCGCAAGGTGCAGTACCGGCTGAAGGAGTACAGCGCCGCCACGAATGGCACCCCCCCGCCCACTCCGAGCGCGGAGGATGAGGCGGAGGCCGAGCCCGCCTCCGAGTAGCTCAGCGGGCCAGGGGCAGGCGCAGGAAGAACCGCGCCCCGCCCTCGGGCGAGCTGCCCACCTCCAGCGTGCCCCCGTGCTGTGTCACGATGGCGTGGACGATGGACAGACCCAGGCCCGAGCCCTGGGCCTTGGTGGTGAAGAAGGGCTCGAAGAGCCGATCGCGGATCTCCGGGGGAACGCCCGGGCCCGAGTCGTCCATGGTGATCCACGCCATGTCGCCCTCGCGGCCCGCGGAGACGCGGACGAGCCCGCCAGCCGGCGTGGCCTCGAGCGCGTTGAGGGCCAAGTTGATGAGCACCTGGCGCAACCGCTCCTCCTCGCCCCACACGGGAGGCACCTGCGCGCCCCCCTCCCCCTCCAGCTCCAGCCGCACCCGGCGCGCGTCCGCCTGACTTCCCAGCAGATCCACCACCCGCCGCAGCAGCGTCTTCACCTCCACGGACTCCGGGCGGAACTCGCGCGGCCGCGCGAACTGGAGGAAGTCCTCGAGGATGTGATCCAACCGGCGGATCTCATCGCGCACCAGCAGCAGGGGATCCAGCAGGTTGGGCTGCAGCTCCTCGGAGAGCCGCCGCACCCGCCGCTCCAGCACCGAGAGCTGAAGGGCCGCCGCGTTGAGCGGGTTGCGGATTTCGTGTGAGAGCCCCGCCGTCATGGTGCCCACCGCGGCGAGCTTCTCCGTCACCTGGGCCCGGCGCGCCAGCTCGCGCTTCTCGGCCTGCAGGCGCACCTGGCGCATGGCCTGCTCCAGCGTGAGGAGCAGCTCATTGGGCGCGCAGGGCTTCATCAGGTAGGCACAGGCCCCCGCGCGCACCGCCGCCACGGCCGTCTCCAGCGTGGCGAAGCCGGTGAGCAGCACCACCTCGGACTCGGGCACCTTTTCCTTCAGCTCGCGGGCGAGGGCCGTCCCCTCCCCGTCTGGCAGCCGCAGGTCCACCAGGGCCACGTCGAAGCCGCCCTGGGCGCGCTCGCGGGCCTGGCGGCAGCTCGTGGCACCCTCCACCGAGTAGCCAGCATCGCCCAGCAGCTCGTGGAGGTTGTCGAGGAAGGCCGCGTTGTCGTCGACGACGAGCACGCGGGGGCGGGTGGAGGTGGGGGCGCTCATGCCGCCCGCTCCTGGCGCGAGGCGTGGGCACGCTCCAACGCCTCCAGCAACGCCGCCGTGTCGAAGGGTTTGCAGAAGATGCCCGCGTTCTCCGGCATGGCCGATACCGCTTCCGGGAAGGCCGTCATCACGAACACCGGCAGCTCCGGGAAGCGAGCCCGCAGCCGGCGCAGGGCCTCGCCATCCGGTCCGCCCGGCAGCCGCAGATCCACCAGCGCGGCGAAGGGCCGCACCGAGGCGAGCTGATCGGCATCCAGCACCGAGCTCGCGGTGACGCACGAGAAGCCGCGAGCGCGCAGCACCTCGGTGAGGTTGTCGCAGAGGGCCAGGTCGTCGTCGACGAGCGCCACCAGCCCATCCCGGCGCGCCGTGGACAGCAGCGAGACGAGCGTGGGGATGGGCACGGGCTTGGGCAGCACCGCGAGCAACCCCTCGCGCCGGGCCGTCTCCAGATCGTCCTCGCCGGGGTAGGCGGTGATGACGACGGCGGCGAGCCCCGGGTCCACCTTGCGGAGGTGGTGGACGGCGGCGGCTCCGCTCATGCCGGGCATCTTCATGTCCGTGAGGAGCACGTCGAAGCGCGTCGAGCGCGCCAGCTCCAGCGCCCGCGCCCCGTCCGTCACCACCGTGGCCTCGTCGCCACCATCACGGAGGATCTCCGCCAGGTTCTCGGCGAAGGCCTCGTTGTCATCGAGCAGCAGGTAGTTCCTCATGCCGTTGCATCCTGGGAGGAGGGAGACAGGGGGAGTCTCATGACGAAGCGCGCGCCGCGGCCTTCGTGGGGCGCGTAGGTGATGGAGCCGCCGTGGCGCTCGAGGATGCGCTTGACGAGTGGCAGACCCAGGCCGATGCCGCGCGCCTTGGTGGTCATCAGCGGCTCGAAGATCCGGCGCCGGATGGAGTCGCTGACCCCCGGCCCCGAGTCCTCCAACACCAGCTCCACCGCGTCCGGCCCCTTCGAGGCCACGAGGGCCACCGTGCCCTTCTCGCCCACGGCGTGGACGGCGTTCTCCAGCAGGTTGACGAAGACCTGGCGCATCTGCCCGGGGTCCCCCTGCAGCGTGGGGAGCTCGGCCAGACCCTCGGCGCGGAGGGACACGCCCTCGGGCACCTGCACCGAGGAGAGCGCGTCCTTCCACACCTCGTCCAGCCGCAGGGGCTCGCGCTTGAGCGGGCGGTCCCGGATCATGTCCAGCAGGTCCGTGACGATGCGGTTGGCCAGCGCCACCTGCTCGCCGATGCGGTCCAGGTGCTTGGTGGCGCGCTCGTCGGTGGCCAGGGGCCGGCCCTTGAGGATGAAGAGCGACGTCTCGATGACGCCCAGCGGGTTGCGCAGCTCGTGCCCGATGGAGCCCACGAGCTGGCCGAAGGTGGACAGCCGCTCGTTGCGGGCCTGCTGGGCGAGCAGATCCTCCCGGTAGGTGTGCAGCATGATGGCCAGCTCGATGTCGAGGATCTTCCCGAGGGCCACCCGCGCGGCCCGCAGCGCCCCGAGATTGTGGACGTAGTGCTCGTCGATGATGCCGTTGAACTCCTGCCGCAGGAGGTTCATCGCGCCGAACATGTAGTGCTGGGGCAACGAGATGCGCACATGCACGCGGCCGATGCGGCAGCGCAGCTCGTAGTAGGCCTCGTCCCAGGGACCCCGCAGCAGCTGCCCCATCCAGGCCCGCAGCGTGACCTTGAGGTGTCCCACCTGGCTCTCGCCCGCCAGCGCCTTGCGCGCGCCCTCGTGCGCCAGGATGCGGTCATAGAAGACGTGCGCGATGTCGGTGTAGTGGCGCTCGGCCAGCTCGTGCAGGGCACGAAGCGCCTGCTCGTCCTCCGGCCCGAAGTCCACGTATCTCTTCAATTCCTCGAACAAAGTCTCCGCCATGGGTGCGATCGAACTTCTTAGCGCGCCCTGAGTCGGACGGCAGAGGGGTTTTCGCCCCTCCCCTGCCTGGAACTCAACCCTGCCGGGTGGCAGAGGACCAAGGGTTGTCCCTCGGGAAAGAGCCCCGAGGAGCGCAAGCCTCGCGGCACGGTCGGCGGGCGCGCAGCCTTTGCGGCACTGACAACACCGGGGCGAAACGCCCCCTCGTGGCGCTGGACGCACACGGCCCGTCCATGCAGCCTGAGGTCCCTCTCAGTTCCACACCCGGAGGCGTCCATGAAGATGAAGGCGCTGTGCATCGCCCTGTCGCTGCTCGCCGTTCCCGCGGTCTCGTTCGCGCAGAGCCCGTTCGACCAGCTCAAGAAGTCGGCGGGCGACGCGGGCAAGGGAGCCGTCGAGAAGCGCATCAACGCGAAGCTGATGGAGGATTCGCGCAAGAACCAGTGCAGCTTCAAGTCGGGCACCGACGTGCTCGAGCCCGGCTGCGACAAGAAGCTCAAGAACCTCACCAACGCCCTCGTCGAGGCGAAGAAGCAGCTCGATGGGGCCGGCGTGAAGAACTACAAGTTCGAGGTCTCCGGGCACACCGACTCGAGCGGCGACGCGGCCAAGAACAAGGCGCTCAGCGAGAAGCGTGCCGAGGTCATCGTCAAGGAACTGGTCAACCGGGGCATCCCGCGTGGGGAGATCATCGCCGTGGGCCGTGGCTCGGAGCAGCGGGTGGCGAACCCGGATGACACGCCGGCCAAGAAGGCGAAGAACCGGCGCTACGAGATCCAGGTCCGGCTCTGAGCTGAGCGACTGGACAGGGGCAAGGAAAATGGGCCGTCAGGCTTTTGCTTGGCGACCCATTCACGCCGGATCCAGGACTCCCCTAACGGCAGCAGGCGGAAGGGCAACGGAAGCACCGCGCCCGAGACGCGCGCCCCCTGAAGCACTCCACCACCCTCTCGCAGCTGCATGCTGGTCGTGGCCCACGAGCCCCCGGCATTTTTTGGCCTCAAGCAGCGCGCAGCATCACCAGCCCGGAGCTACGCCACGGGCTTCCTTCTGAGACGCGACAGGTGCTCCTCGCCGCTCTCCTCGAAGCGCCGCGCCAGCTCAGCCTGCCCCTCTGCGCCGTGCTCCAGCAGGTACGCCAGCTCCGAGGGCAGCAACGCCTTGACGGTGACGAGCTTCACCTCCCCATATGGTGTGGAGAAGTGACTCGGCAGCGAGCGTGACTCCACGCCCAGCAGCACGGCCACCCTGCCCTCCTCGGTGACGAGGGACTTGGGCATGCCCTTTCCGGAGACCTCCATGGAGAAGAGGCCCGCCTTCACGCTCTCGCGCACGTGCTCGTGCTCGGCGACTTCATCCGCCACACGGTCCAACAGCATCAGGGGCCACCCTTTCGAGATGTCCTTCACGGCCGCGTTCACTTCCAGGGCAAGTTCCAGACCGAAGCCCACCGAGGGCCCCAGGCGCTCGATGAATGGGTCCGAGAGCCCGTGCGTGACCAGCAGCGTACGCCCCGCCTCGCGACGGATGACGCGCCAGAGCTGCCGGTGACCTGGCCACGAGCCGCTCATGGCGATGGGCATGAAGACCTCCCTGTCCAGCGACCCCAAGGTGCGCCAGGCCGTTTCACGAGCGGTGTCCGCCTGCTCGAACAACTCGCGGCTTTTCCGGTCCTGCTCGCGCTCCTCCGCGCTGACGGTGCTCAGGCCGGTGACCTCCTTGAACTTCGCCCCCGTTGCGCCCATACGCTCCAGGGCTTGCTTTACCTCCTCGGAGATGATGATGGCCGAGCTCCATCCCCAGGTACGGAACACTCGGGCATCGCCCACTTTCGAGGGGTCGATGCGCATGCCAATCACGGACCTGTACTGGCCTGTCTTGTCGGGCCTGTCATCCCCCGGCTCCCAGTGGCGCACCTCGTCGGATGCCTCTTCGTCGATGCACTTCACGACACGCGTGATGTTGAGCAAGACGTACGGTTCGCTCTGTCCGTCCACATCCACCGGAATCAGCTGCACATCACCGGGCGCCAGCTCGGCGAAGACGGCCGCCACCCTGGCATGAACCACGGGGATGGTCGCACTCGCCAACAAAGAGAAGTCGAGCGGCCTGCCCGGGACATAGATGGGAATCCGGATCCGCGCATCGACGTGAGCGGACTCACCCCGTACGAACTGCCAGGTACGAATCTCCTGCCCCTGCTGATCCACGGGATCATCCAGGTGCCAGCGCCCCGAGATGTAAACGTCGTCGAACAGATCGAAGTACAGTCCCGTCATGAAGACTCCTAGGGTGGTCCCCCTCTGGTTAGCAGCTTGTTGAGCCTGCTTCCCTCCCTGATGATCTCCTCGGCCAGCTGCCGGAGTGCTTGCCTCAATGCAAGCGCGCACTCCTGCTGGTTGGAGCAGTTGTCCGTCGCAGCTTTCAGGTGCTTATGAACGAGTTGATGGTACTCCTCGGGATGAGGCCCCTTGTGCCCAAGGAGTGGGACCGTATTGGCCGGGTCCTCCATCGACATGCCCGCCTTGCCAAAGAGTTTCTTGAATAGCGGCGTCCAAGGCCCGCCTCGCGCAGTGGACTTGCTGTTCTCGACGGTGGCGATGTGGTGCACGTCCGGCGTCTTCTTCGGCGGGCCCGCGCGAACCGGAGAGCCCCTCGCGGCCATGCTCAAGACGTTGGCGGGAAGGACGACACTGAAGGTGCCCTCGGCCACGGCGACCTTCACCTTGTCCGCTTCCTGCACGGCCGTGAGCACGTCTCGGATGCCAGCATGGGACTCGAGCGCACCGGCGGCTTTCGCGAAGCCCGGCAGCGTTGGGGCCTTGGACACGAGTGCCGCCGTCTCCCCCACCGCCGCCGTGCCCAGCAGGAGGAGAATCCGCACGCTGTTGGGCCCGATGACCTTGCCGAAGCGGTCTCCCACCTCGCGCAGCTCCGCGAACGTGCTGGCCTCCGCCGCCTCCTCCCACAGCTGGAAGTAGGCCCGCACCAGGTCGAAGAACTCCCAGCCCAGGTAGCCCCACATGAGCAGGGCCAGTGCCGCGGCCACGCCTTTAGAAACGGGCTCGGGGGCCGCGACCAAGGCCATGTATCCAATGATGGTGATGCTCAGCGTCGTCCACAGCTGCGTCGTGGAGAACATGCCGCGCAGCTCCGCGTCCCGAGCCTCCAGCGCCGCATTCACGGAGAGCGCCAGGGCGAGGTCGCGCTTGTCCTCGCCGTCCAGGCCCGGCCCGTCCTTGAACAACCCCAGGCAGTCGCCCGGCGTGCCTTGCCGCTCGCAGAAGCTCCCATAGGACCGCGCCAAGGGCGTGCGCCACTCCTCGCCTGTGAGCGGGGCGGAGGCCAGCGCCAGCATCCGGTTGGGGTAGAGCGGGAAGTGGGAGCCGGCCACCCGCAGCGGCATGTTCAACACCAGGGTGGCGAGGGCTTCGTTGAGTTCGAAGTCGCTCACCCGCACCGCCCCGAATCGCGTGGGCAGGGAGAGGTGAACCACCTCGTCCGCGACCTCGACCTCCACTGCAGCCGCGGATGAGCGAGCGTGAGGCACGCCCGTGGCGCACGCGGCATGCAGGAAGAGGACGATGAGGGCCCAAGCGCCCAACCCGGGGCGCTTCCGCGTGCCTTCCGGGCACGGACCAACAAGACGGGGGGACACGCCGCACCTCCGAGGCCGGGGACTGACCCCAGGATGGCAGAGGTGCGCGACAGGCACGGGAAGAGGCGGGAGACGCCAGCGCCCGAAAACAAAAAGGGCCGCCAGACTCGCGTCTGGCGACCCTCTTTTTGGAGCCGACATCCGGATTTGAACCGGAGACCTACTGATTACGAATCAGTTGCTCTACCGACTGAGCTATGTCGGCACAACCCGCCGCAACGACGACGCTTTTGGCGTCACCGATGTGGGCGCGCGAAGTAACACGCGGCCCCAACCACGGCAAGCACTTCTTTCATCCCGCTCCCCTTCGCCTCCACTCGCCCCTCACCCGGTCCCAGGGAGCAGGCAGGCAAGCACCCCCGGTGAATGACACGCCGCGTTGGCTAACTCCTTGAAACAACTAACAGTTTAGATCCCAACAAGCCGGGCCGACGGTTGACCCCATGTGGCTGCTATGCACATAAAGGGCCCGCTTTTACTCAACAATCGCCTCACCCCAAGGAGCGATTCTCAACATGGCCAGCGAAGAAAACTTCATGCGCGCCCCGGCCCCGACGCCCAAGCGCACCGTCTACACGGAGGCGATGGAGATCTTCCATCGCGCCGCCGATCTGATCGGCCTGGACAAGCGCGTTCGTCTGGAGCTCGAGGAGCCCGACTACGAGCACATCTTCTACGTCACCGCGAAGCTGAAGGATCGCCTCGTGCCGCTCGCCCCCGAGCTGGCCCGGGACTTCGCGGACCTCTCCGTCACCCAGGTGCGCAACGCCGAGGGCATGGAGCGTCTGGCGGACGGGAAGATCATCCTCAACGGCCGCGCCCTGCTCGGCTCGGACGTCAACATCCGCCGCGGTCACCTGCGCCTGCCGGACGGCAACGTCTACCAGCTCGTGCCTGGTGAGTCGCAGCGCTTCAAGGCCTACCGCGTCCAGCACAACCAAGCCCGCGGCCCCTACAAGGGCGGCATCCGCTATCACCGCGAGGTCTCCCTGGATCTCTTCAAGGCGCTCGGCGCCGAGATGACCTGGAAGACCGCCATCTCCGAGGTTCCGTTCGGCGGTGGCAAGGGTGGCATCCAGATCGACCCGCGCTCGTACGGCCGCGAGGAGCTGGAGAACATCACCCTGCGCTTCATGTACAAGCTCAAGGGACTCATCGGCCCCAACATCGACATCCCCGCTCCCGACGTGGGGACGAATGGGGAGATCATGGCGCTCATGTACCGTCAGTACTCGGACGGCGAGCGCGAGCGGCACAACCTGCGCGGCATCGTCACCGGCAAGGACGTGCGCATCGGCGGCTCCGAGGGCCGTGCGGCCGCCACCGGCCAGGGCGTGGCCTTCTGCATCGAGGACTACTACGCGGAGAAGGGCGAGACCCTCAAGGGCAAGACCTTCACCCTCCAGGGCTTCGGCAACGTGGGCAGCCACGGCGCCGCCATCCTCCAGAAGATGGGCGCCCGTCTGCTCGCGGTGAACGACGCCGACGGCTCCATCTACAACGGCGACGGCATCGACGTGCCGGCGCTGATGGCCCACGTCAACGACCCGAAGAACCTGCGCAAGAGCGTGCTCGGGTTCGCCGGCGCCCAGAAGATCGAGAAGAAGGACTTCTGGGATGTCCAGGCCGACATCTGCATCCCCGCGGCCCTGGGTGGTGAGATCACCGCCGAGGTCGCCGAGCGGCTCAAGGTGAAGCTGATCGCCGAGGGCGCCAACGGCCCCACCACCCCCGAGGCCGATCGTGTCCTGCAGAAGCGCGGCATCGACATGATCCCCGACATCATCGCCAACGCCGGTGGCGTGACGGTGAGCTACTACGAGTGGATCCAGAACAAGCGCATGGAGCGCTGGAGCGAGGCCGAGGTCAACCAGCGCCTCGAGCACGCGATGAAGCGCAACTACCGCATCATCCGCGACATCTCGCGCAACCAGGGCCGCCGCACGGACTCGCACGACAGCCGTCCGTTCATCATCGGCAAGGAAGTGGATCCCCGCTGCGCCGCGATGATCCTCGCGCTCAAGCGCATCGAGGCCCACTACCTCCTCGAGGGCTTCTCTCAGTAAGCCCCGCCCCCAGGGCCCGTGGATGAAGTGTCCGCGGGCCCCGGGAGCCCCAGAAGCACGAAGGGCACGGTCGCTCGTGGCGGCCGTGCCCTTTCGCTTTTCCACCGCCCTCCCCCGCCGCGCTCAGTGCATCACGCGCTCGCGGTCCACCAGCAGCAGCGGATGGTCGTCCTGCACCTCGTAGGCGACGATGCGCAGCCCCACGCCCCGGCTGTTGCCCTCGCGTCCGTCCTTGCGCCCGTACGAGAGCGCCACCTGGTAGCGGACCTCGCACAGGCACGTCATCTCCGTGCCGTCCTCGCCCGCGAACGTCACCTTCACCCGCTCGCCCAGCGACAGCGCCTCGCGAGACTCCACGAACAGGCCCTGGGCGCTGATGTTGCGGCCAATCCCCCGGCTCAACCCCCCTTCCGTGGAAAGGTACACGGTGAAGACCTTGTCGAATCGCAGGTGTGAGCGCCGCTCTCTGTGCTGGGCCAGGGCCATGTGAGGTCTCCAGGTAGGTGGAAGGCGACACGGAAACTACATGGTGCGAGCATGTAGTCAAAATATCCACCAACCCATACCGGCACGCACCAGCACGTACCGCTACGTACCTACATCTCCCCTACCGGGAGCAACCCGGGGTGGCACCATCGGCCTCCCCCTTTCCCCTGGAGTGCCCACCGCGTGA
>NZ_DASVSO010000900.1:0-2740 GCF_036388035.1 Archangium sp.
GAAGTTCGAGCAGCGGGACACGCCGTGGGGCGCGGTGCCGGCGTATTCGAACCCGAAGGTGAAGCAATTCTTCGTGGACCACGCGGTGGCGCAGGTGGAGGAGCTGCACTTCGACGGGCTGCGGTTCGACTTCACGGAGCCCATCAAGGGAGTGGGAGGCAAGGACGGCTGGGAGCTGCTGAGGGAGATCAACCGTCAGGTGCACTTCTTCAACCCGGACGTGTGGACGGTGGCGGAGCAGTTTGACTACGACCCGGGCATCTCGCGGCCGAGCCAGAAGGACGGGACGGGAGGCGGCTTCGACGCGCAGTGGTACACGGAGTTCCAGCACCGGCTGGTGAACGACGGTGGAGGCAAGCCGGGGCTGATCCAGGCGGCGGCGCGAGGGCTGAAGACGGACATGGACGCCTTCGTGTCGATGATGACGAGCCCGCGGGGGCTGGACGGCTGGAAGAAGGCGCTGAGCATCATCTCCAACCATGACGAGGTGGGGAACGCGCAGCGGACGCTGAACACGGCGGAGGGAGAGAAGCCGACGGAGACACCGGACCAGTGGTCGAGGAGCGCGGCGAGGTTCGCGGCGGGCATGGGACTGGCGGGTCCGGGCATCCCGATGTTCTTCCAGGGAGACGAGTTTGGAGCGCAGAACGACTTCCGCTGGGGGAATCCGTCGACGTGGGACAGCGACTGGAGCTGGGAGTCGCTGGGGAAGGACTGGAACTGGGACAAGGTGACGTTCGACGACGCGCGCAAGGCGACGTACGAGCGCCTCTTCTCCCTGCCGCCGGAGGCGCGAGCGAAGGACGCGGGGTACCAGGGGCTGACGGCGGAGGACCGGAAGGTCTTCGAGCGCCTGGCGGCGATGTCCGGGGAGCAGCGGACGGAGGCGATGGAGGACATCACGCGCCGGCAGAGCTTCCACTTCTACCGGGATGCGATCGCGCTGCGTCAGTCGAGCCCGGCCTTCCGAGCGGATGCGGAGGTGCAGCGGGTGCACACGCACAACGACGACGCGGTGCTGGCCTTCACGCGCAAGTCGGGGAACGAGGAGTACCTGGTGGTGGGGAGCCTGAACCGGAAGAACCTGGAGGGCTACACGATGCCGTTGCCGCCGGGGCGCTGGAAGGAAGTGTTGAACAGCGACGCGGCGGTGTACGGGGGCAGCAACTTCGGTAATTTCGGCGCGGAGGTGAGCGGCGGGAACACGAAGGTGAACATCCCCGCAGCGGGCTATGTGGTCTTCCGGAAGGAGTAGCCGGTGAGGGGGTCTCTCGAGGCAGGTGCTCGGGAGACCTTCGACACGAGCGAGCAGACGGGCGGACGTTGGGTGTTGGGGTCACCAGGAGTCCAGCAAGCGGTGGTCGGTCTGCACGCCGAGCTGAAAGCGCGGTGGCCCGAGTGGGCGGAGTCGGGCCACGGCTCCCGGTAAGCAGGCGCTGAGGCTGTGGAGCAGCGGTGTCCTCACGAGAAAACACGTTGGCTCTGACACTGCGTGCGCTTTCTTCTCACGAGGAGAGAGATTGCATGGGTTCTCCGATAGGAACGCGCGGGAGGCCCTTCGCAGTGAGCTGCGTGGATGTCCCGCTATTGGTGAGAGGCGGGCTCTGAAGAGGGTGAGCTTCGTGAAGCAGCAGACTCCTCTCGTGACGGGACACCCTGGCGCTGACACGGAGTGCGGCCTCTTCTCACGAGGAGAGGAAGTGCGCGGTCTCTCTGACAGGAGTTCGTGGGTGGCGCTCCTCTGGGAGCCGCGTGGGCATCGAAAATCTCTCGATTCCGGGAAGGGGTTGGCGGCGCTTGAGGGTTTCCCAAATGAGACCGGACGCAGAGCTGTCCCTCGGGATCAACCGTCACGATTGAGTATTTGACGGCCAGGCAACAAAGCGTTAGGTATCGGTTCCCTTCGCCCGACGGGCTGGCGCAACGGCGCCGCAGGCTCCCGAGTCGAAGGTTGGAAGGAACGAGCGGTGGATCCATCGCCGCCCGTGGACAGGAAGGCGAAGCCGCACTGGCGGTGGGAACTCCTGGACGAAGCTGAAAGACGGAATACGGAGTCGACGGGACGATGTTGACTCCCAACGCGGCGGTGGTAGAAGCCGCGTCCCTCGAAGCGGCGAAGTCGCACGGGCGACGGAGTCGATGGAGCGGGAAGAAGAGGTCGACGAAGGCGGTTGACTCTCAACGCGGTGGTGGTAGAAGCCGCGCCCCCTGAACGGGACAGCGAAGTCGCAACGGCGACGGGAGCTCCCGAGCGGGTTTGAAAGACGAAATACGAAGTCAACGAGCGGAGTTGACACCTGACGCGGCGGTGGTAGAAGCCGCCTCCCCTCGAAACGGCGAAGTCGCGAAGGCGACAGAGTCGAATCGGCGGGAAAGAAGGGGTCGACGAAGTCGGTTGACAGGGAAGGCGGAAGCGAAGTAGGTTCCGCGCCCCCTCGAAAGAGAAGAAACAAAGCGCTCCGGTGCGATGTTGCTTCCAAACGAGGCGAAGCGATGAAGCAAAGCGACAACGGTCGCTTGACAGCGGAAGCGCTTCGAAATAAAGAATGCCTCCCCCGAAGTTGAAGGGGATGCAGCAGCGAAGCAGAGCGTAGCACATAGTCGCGAGAGCAACAAGCGGCTCGGTCTTTGAAAACCAAATAGCAAGCCCAAGAAGACAGATTGCGGAAACCGCAGTCAATTCTAAGCGGTACCTCAAGAGAGTCGGCGAGAGTCGATTCCGAGGTACCTTGAACAGCGA
>NZ_DASVSO010000901.1:0-2480 GCF_036388035.1 Archangium sp.
CCCCGAAGACAAGAGGAGCTGGCGCCCACCTTCCGAGGGCTCGGGACCGGACTGGGCGGCGGCGGGAGCACTCGCGAGCAGCACGAGCAACGCGAGGGCAGTAGGAAGGGCGGGCACAGGACAGAACCTCCGGAGTGGAGGACTCTAACAAGAACCTCGGACGTTGACCCCTGTCATGTCCTCCCATCCGCTCCAGGTTCCCAGGCTGTGCTCGCGCGCCTCGCGGCGTTAGTGGAAGCGCTGCACCGGCAGCGCCGTCTGGGTGGAGAAGATGCGCGCGAGGCCCGGCTCGGGGGCGGGCTCCTCAATCAGCGCCCCCGGCTCTTCATCCACCCCTGGCTTCTCACGGGCAATGAACTCGAAGCAGACGGGGAACGTTTCCCCATTGGGCAGGCGACCCCGGGTGAAGCGGCCATACACGCGCGACGCGCCGACGATGAGCTGCCCCGTGAAGGTGGAGCCCGCCACCAGTTTCCCGGCGTGATCGAGAAGCCTCACAGTGACCTGCCCCTCGCTCACGGTGAGGATGCGGGTATCCTCCTCGGTGAGGGTGACATCGACCCTGCTCCAGGCGTCCAGCTTCTCCATGGCCTCCGCCGAGCCGGCCGGGCACTCGGCGGGAGGAGGCTGGGGGCGCACCTGGGTTCCGGGGCCGGGGCAGCCCGAGGCCAGGGTGCAGGCGAGCATGGCTCCTCCCACCTTCCCAGCCGGAGAGCCCGTCCCCTTCTTCTGCTGCGCCTTTCCCCGCGTATCGCGAGCCTGCCGTGAAGTCTTCACGCGCGTGGTGTCCTCTGGGAGCGTCGCGCTGGCGACGGGCGCGGGGGTTGCCGCCCCGGAGGGCGCCGCGCCCGAGCCACCTTCCAGCGGCTTCCACGGGGGCGCCACTTCCTGGCCGGACCCGGGTGTGACCTCCAGCGTCAGCGGAAAAGAGTCCACCGGGGAGGTCAGGGGCGGCGGTGTCACCCCGCGCCCGGTGGCGAAGAAGGCCAGCACTCCCACGGCCAGTACGCAGACACTGGCGGCCACTGCCCACCCGAGGGCCCCGCGCGCTCCCTTCCGAGGCCGCGCCGACGACGTCACGACCGCGCTCGGCATGGGCAGCGGCCCCCCGGTGGGCAGCGGGGGAGGGGACGTGTCCTCCGGGGCGGGCCGGGGCTGGCCCCGCCGGGGGTGGCGCTCCTCGTAGTCCACCAGCCGCCTCAGCCGGGCCCGCTGCCCCTCCGGCGACAGTGCCCCGGTGCGCTGCGTGGTGGCGGCGTCCGGGCCCCACGCCTCGCACAGCGGCACCTGCCACGCCTCGTCCGCTCCCCGCTTCACCGCCTCCAGTGCCGCGGCCAGTGCGTCCGCGTCCGGGTAGCGCGCCTCGGGAGCCTTCTCCAGCAGCCGCAGACATACCTCGCTCAGCGCGCGGGGCACGCGCGGGTTGCGAAGGTGCGGCGGCTCGGGCGCCTCCTGGAGAATGGCCCTCTCCACCTCCAGGGCGTTGTGCCCGCTGAAGGGGTAGGTGGCCGTCAGCAGCTTGTAGGCCACCACCCCCAGCGCCCACAGGTCATCGAGTGCGCTCGGCGGGTAGCGCTCGCCCGGGGCGCTCTCGCGGTTGAAGCGCACGGCCTCGGGGCTGAGGTACTCCCGGCAGCCCGGCACCTCCCGGCCCGTCACCCGCGGCGCCCCGGCGTAGGTGGCCACGCCGAAGTCCACCAGCACCGGCAGCCCATCCCCCTCGCGCACCAGCACGTTGTCGCCCTTGAGGTCGCGGTGCACCACCCCCGCCGCGTGCACCACCGCCAGCTCCCGCGCCAGCTCCAGCAGCACGTCCCCCATCCCCAGGGCGGCGGGGTTGTGGCACCGGGCCCACTCGTAGAGCTCCCACCCCGGCACGTACTCCATGGCGATGTACTGGAAGCGGGGCGCCTCGTCCGGCCAGAAACCATGGCCTTTCAGGCCCACGCCGCCCACCTCCTCCAGGCGCAGCATGACGCCCAGCTCCCTGCGCCCCCACTCCGCCGTCTGGAGCAGCGAGGTGAACTTCACCGCGAACAACTCCCCGCCACGCCGGGCCAGGTACACGGTGCCGAAGCCCCCCTCTCCCAGGAGGGACTCCAGGAGGAAGCCCCCCACCGTGGTGCCCAACGGCGGCAGCGAGGCCGCGAGGGCGTCCTCACTCCCGGCCCGGCGCCCGCGCAGCCGCGCCAGCACCTGGCCTCGCCGCCCCGTCGACAGTGCCGCCCCCGTGACCTCGCTCATGCGTGGTGACCTCCCAGGTGAGGCACCGTAGCATGACTGGGTGGACCCCAGCCGCTCGTGGAGGAAGGCATCTCGCGGCCCGCCCGGACGGGGCGAGGGGGCTCGAAACCCACGGCGGGTCCAGCCGTTTGTCGGGTGAGCGCCCAGACGAGCAACGGCATGTCAGGCCGGCGGTGTTGCTCCACGGCGGTCCGGTGGTTGCGGATCCGGTCGCTCACTCCAGATTCCATCATAAG
>NZ_DASVSO010000902.1:0-10036 GCF_036388035.1 Archangium sp.
CGAGGGAGCGCTCGTAGTTGTCGCGCGCCTCTTCGAAGCGGCCCAGCTCCGAGAGTGCCACCCCGACGTTGTTGTACATGGAGGCCACGAAGGCGTGCTCGGGGCCGAGGGCCTTCTCCATGAGGACCTGGGCCTGCTGGAACCGCGTCCGCGCCTCCTCGAAGCGGCCCTGCTTGTAGAGGACGCCGCCCAGGATGTGGAGCGACTCGGCTCGGGCCAGATCATCCCCCGCGCGCTCCGAGGCCGTCTCCAGCACCACCTTCTCCGTGTCCAGCACGTCGAGCGGTTGGGAGAGCCGGACCTCCGTGTTCCAGATGATCATGTTCCACAGCCGGGCCATCAGCACGTCATCCTTGCCGCGGGCGGCCTGGGTGAGCGCCTGCCGCAGCAGGGCATCGGTACGTGCGTAGTCTCCGAGCCCGCCGTGCAGCCGACCGAGGTGGTAGAGGAGCTGGGCCCGCAGGGGCGCGTAGTCCAGCGCCTCGACCTGGGGCCGCAAGCCGGTGCACAGCTCCAGGCCCTCGGAGAACTTGCCAGCCAGCCACAGGGTCTCGAGGTGATCCACCTGCTGCTGAAGGGCCTCGATCCGCGCCCGCGCGGCCGGCTCCTGGGGGAGGGGCACGGCGGAGGTGAGGGCTTGGGCATCCATGCAGGAGGCCAGTGGGGGCAGGGACTGCGCGACCTGGACAGCCTGGGGGAGGAGCTGCGGATCGGGGCCGCGCGCCAGCAGCTTCACCAGCGCGCCGAGCTGGTCCCGGCGCCGCTCCAGGCAGGAGACCTGAAGCAGGGCCAACTCCTGGGGCTGTCCGACCTCCACGGGGCTGGCCTCGCAGACCTCGGTGCGCAGGCGAAGCCACTCGCGGGCGTAGCTGTCCAGCACCGCCTGGACACGCTCGGCGGTGGTCGGGGCGTAGGAGAGCCCCGTGCCGAGCAGGGCCTGCCGCACCCCCGCCTGAAGGGAGGCGTCCCATACGTTCACCAACCGCTGCTCCAGGTTCCCGCAGTCCCGCGTGTAGCCATGCACCCACCCGGTGAGCGCCAGCACCACGAGGGTGGCGGCTCCCGCGATCAGGCCGGCGACGCGCAGCCGCGCCCGGCGCCTGATGTCCGGATCCGCCTCCAGGGCCGAGATCAGGGCTTCCATGGAGGCGGGACGCTGCTCGGGGGCGAGCTGCAACCCCCACAGCACCCGGCTGGTCACCCATGCCGGAACGGGGGAGTGGGTGGGCGGCGGGTTGACGCGCCCGGCGCGCTGCGCCTCCCAGCGCGCGGTGACGGTCTCTCCTGGGAAGGCGGGCTGCCCGTAGAGGGCCTCGTAGAGCGCCACGCAGAAGGAGAACAGGTCACTGCGCGCGTCCACCGGCTTGCCCAGCATCACCTCGGGGGCCATGTAGCGCGGCGTTCCCATCACCTGCCCGGTCTCGCTCTCCGGGCCGGGGGCGATGGGAGCCGTCCCCACCTGGGACGCCTGGGGGTGCGAGGGCGGGTCTCCAATGCGTGCCAGACCGAAGTCCGTCACCCGCGCCCGCTCGTCCTTGCCCACCAGGACGTTCTCCGGTTTGAAGTCCCGGTGCACGAGCCCCGCTGCGTGGGCCGCGGCCAGCCCCCTGCCGGCCTCCAGGTACACCGCCAGCACCTCGCGCCAGTTGCGCGCGTGCGCATGGCACCACTGGCGCAGCGTCTGCCCCTCCACCAGCTCCATGGAGATGAAGACGGTGCCGTCCTCCAGCGTGCCCGCGTCATAGACGGCCACCACGTTGGGGTGGCTCAGGCGGGCCATGGCCTGGGCCTCGCGCAGCATGCGGATCTGCTGCTGGTTGTCCTGCTGATCCTCCCGAGAGTGCAGCAGCTTGAAGGCGACCCGCCGATCGAGCCGGGTGTCATAGGCGGCCGTCACCGTGCCCATTCCACCCTGGCCAAGCACATCCAACACGATGTAGCGGTTGGCCAGGGGGCTGAGCGCGGGCGGCGCGGTCCGCGTGGACGCGCCCGCAGTGGGCGTGGTCGTGGACAGCTCCAGGGACGCCACGGGCGGCGGCTCGCGGACATCCTCCACCATGCGCTTCACGACGAGGGTTTTTTCGAGGAACTCTTCCCTCGGAGCCCCGTCCGCTGCCCGCTGCTCGTCACTCATGGGCTCTTTACCGGCAGGCGCCGCAGTCCGAGCAGTTGTCGGCTGTCGTACCTACTCCGCACCGCTCGCTCTTCTGGCAGATGCCGTCCCCGCAGATGTTGACGGCGTTGACGTGGAGGCGGGTCGTCACCGGACGGTAGTTTACCCCATTGTACGTGCACTGCGTGTAGTACGTCCCCGTCGCATCCGGCACGCAACGCGCCGCGTCACACGTACCGACGCGGACGATGATGGGGCAGTGCGGATTTTCCCCGCTGGCGACGTTCGACAGCCCACAACCGCGGTTGGTGCTCTTGGAGGAGTCGAGCTGCGTGTGATCGTTTCCCGCGTACAGGCCCTGGTTCCGGAAGAGGTTGCCGAAGAAGCACGCCTCGCGGATGTTGTAGTCCCCCAGCTCCTGGGCGGTGTAGGGCAGCACGTTGCCTTCCGCGGTCAGTCCCAGGACGGAGAAGCCCACCTTCATCCCGTACGGGTTGGCGTGAGCCGCCAGACAGGCGGAGATGACCTGCTCTTCCTGCTCGGTCGCTGGCCGCCCCGAGCCCCAGTGGCTCGCCAGTCCCAGCTTGCCAGCCCAGGTGTAGCTCGTCCCCGTCTGGGGGTCGGTGTAGGTGCGCACCTGCCCCTCCGGCAAGGCGCAGCCAATGAGGTACTTCATCAACTGAGTGTTCTGCGTGGGGGCCGCGCTGAACCAGGACGAAAAAGTGCTGGTGGACAGGCCGTTGGTGGACAGGCCGTTGGTGGACAGGCCGTTTTCCTCGATCAACTCCTGGGCCTGCTGCTCCAGGGGCTCCGTTTCCAGCAGGGACGGCGAGGTGTTACACCCCAGGCCTCCCCCCACCAGCAACGCGCTCACCAGAATTCCTCTCCCCGCTGCTACTGCACCTCGTGATGACAAAGAGACCCCTCCAATTGAAGTGTTACTGATTTACTGCAACGGTAGCACAATTCGAAGCTGCGGATGAGGGAGCAGTCTCGGCGGGTGAGAAATCTGGAAGAGAGTGGTGGGCGATGAACAGTGGATGCGCCGCTGCCGCGCCTCTACGCCCCAGGGGAGACTTCTGCTTGGGCGCGCAGCTCTTCATCCGCTGGAGTGCCAGGTTCGCGCTTCTCCTGGAAGGCCTCGCGCTCGAGTGCCCGATGCACCGCGGGAAGCGCCGCCTTCTTCTTGGAGACGAGATAGCGGACGGCCCCGCCGAGCTCCTCGTCCGCGAGGCTCATCCGGTGGCAACTCCCGCAGGCGGTGGCCGAGAGGGGAAACCCGGCGGGAGTTCCAAGCTCCAGGGGACGCGTGCCGCCGGTGAAGAGCGGGGCCTCCTCACCTCGGGGGCAACCGGCTCGGGCCCGGCGGCCCACGCCGTGGCCAGAGCGGAGAGTCACAGCAGCACCCACCCCACGGCACTGGAGCCGGAGCGGTGCCAGTGGAGGAGAGGTTGACCGTTCATGGGCCGCTCGGGCGCGTACCATGCGCGGGTGGTGCGGGAGCCTCCTGCTACTTCGTCACGACGCCGCAGGCGATGCGGTCCCCCGCGTTGCCGGCCGGGTCGCTCTTGTAGTCGTCCGCGGAAGCGTGGACGACGACGGCCGCACCGTCCTGGTCCTGCAGGTCCTTCAGCTTGAGGCCGTGGGCGAAGTGGTCGAACCGCACCTTGCCATCGGCGCCCACGTGCAGGTTGGGCAGGTCACCCTCGTGCTTGCCCTCGGCCACGAGGACGCCGTGCTTCTTCTTGTTCGGGTTGAGATGGCCGCCGGCGGTCTGGAAGGGCGCCTCGCACTTGCCCGCCTCGTGGATGTGGATGGCGTGCTCGCCCGGCGGGAGGTTGGAGAGCGTCCCCTTCACGAGGATGCCATGGGGCGACTCGGTGAGCGTCACCTCGCCCACCGTCTGGCCCTTCTGGTCCTTCACGTCCGCGCGGGCGGTGGCGCCCCCCGCCACCTGCTCGCCCTTTGCGGCGGTCTTCTCTTCCTTCTTGGTGGCGGCCTTCTCCTTGGCGGCGGGGGCCTGGCCCTGAGCGAAGGCGGGGCCAGCGAGGCAGAGGACGGCAGCGGTCAGCAGCGCGCGAGTCTTCATGAGGTGTCTCCTTCTCCGCGGGAATTCCCGGTTCCGGGCTTCCGGACCGAGAGTGAAGGTGGACACTAATGCGCCCGGCGCGTTCCTCAAGGCTGGAGAGCGGCCAGGGGGACATGGACGACGCGGGAGGCGCCGTAGACGGGCGCCCAGCGCTGCTGCACCTCGGAATCGTTGAGGAAGCGCACGATTGTCCGGTAGGCGGCCAGCGGGCCCCCGAGCCGCTCGGCCCAGGCGAGCCCTCGCGGCGAGAGGTTGGGCACGAGCGGGCCCAGGGCCTCCGCCGAGCGTGTGACGCGGGTGATCTCCAGCCCCTCGTCGCGCACGCGCTGGGGCACGAGCAGGGGCGCGAAGCGGGCGTGCCGGTGATCGTGGACGCAGCCCTCGTCCTCCAGGAGCGCGGCGGACAGGGGCAGCTCGCGCACGTTGAAGAGGAGCTTCACCGCGCCCCGGTGCGGATCCCACGGGCCGCGCAGGCGGTGATCGCCGCGGAGGATGAGGCGCCGGTCCAGGTAGCAGAAGGCGCGGGCCTCGGGAGGGAGGGTGCCGCGGTGGCGCGCTCCGGCATAGCGGAAGAAGGGGCGCACGCAGGCGGGGTCCACCACGAAGGCCGGGCCCTCCTTCAACGTGCGCAGCTTGGGCAGCAGCGACTCGGGAATCCCGTGGGCGCGGGCGAAGTCCTCGAGTGCTTCCAGGGGCGCGCGGGCGAAGTCCTCGAGGCGGGCGAGGAGGCGCTGGGGGTCGTCATCCACCAGCAGCTCGTCGAAGCGCGTCTTCACGCCCGGCAGGCTCACCGGGACGAGCGTGGTGAGGGGCTCGCCCTCGGAGCGCCAGCGAGCGTCCAGCTCCGCCGCCTCGGGAGGCGTGGGCGCGAGGCGCCACTCGGGAGCCTCGGGCGTGAAGGAAATCGGCGAGGCCCGCTTCCCCTCGGAGTACACGGGCTGGACGCTCGCCTCCGGAGGTGAGGTCCACACGGTGATGCAGGTGCGCACCTGGGTGCCCGCGAAGGCGCCCGGGCCGAGGTCCACCACCTCGCGCAGCGACAGCGTGCGCAGCAAGGTGTCGCGCAGGGGCGCATAGAGGAAGGCGTCGAGGAGGCTGGAGGGGGTGATGAAGGCGAGCACGCCCGGGCGCGAGGAGAGCCGGTGCGCGGCGAGCAGGAGGAAGAAGGCGAAGTCATCGCGCAGGCTGGTGCC
The DNA here is from genome assembly GCF_036388035.1 of Archangium sp. Lineage (GTDB taxonomy): Bacteria > Myxococcota > Myxococcia > Myxococcales > Myxococcaceae > Archangium. The sequence continues at coordinate 5,396 of NZ_DASVSO010000902.1, forward strand.
CGGCGGGAACGAGATGGGCACCAGGGCCCGGAGTCGGGCGTAGGCGTCGCGATCCTTCAGGAGCGCGGAGGTGCCGTTGTAGGGCGGGTTGCCGACCCACACCTCGCGATGGCCCGGGGGGAGTGCATGGAGGAGGGGCTTGAGCCCGCCGCGCAGGGCATCCCCCACGCGGACGTGCGCACCGGGCACGCGGGCCTGGCAGGCCTGGGCCACCTCGGGGGAGAGCTCCAGGCCGGTGAGGTGGGCCTCGGGGCGGGCGCGTGCCGCGGCGGCGAGGAAGGCGCCCGCACCACAGGCCGGGTCCACCACCGCGAGGGGCCCATCCCCGGCATGCGCCAGGGCGAGCGCCAGCGTGCGCTCCACCAGGGGCGCGGGGGTGTAGAACGCACCGAGCGCGCGCCGGTCGAGGCCGGGGAACTGGTGGACGAGCTCCTCCTCGTCGAGGACAGGGGGAGAGGTGGGGGCACGCGACATCCGCGCACCATCCTACTCCGGCTGGCCTTCCTTACCGGGCCTGGCCGTAGCAACATGGGACGGGAGGGTGCCCCTTGCCGTCTCCGCCGTCCAAACCGAAGGCCCCACCCCCAGGTGTCCCGCTCGGGGACGACGAGCTCCCCACCCAGGTGCAACCGCGAAAGCTCGTCCTCCCGAGCCCTCCCAGCCGCTCGGGTGGAGACGGCTTCGAGTCCTCCGAGCTTCCCACCAACCCCGGGCGGCCGACCTTCACCGGCGTGGCCCCCGAAGTGAGCAAGGGCCGCTGGAACGAGCGCTCCGCGGCGCCTCGGGGCGTGCTGCCGGCCACGGCCATCCTCGGCGGCCTGGACGAGGCGCTCCAGAAGGCCGTGCAGTCGCGTGCGCCGGTGGGCGGCGTGCGCGAGCAGCTCAAGGCGGACTGGCTCCCCCTGCTGCGGCAGGCGGTGGAGCAGGCCGGCGGGGACGGGATGGATGCCTACGTCACGCAGTTGCTGGCTCCTCCGGGCCGCAAGGCGATGACTCCGCTGCTGGCGGAGCTGGCCACGGGCATGGAGCGCCTGGAGGCCGCGGCGGACACGAGCGCGCTGCGCACGGCGGCGCTGGCGGTCCGGGCCCTGGTGGAGAAGGCGCTGACGAACAAGGCGCCGAGCCCCATCTCGCTCAAGCTGCTGGAGTGCGAGCTGGACGGGCGACTCGAGGTGGACACGATGCTGTCCATCCGGTTCGCCTCCAACGCCGAGCTGACCGCCCGGCGGGACCGGGCGGAGCGCACGCTGGAGGATCTCCGGTTGCAGATGCGCGCGCTGCCGGCGAAGCAGCCGGGGGGCATCTTCTCCAACTTCGCCCGCGTGAAGGTGGAGAAGCGCGTCATGGACGCCGAGGCCCGCCGCCGCGGTCTGGGCTGAGGCCCCCTCAGTTGCGCGGCAGGGGCGCCTCGGGCTTCGCGGCCAGCTGCGTCATCAGCGCCGTCATCCGCCGCGCGAAGCGGTTCGGATCCTCCACGCTGCTGCCCTCGGTGAGCAGCGCCTGGTCGTAGAGCATCTCCACCCACTCCGTCACCTGGGCCGAGCCCGACTCCTTCTCGTTGAGCGCGCGCAGGTGCTCGATGATGGGGTGCGACGGGTTGACCTCCAGGATGCGCTTGGCGCGCGGCACGCTCCGGCCCCGCTCCCGCAGCAGCCGCTCCACGAAGGCGTGCGAGCCGCCCTCCGGCACCACGAGGCAGCAGGGCGAGTCCGTGAGGCGATCCGACGCCCGCACCTCGCGCACGTGCTCCTTGAGCACCTCCTTCATCCGGTCGGCGAGCGGCCCCAGCCCCTTGGCGCGCTCCTCCTTCTCGCGCTTCTCCTCGTCCGTCTCCTTGAGCTTGAGGTCCGCGTGCATCGCCGACACCAGCGGCTTGCCCTGGTGCTCGCGCAGGCCCTGCGCCGCCCACTCGTCCACGGGGTCGGTCATGTACAGCACCTCGTACCCGCGCTTTTTCAGCGCCTCGAGGTGCGGCGAGTCCACCACCGCCTTCCGCGACTCGCCGAAGACGTAATAGATGGCCTCCTGGCCCTCCTTCATCCGCGACACGTAGTCCGCCAGGGAGGTGAGGCCCTCCTCGCGCGAGCTCTCGAAGCGCACCAGCGCGCCCAGCTTCTCGCGGTGCTCGGTGTCGACCGCCAGGCCCTCCTTGAGCACCGTGCCGAAGCTCTTCCAGAACGTGACGTAGTCCTCCGGCTTGTCCTTGGCCAGCTTCTCCAGCATGTCCAACGTCTTCTTCGTCACGTGCTTGCGGATGGCCTGCACCACCGCCGAGTCCTGCAGCAGCTCGCGCGACACGTTCAGCGGCAGGTCATCCGAGTCCACCACGCCCCGCACGAAGCGCAGCCACTGCGGCAGCATCTCCTCGCACCGGTCCATGATGAGCACGCGCTTGACGAACAGGCGCACCCCGCGCTGCTGCGCGTTGTTCAGGTCGAACGGCGGCTGCTTCGGCAGGAAGAGCAGCCCGGTGAAGACCTGGTTGCCCTCGGTCCGGAAGTGCGTCCACGCCAGCGGCGCCTCCCAGTCGTGCGTGAGGTGCTTGTAGAACTCCTGGTACTGCTCGTCGGTGATCTCACTCTTCGACCGCTGCCACAGGGCGCTGGCCTTGTTCACCACCTCGAGCTGCGTCTCCGTCTTCTGCACGTCCCCCTCGCCGGTGGTCTTCTCCACCTGGAGCTTGATGGGGTGGTTCACGTAGTCCGAGTACTGCGTCACCAGCGAGCGCAGGCGCCAGGCGTCGAGGAACTCCTTCTGGTCCTGCTTGAGGTGGAGGGTGATGGAGGTGCCGCGCGTGGCGCGCTCGGCCGGCTCCAGCGTGAAGGCGCCCTTGGCATCCGACACCCACCGCCAGGCCTGGGAGTCCTTGCCCGCCGCCCGGCTGACCACCTCCACCTGGTCCGCCACCAGATAGGCGCTGTAGAAGCCCACGCCGAACTGGCCGATGAGGTTCACGTCCTTCTGGCCCCGCTGCGCCGCCAGCTCCAGGAACTCGCGCGAGCCGGAGTGGGCGATGGTGCCCAGGTTCTTCACCAGCTCGTCATGCGTCATGCCGATGCCGGTGTCCTCGATGGTGATCGTGCCCTTCTCCTCATCGGGGATGATGTGGATTTCCAGGGCGGAGGCCCCCTCGAGCAGCTCGGGCTCGGTGACCGAGCGGAAGCGCAGCTTGTCGAGCGCGTCCGATGCGTTCGACACGAGCTCGCGCAGGAAGATCTCCTTGTGGCTGTAGAGCGAGTTGATGACCAGGTTCAGGAGCTGGTTGATCTCCGCCTGGAACTTGTGGGTCTCGCGCTGGGTCTCGACGGACATGTCTCCTCCGGGCGTCCCCTCGGGGACGCGAACGCCCTCCCTGTAACCATGGAAGGTGCGCTGTCCATCAGTCCCCCCCTGCTCGCCCGCACCCCGAAGAGGGGGGGGGGCTTGCGCTATGGCGGTAATTTTCCTATCAGACTGTTCGAGTCCCGGCCGGAAGGCCCGAGGGGCTCCAGCGGAAGGGACACGTGCATGGCGACAAATCCATTCGACATCTCGGGCAAGGTGGCCATCGTCACGGGCGGGGCCATGGGGATTGGCTTCGGGATCGTCCGTCGGTTCGTCGAGAGCGGCGCCCGGGTGCTGCTCGTGGACCGGGACGAGAAGGCGGCGAAGGAGGCGCTGGCGCGGCTGCCCGAGGGGCCGGGCAAGGCCGAGATGCTGACGGCGGATGTCTCCGAGGAGGCGTCGGGTGAGCGGATGGTGGCCCGCTGCATCGAGTGCTTCGACCGGGTGGACGTGCTGGTGAACAACGCGGGCATCTTCCCCATGTCGCCGGTGATGCAGATGTCGCCGGAGCTGCTCGACCGGGTGTACCAGGTGAACATCCGGGGGCTGATGCTCACCTCCAAGGCGGTGGCGGGACGGATGATCCAGCAGCGCCAGGGGGGCAGCATCGTCAACCTGTCCTCCGTCAACGCGCTGCGGCCCAACATGGTGGGACTGGCGGCCTATGACGCGTCGAAGGCCGCGGTGGCCATGTTCACCAAGAGCCTCGCGCTGGAGCTGGCGCCCCACCGCATCCGGGTGAACTCCATCGCGCCCGGCGGCATCGACACCGAGGGCAACGCCCAGGTGCTCAAGGACGTCATGACGCCGGAGCAGGCGGAGGCGTTCCGGGAGAACTACCTGCGGACGAAGGTTCCGCTCGGTCGCTATGGCAACCCCGATGACATCGCCAAGGCGGCCCTCTTCCTGGCCTCTTCCGCGAGCGACTACATGACGGGCAGCAGCCTGCTGGTGGATGGCGGGTTGATGCTCATGTGAGGAGCGCGGGCGGGCCCCGTCTGTCCTAGGCTGCCTCCCGCACGATTGGGGAGGGATACCGTGGACTCGACAGCACTGAACTTTGGTCCGCCGCAGGGGGAGCGAGAGCTCGCCGCGGTGGACGACATCGTTTCCCAGGCTTTTGGGATGGCCCCCGAGGAGATGCTTCCCTGGAGGCAGAAGGTCGAGGCCGGGGGAGGCCAGCTGAGGGTGCTGCGTGAGGGCGGCTCGGTGGTCGCCTCGCTCGTCTTCATTCCCATGGGGCAGTGGTTGGGCGGCCGCCGGGTGGCCGTCACGGGCATCGGTGGCGTAGGCGTGGCGCCCGCCCGCCGGGGCCAG
>NZ_DASVSO010000903.1:0-11046 GCF_036388035.1 Archangium sp.
CATGTGGAAGAGCGATTCGAAGGCCCACGCGGCATCGGTGGACGCGTCCGGGAACGGCAGTGCCATGGCGTTGGCGACCTGGAAGTTCAACCGCTCGCCCAGCCCCGCGCGGGCGGCTTGGTGGTTGGCCTTCTCGACCTGCTTCGGGCTGACGGAGACACCCGTCACCCGGCACCCGGTGGCCCGCGAGAGGTGGATGGCCGGCCCACCCGTGCCACACCCCACGTCCAGCATGTGCTGCCCCTCCCGGACCTGCGCCTTGCCCACCATGATCTCGGTGAGACGCACCTGCGCCTCGGCGATGCTGCCGCCCGTGGAGTCATCGGGCCAGTAGCCCACATGAATGCTCTCGCCCCAGACGATCTCGAAGAAAGGGGTGAACTGGTCGTAGAACTGCGCGACCGACTCGGGGGTCGGCATGAATTGGCTCATGGAGCCTTTATTCTACTGCAACCCCTGATGAAGTGAGCCCCAGGGGGCGGGAGCCCAGGCGCTCCAGGGATGAGCGGCCCGTGTGGTCACACCTTCTCGACGAGTGAACTCCGTGTGACGCGTGTCAGATGCGCCGTCCACGCTCGGCGGGCGTCTGCGCATGGCGCGGATCCTCGGGCCAGCTGTGCTTGGGGTACTTGCGGCACAGCTCCTTGCGGAGCGCGGGGTAGTGCCGCTCCCAGAAGCCGGCGAGATCCGTGGTGACCTGCACCGCGCGCATGTTGGGCGCGAGCAGGTGGAGCACGAGCGGTACGCGCCCGGCACACACGCTGGGCCCCTGGGCCATGCCAAAGAAGTCCTGGAGGCGGGACTCGACCCACGGGGGTTTGCCGGGCTCGTAGTGGACCTTGGCCGTGCGTCCGCCGGGGAGGGAGACCTTCTCGGGGGCGTGGTTGGACAGCAGGCGCGCCTGCTCGGAGGTGAGGCGCGAGTAGAGCGCGTCGATCAGGGACACGCCGTTGAGGTCCGCGAAGCTCCGGGCCCCGGCGCACAGGGACGCGAGCGAGTCGCGCATGAAGGCGTCGTCCACGGTGGGGAAGCTGGCCTCGGGGAACGCCTGGGCGAGCAGCGCGACGCGGGTGCGCCACTGCTGGAGGGCCTCGGGGTCGGCGAAGCGGCCGGGACCGGCGGCGAGGGCCTGCTCCACGAGCACGCGCGCGGCCTGCTCGGAGGGAGGTGCGGGCGTGCGCGTCTCCTCGAGGACGAGGTTGCCGTAGGCGAGGCGGGTGATGCGCTCGACGCGCTTGGCCTCGGCGTTCCACTGGAGGGCGTCCACTTCCTCCAGGGCCTCCGGGTACAGGTCGAGCAGCCACTCGGGCTCCACGGCGCTGGCGAGGCGGATGATGACGCCGCGACCGGGGCGCTCCTCGGCGTCCACGGCGACCATGAGCTCGGGCTCCTGGACGACGCTGACGTCGGAGAGCTGGGCGGTGCCTCCGCCGAAGAGGAGCAGGTCGGGGGCGCGAGGCCGGCGGCGCCGGGCCACCCGGTCCGGATAGCCGGCGAGCACGCTGAGCATCAGCGCCTGTTCCACGGCCTCGGGGCGCGAGGGCTTCTGACCCTGCTCGCGCACGGCGCGCCGGAGCTGGCGCTGCACCCGGTCCACGGCCTGCACGGCGCTCGACTCCAGGGAGAGGGACTGCACGCGGCCGGGGGAGAAGTTGGCGCGCTCGGCCTGGCGGAAGCGCTCGAGCAGCTCCAGCAGATCCGAGGGCCCGGCGACGACGTTGGCGGCGCCGCGGTTGGGACCGGAGAGGTTGGTGCGCGCCTCGCGGCGGATGTCGCGCTCGCCCACGAGGGCCGCGAGGAGCGCCGCGTCCGCGCCCACCCCGCGCCGCTCCCCCTCGACGATGATGCGGGCCTGGCGTGGGTGGAGGGGGAAGCGCAGGAGCCGCTGGCCGATGTCCGTCACGGAGCCATCGGAGGCCACGGCGCCCAACCGGCGCAGCAGGGTCTCCGCGGCCTCGAGCGAGGCGGCGGGAGGTGGCTCGAAGAAGGGGAAGGCGCCGAGGTCCTTCACGCCCGAGGCCCGCAGGGCGAGGATGGTCTCCGCCAGGTCCATGCGGCGGATTTCGGGGGCGTCCTGGTCGGGGCGGCCGTCGAAGTCGTGCTGGGTGTAGAGGCGCAGGCAGTGGCCCGAGCGGGTACGACCGGCGCGGCCAGCGCGCTGGGTGGCGGAGGCCCGGCTCACCTTGGAGAGCTTGAGGATGGGCAGGCCGGACCAGGGCGAGTGCGAGGCCACGCGGGCCTGTCCACTGTCGATGACGGCGGCGACACCGTCGATGGTGACGGAGGTCTCCGCGACGTTGGTGGAGAGGATGATCTTCCGCCGGGAGCTGCGGCGCACGGCGCGGTCCTGCTCGGCGGGGGTCAGGTCACCGTGGAGCGGGAGGAGGTCAATCCCGTGGCGCTCGGCGAACTCGGCACAGGCGTCCTTGGCGCGGCGGATTTCTCCGGCGCCGGGGAGGAAGACGAGCACGTCCCCATCGAGCCCGTTGGCGTGGAGCCGCTTGATGCCGGAGAGCACCTGGGCATCGAGGTAGCGGTCATCGGCGGTGGGGAGGTACTCGACGGAGACGTCGAAGCGGCGGCCCTCGGAGCGCAGGGTGGGGCAGTTGTCGAGGTAGGCGCTGATGGGGGCGGCCTCGAGCGTGGCGGACATGACCACGAGCTTGAGGTCGGGCCGGGGACCCTGCTGGAGGCGGCGCAGGAGGGCGAGCGAGATGTCGGCGGAGAGGTGACGCTCGTGGAACTCGTCGAGCACGACCACACCGATGTCACGCAGGGTGGGGTCGGAGAGGAGCCGGCGACCGAGCACCCCCTCGGTGACGAAGGAGAGGCGGGTCTTGGGGCCACGGACGTCCTCGAAGCGGACCTGGTAGCCGACGGTCTCTCCGACGCGCTCGCCGATCTCCTCGGAGACACGCTGGGCGGCGAGCCGGGTGGGAAGGCGGCGAGGCTGGAGGACGACGATCTCCTTGCCCTGGCCGATGCCGGCTTCGAGCAGGGCGCGGGGCACGCGGGTCGTCTTGCCGGCGCCAGGAGGGGCCTCCAGCACGAGCGACTTCGCGCCCCGCAGGGTGGCGACGATCTCCGGCAGGAGCGGATCGATGGGGAGGGCGACGTCGGCCATGGCCGATTCCTCTTAACGGTGGAGCGAGGGACCTGCTTCAGGCGGATTCAGAGGAGGAGGACTTGGGGTTCGCCTTCTTGCGCCCTCGCCTGGTGGCCGATTTCGAAGCGGACTTCGTCTCGGGAGCCGTCTCCGGAGCCGAGGCCTCGGCGGTGGGCTCGGCCGCGGGAGGCTCGGCGGCGGGAGGAGGCTCGGGAGTCAGCGGGACCTCGGGAGCCGCGGCGGCCGTCTCGGAGGCGGGAGCGGCTTCGGCGAGAGGCTCCGAGGAACCCGGCCCGGAGAGCGCCGCGAGCTCGGCCAGCTCGGCGGCACTGGGCTCGACGGAATCGCTCGCGAGGGGGGCGACCTCCTCGGTGGCAGGGGCCTCCTCGGTGGCAGGGGCTTCGGGGGACTCCAGGAACGGCAGTCCGCGAGCGGCGCGCTTGCGCGGCTTGGCGGCGAGGCCGGCGTTCTCGAAGGCCTCCGGGAGGGGCGCGAGGGCGGCTTCGGCGAGGCACCGGGCCTGACGCAGGCCGAGGTCCAGCCGCTTGCCGAGGGCGATGAGCTCGGCGCGAAGCGGGGCGGCCTGCTCATGGGGGAGCTGGACGGGGACGAAGCAGGCCTGCCACTGGGACCAGGTGGCGGCGACCTGCTCCAGCACGGGGCGGACGAAGGAGAAGTCGTCGCGGGCGAGGATGCGAGAGACGTAGGAGGACTTCAGCCGGCGCTCGTAGTTGGCGGCGAACTCCTGGAGGGCCTCGCGGGAGGCGCGGCGGAGCTGGGGGAACTTGAGGTGGGGGAAGAGGGCCTCGATGACGGGGGCGCGGCTGCTGGCACAGAAGGTGATGCCGGCGTGGAGCTTCTCGAGGGTGTCGACCCAGACATTCTGGAGGGTGAAGGCGAACTCCTCGCGGACCTCCTCGAGCTCGGGCAGGTCGCGGACCTTCTCCAGGATGGAGGAGGCGGGGGCGCGCTCGGTGCGGACGATCTGGAGGGCGGTGGCGAGCCACTCCTTCTCGCGCTCCAGGCCTGAGCGGCCCGCGAGCAGCTCATCGGCGGCGGCGAGGCGGGAGTCGAAGGCCTCGGCGAAACGGACGAGATCGTAGGCTTCCAGGGTGGACAGCGACATGGGGTGGGGCCTCCTGGGGTCCGGAGCGGGACGGCCGAGATACCACACCCGGGGCGGAGGAGCCGGAAGAGAGAGCCCGGCTCAACGCCCGTCGAGCAGGACGGCGAGCGCTTCACGGGCGGTGAGATCCGGGAAGGCGTAGTCGGCCCCGGAGGCGAGGAGGGCGTCGGGGGTGAAGTTGCCGGTGCCGACGCCGATGCAGGTGGCGCCGATGCCCTGGGCGGCGGCGACGTCCTTGGGGGTATCGCCGATGACGACGACGCGGCACTGCTCGACGGGGACGCCGAGCAGGGCGGCGCCGCTCTTCGCGCCATGGCGGATGAGCTCGACGCGGTCCTCGTGGTCGCAGCCGAAGCCGCCGAAGGAGAAGCGGTCGTGGATGCGGACGCGCTCGAGCTTGATGCGAGCGCCCTCGCGCACGTTGCCGGTGCCGAGCCCCACGGCGAAGCCCTTGCGTCCGTGGGCGGCGTCGACGGCTTCGCGCATGCCGGGGTGGAGGCGGTAGTCGCGGTCATGGACGCGGGGCACCTCCTCGGCGAGGGCGGCGAGGTAGGCGTCGATGACGGCGGTGATGGCGTCTGGGGAGGTAGGAGCGCCGAGGAACTCCAGCGCCTTGCGGACGATGGCCCGGTCGGTCATCCCGGACATGCTGAAGGAGTCACAGGCATCACGGCGGCCGTGCAGTCGCTCGAAGGCTCGCTCCATGGCACGGCGACCGGCACCTCCGGTGGTGACGAGGGTGCCATCGATGTCGAAGAGGAGCACGGTGGGGCGCATGGCCCCCATCTAACGAAAGCCCGGGCCCGAAGCGAGCGCCTCGGAGCGAAGCCGGACAGGCTCCGCTACGGCTCGACGTGGATCAACCCCTGCTGGATGGCCTCGCGCACGGCCCGGCTCTCCTCGAGAGGCAGCCGCTCCTCGAGGACGCGCCGGGCCTCGGCCCCGCCCATGCGCCCGAGAACCTGGGCCGCGGCGGCGCGCACGGGCTCGCTCTGGTCCTCGATGAGGGGGGTGAGCAGGGGAATGGCCTCGAGTCCCACGCGGCGACCGAGAGCGAGGGCGGCGGCGGCGCGCACGGAGGCGGGCGTGGCCGAGCTGCGCGCGAGGTTCTGGAGTCGCTGGGAGGCCTCGGGGTGGGCGACCACGGCCATGGCGGCGACGGCGCGGGTGCGCTGCGGCTCGGGGGCCTTGGGGTTGTGGGCGAGCCCGGTGAGCTCGGTGAGGGCCTCGGGACCGAGCGGGGCCCAGTCGGCCTCGCGGGGAAAGGACTCGGGGCTGTCGAGCAGGCGGAGGATCTCCTCGTGCAGCGTGCCCTGGGCCTGTGGGGCGCTGGGGGCGGAGGGAGGCATCCGGGCGGCGGCGGCCTCACCGGCCTGGTCGGGGCCCGTGAGGAGCAGCACGGCGAGCGCGCACGGTGGCACCAGGCGGGCACACCACCCGCGAGTGGACGGGGTGGGGCGGGCGGAGACGAGCGGCCGGGAGATGGACATGGGGGGGAGCTCCCTCGGTTGCGGACCTTTGACGGACCCTGGTTATAGGCCGGAGGCCACGGTGGATTCGACGCACCCCGGGTGTCTTTCGTTGAGAGTGGATTCTTGAAGTGGCGCGGCGTTGGGTTGAAGTCGTTGGGCGCGCCCGGTATGTGGCGCGACCATGGCTGGACGTGTCTTCTTCTTCCTGCAGCACGCCACGTATGAGCCCGCGTTCCAGGCGGCCTCGATGGGCATCACCGCGGCGGCGATGGGGGATGAGGTGTATTTCGTCTTCGCCTTCGACGCGCTGCGAGCGCTGGTGCGGGGCAGTTTCGGGCAGCCGCACAGCGAGAAGGAGTTGTCGGAGAGTGCGAGGGCGGAGGGGCTTGGGGTGCTTCCCCCAGCGCGGATGCTGGAGGAGGCGAGGGGGCTGGGGGCGAAGCTGGTGGCGTGCGACACCACGGTAAGAATCTGTGGATACGCGCCGGAGCAGCTGAAGGGGACGCTGGACGAGGTGATGGGGCTCGCGTCCTTGTGGAGATTGACGGAAGGTGCACGCACCCTCGCCCTCTAGGGAGGCGTTGCGTTGATGGCTGGCCGTGGGCGCGTCGCGGAGGGTATCCTCGGCACGCTTTCGGGGCCGGTCCCTATGTGAGCGCGGGGTGAGCCCGCGCCCGATTTCGAGGAGCGACTTCAATCTATGCGCGCCAAACTGACCCTCTTGCTCTCCCTGGTGGTGGGCACTCTCGGTGGTGTTCTCGCCACCGGCTGCCAGACCTATGACTTCGAGCCGGTGGAGCCGCTCGCCGTCTCTCAGACGACGGTGGAGACGAGGGTAGAGGCCAAGGCCCTCAAGCCCAACCTGATGCTGCTGGTGGACACGTCGGGCTCGATGACGCTGCCGCTCAATCCGGCGCTCCCGGCCTGCAAGCTGTCCTCGGGCAGCACTTGTGGCGGCGACGCGCCGTGCCCGACGACGTGCCCCACGCGCTGGCGGGCGCTGCAGGGCGCGATGAACACGTTCCTCACCCAGAACGGCCGGATTGCGCGCATGGGTCTGGCGACCTACCCGGGCAAGCAACTCGTTCAGGGGACGGTGTGCGGAGGCACCACCGCGCTGCGCGAGGCGCTGCCCACGGAGGAGGATGACAACACGCTGATCGCCAAAGCCGCCGCCGTGAACAAGGCGCTGCAGGACATCCCCAACTCCGCGGCGGGCAAGCCGGAGGGCGGAACCCCGACGAGCACGAGCCTCAACTACCTGGGGACGCTCCCGGACATGCAGGTGGAGGGGCGCGAGGACCTCGTCCTGCTGCTGACGGACGGTCTGCCCAACTGCAACGAGAACAACGAGAACTTCTGGACGAAAGCCACTCCCGACCGATGCCGCTGCACGCTGGAGAACACCTCGTTCTGCGAGTCCACGCCGTACGACAAGCTGGGCTGCCTCGACAAGGACGGCTCGGTGACGGCGGTGCGGAACCTGAGGAACAAGCAGATCCGCACCATCGTCATCGGCTTCGGCGCGGAGACGGCGACGGGCAATGGCACGGAGGTGCTCAACGCGATGGCCGAGGCGGGCGGATTCGCGCTCGAGGCCAAGGCGTGCACCGCGGACGCGGACTGCGGCGCGGGTGACACGTGCGATACGACGGCCAAGACGTGCCGTCGCCGCTTCTACCAAGCGGGCAACCAGACGGAGTTGTCGGCGGCTCTGGAGGCGATCAGCAAGGTGGTGGGTCCTGCCAATCCCTGCCTCCTCCAGATTCCCCCGGATCAGCTCCCGTCTTCCGAGAACCTGGTCGTCGTCTACATCAACAAGGAGCGCGTCGAGGCCGGTGAGAACACCTGGCGGCTGAACCTGCCGTCGGAGGGTGTGGAGTTCAAGGGTGACCTGTGCACGCGCATCAAGAACTCCACGGCGATCGATCCGGTGGACATCGAAGTGCGCGCCGTGCAGCGCCGGTAGTTCTCGGGGGCGGCTTTACGTGGTGAGGGGCCGGGGCTATGTCTCCGGCGCCCGCCCTGGCCGCCCATGAAGATCACCATCCTCTCGCGCTCCGCCTCCATTTCGTCCACCAAGCGTCTGGTCGAGGCCGGGCGCGCGCGAGGGCACCAGGTGCGTGTGCTCAACCCGGTCCGGGTGGAGATGCACCTGGACGGGCAGCGGGCCAACCTCTACTACCATCGCCGCAAGCTGTCGCCGTGCGACGTGGTCATCCCGCGCATTGCCCAGTCCATCAACACCTACGGGCTCGCGGTGGTGAACCAGTTCGCCATGTGCGGGGTTCCGCTGGTGAACACGGCGCGGGCCATCGCCGAGTCGCGCAACAAGATGCGCTCGCTGCAGCTCCTGTCGGCGCACGGCATTCACATCCCGGCCACGGTGATGGCGCGTGACGCGGGGGACCTCAAGGCGATGGTGGGCCTGGTGGGTGGCGTGCCGGTGTTGGTGAAGCTGCTGCAGGGCCAGGAGAAGCGTGGGGTGATGGTGTGCGAGAGCCTCCAGTCCTTGGAAGCCGCGCTGGAGGCCATCCTCGGGCTGGGGCACGACCTGGTGGTCCAGCAGTACGTGCAGAACACGGGGCAGGACGTGCGGGTGCTGGTGGTGGGAGGCCGGGCGGTGGCGGCGGTGAAGCGCCGGCCGCGGGTCGGACGGCTCTCCTACACGCTGAACCGGGGCGCCCGGCTGGAGCCCCTCCAGTTGACGGATGCGCACCGGCTGGCGGCGGAGAAGACGGCGGTGTTGGTGGGGCTGGAGGTGGCGGCGGTGGATCTGCTCGACGTGCCGGAGGGGCAACCCAAGGTGTTCGAGGTCAACAGCTCCCCGGCCCTTCCGGAGATGGAGGCGGCCACGGGCTTGGACCTGGCCGGCATCATCATCCAGCGAGCGGAGGAACTGGCGGCTGGTGGCCCGAAAGTGGGGCTGCCGGAGCCAGAGCCGGTGACGACCCGACGGAAGCGCCCCTCCAAGGCCTCCGCCGGAGGGGCGTGAACAGAAAGAGGTCCCCGGACGTCAGAGGGTCGGCTATAGGGTGGGCCCGAGTCCCGCCGAGGAGAACGACCATGCTGAACTTCCGACGCATCACGTCCCTGGCCGCCGCGGTGGTGGCCCTCGCCAGCGCCCAGGTCCAGGCCGCGGAGCAGGTGGACCCCACCACCCTGTACGAGGTGAGCACCGAGGGCACCTCCACCAAGGTGAAGGCCGGCGAGGAGGGCGTGTTCGTGCTGTCCATCAAGAGCAAGTCGGGCGCCCACGTGTCCGACGAGGCGCCGCTGAAGCTGGAGCTCAAGGGCACGCAGGTGTCGCCGGCGAAGGAGAAGCTGGCGCTGGCGGACTCGGTGGCGAAGAAGGCGGCGGGGCAGCAGTTCGTGGATCCGCGCTTCGAGGTGCCGTTCAAGGCCCCGGCGGCCGGCAAGGGCACGCTGGAGGCGAAGCTCACCTTCTTCATCTGCTCGGAGCAGCTGTGCGCCCGGCAGCAGAAGACCTTCTCCATCCCCGTCGAGGTTCTCTAGACCGTGGCGCGCCAGCGTTCCCCCAACAGCAGTGAGCCCAGGAGCAGTGAGCGAGGCGAGCGCGGGCGCGGTGGAGACCGCGAACGCGTGGAGCGAGGGGGCGGCGAGCGCGGTGGGGACCGCGATCGGGGCGAGCGCGAGCGCTACGTGTACGGGGTGAACCCGGTCCTCGAGGCCCTGCGGGCGCACGCGGAGCGGGTGGAGCGCCTCTTCACGGCCGAGGGGCAGCTGGCCGCCAAGGCCGCGGCCGAGATCTTCAGCCGGGCGAGGGATTCAGGCATCCGGGTGGAGCGAGTGCCTCGGGAGCGCCTGGCCGCCATGGCGGACGGCGGGGTGCACCAGGGCATCATCGCCGAGCTGCGCGGCTTCGAGTACGTGGATGTGTCGGACTTGCTGGAGGCAGCCGAGGAGAGTGGTCGTCCGCCGCTGCTGGTGGTGCTGGACGGCATCCAGGACCCGCACAACTTTGGAGCCATCATCCGCTCGGCGCACGCACTGGGGGCGCACGGGGTGATCATCGCCAAGGACAGGGCGGTGCCGGTGACGGGCGTGGTGGCCAAGGCGTCCGCGGGGGCGGTGGAGCACTGTCCCATCGCTCGGGTGGTCAACCTCTCCCGGACCCTGGAGGAGCTGAAGGAGGCGGGGGTGTGGATCGCTGCGGCGGACCCCGACTCGAACGAGCCCCTGTGGAGGGCGCGACTGGACGGACCGTTGGCGGTCGTGGTGGGGGCCGAGGGAGCGGGCGTGCGCGAGGGCGTCCTGAAGCACTGCGACTTCCGGCTCGGGATTCCGATGCTCGGTCAGGTGGGTTCCCTGAATGCGTCCGTTTCTGCGGCGATTCTGCTATACGAGGCCGCTAGGCAGCGGGGGGCGCGTCCTGTTGCCGGAAGTTGAAACCGTCGGGATCAAACTCCTTGACTTGAGCGACGGGGACTTCTAAAAGGGCGCGCCTCGACGGGGACGGGCGGTTGACGGCTCCGGGCGGGGGAGGGTGGGTCGGGGAGAAAGCAGCCGGAGTGGATGCCGGTGTAGCTCAGTTGGTAGAGCACCTGATTTGTAATCAGTAGGTCGCGGGTTCAAATCCCGCCGCCGGCCAAGAAGGACGGGGCCGCGGATGAGGGCCCGGGACGAAAAAAGCAGTAGGAAGAAACACCAGTAGTGCGGTAGTTGAGCAGTGCGTTGCGGAGGGGTACCCAAGTGGCCAAAGGGAGCAGACTGTAAATCTGCCGGCTCTACGCCTTCGTTGGTTCGAATCCAACCCCCTCCATCAGCAATCGCGGGAATAGCTCAGTTGGTAGAGCGTCAGCCTTCCAAGCTGAATGTCGTGGGTTCGAATCCCATTTCCCGCTCCAGTTGTAGGAGTCAAGTCTACAAGCCCTGATAGCTCAGTTGGCAGAGCGCATCCTTGGTAAGGATGAGGTCACCAGTTCAATCCTGGTTCAGGGCTCCATTTTTCGAGGAGCGTTATGTCCAAGGAAAAGTTCGACAGAAGCTTGCCCCACGTCAACATCGGCACCATCGGCCACGTTGACCACGGCAAGACGTCCCTCACGGCGGCCATCACCAAGGTGCTCGCCGACACGTACGGCGGGCAGGCCCGCAGCTTCGCGGACATCGACAACGCGCCCGAGGAGCGGGAGCGCGGCATCACCATCGCCACCTCGCACGTCGAGTACGAGACGGACAACCGCCACTACGCGCACGTCGACTGCCCCGGGCACGCCGACTACGTGAAGAACATGATCACGGGCGCGGCGCAGATGGACGGCGCCATCCTCGTGGTCTCGGCGGCCGACGGCCCGATGCCCCAGACGCGCGAGCACATC
>NZ_DASVSO010000904.1:0-18695 GCF_036388035.1 Archangium sp.
TCCACCTGGGGACGAGCGGCTACGTCTATAAACACTGGAAGGACTTCTTCTACCCACCCAAGCTGCCAGCCAGTCGCTGGCTCCCCTACTTCGCCCGCGTCTTCTCCACGGTGGAATTGAACGCGCCCTTCTACCGGCTGCCCACGGCGGACGCGGTGGACGGCTGGAGGGAGCAGACGCCCGCGGGCTTCAAGTTCGCGTGCAAGGGCAGCCGCTACCTCACGCACATGAAGCGGCTGACGGACGTGGGCGAGGGCCTGGAGCGCTACTTCAGCGTCATCCTCCGCCTGGGCCCGAAGCTCGGCCCGGTGCTGTGGCAGCTGCCGCCGCACATGAAGAAGCCGGACCCCGAGCGGGTGGATCGCTTCCTCGCCGCCCTGCCCCGAGGCGTCCAGTACGTCTTCGAGTTCCGCGACGCGGCCTGGTACCACGAGGAGGTGCTGGACGTGCTCGACCGCCGGGGCGTGGCCGTGTGCGAGCACGACCTCGTGCCGGTGCCGCCCCCGCGCCTCACGGGAGGCTTCCGCTACGTGCGCTTCCACGGGTCGGCGTCGGCCTCTCGCTACGCCGGGCGCTACGGCCGCGAGGCGCTCTGGCCGGTGGCGTGCGACCTGGACCGGTGGAGACGCAAGGGGCGCACGGCCTGGGTCTACTTCAACAACGACCTGCACGGACACGCGCTGCTGGACGCCTTCGACCTGGCGGAGCTGCTGGGCCACGTGAAGGTGCACCCACCGCCCGAAATGCGAAGGCCGCCCGAGACAGAGGAGTCTCGAACGGCCTCGCACTAGCCACCGGTGTCCCGGCCGCGACTCAGATGTGGATCGGGTGACCCAGGGTGGCCTCGGCGCCCTCCTTGATGATCTCGGAGAGCGTCGGGTGGGCGTGCATCGTGTGGGCGAGCTCCTCGGTGGTGATCTCCAGGCGCATGGCGACGCAGGCCTCGGCGAGCAGCTCGGTGGCGTGCGGGCCCACGAGGTGGACGCCGAGCACCTCGTCATACTTCTTGTCGGAGACGACCTTGATCATTCCGAAGGCCTCGTTGGAGATGGAGGCCTTGGTGACGGCGGAGAAGGGGAAGATGGCGGCCTTCACGTCGTAGCCGCGCTCCTTGGCCTTCTTCTCGGTGAGGCCCACCGAGGCCACCTCGGGGTAGCAGTAGGTGGCGGACGGGGTGAGGTCGTAGTTGATGGGCGCCGGGTTCTTGCCCGCGATGTGCTCCACGGCGAGCACGCACTCCGCGCTGGCCACGTGGGCGAGCATCGGCGTGGGGATGACGTCGCCGATCGCGTACACGTTCGGCTCGGTGGTGCGCATCATGGCGTCCGTCTTGATGAAGCCGCGCTCGGCCTTGATGGACGTCTTGTCCAGGCCGATGTCCTCGGAGACGGCGGCGCGACCCACGGCGGACAGGACGAGCTCCGCCTCGATGGTGCGCGTCTCGGTGCCCACCGTCATGGTCAGCTTCACGCCGGTGGCGGTGTTCTCCACCTTCTCCACCTTGGCGCCGGTGTGCAGGTCGATCTTCCGCTTCTTGAAGTGCTTCTCCAGCTCCTTCGAGCAGTCGATGTCCTCGATGGGGAGCAGGTTGGGCAGGTACTCCACGATGGAGACCTGGCTGCCCATGTGGTTGAAGACGGAGGCGAACTCGCAGCCCACCGCGCCCGCGCCGATGACGATCAGGCTCTTGGGGATGCGGTCGATGGTGAGGATGGAGTCGCTGTTGAGGATCCGCTTGTGGTCCACCGGGACGTTGGGCAGCGACTTGGGCACCGAGCCGGTGGCGATGATGATGTTCTTGGTGTCCAGCGTCTGCTTGCCACCATCCTCGGCGGTGACCTCGACCTTGCCCTTGCCGGCGATGCGGCCGTGGCCCTTGATGACGGTCACCTTGTTCTTCTTCATGAGGAAGTCGATGCCGTTGGCACCCTTGGTGACCACCTTCTGCTTGTGCTCCTGGACCTTGGCCCAGTTGACCACCGGAGCGGGGACCTCGATGCCGAAGTCCGCGGCCTCCTTGATGTGGTGGAGCAGCGCGGCGGACCACAGGAGGGACTTGGTGGGGATGCAGCCGCGGTGGAGGCAGGTGCCGCCCAGACGCTTGTCCTTCTCGATGATCGCCGTCTTCAAACCGAGCTGCGCGGCGCGGATGGCGCCGACATACCCGCCGGGGCCCGAACCGATGATCACCACGTCGAAAGTCTCTGCCACGAACGCCTCCGGGGTGGATGTACTCGCGCGGCGCTGATAACCACCCATCCCGGCTGGAATCAAGGAGTTTGCACCGTGCGCCGATTTCCGCTCCGAACACTCATCCTGATGGCGCTGGCCCTCGTGGCCTTCATCCGCCTCTATTACATCTCCCATACGACCCGGCGGCAGGCCCCAAGCTCCGCCTCCGCCCCAGCGGGCCAGGAGCCGATGGGCATCGACGTGGCTCCTCGGAATCCGGAGGCCGGCGCCCCCACGGGCGTACAGGCCTGCCGTACCCTGGATCGCTCCCTGGAGGCCGCGATCCGGGCCCCCACCGACCCGACGGCCTTCGCGACAGCCCGGCAACAGCTCGCCGCCTGCTCCGAGCCTCCCGTGCGCGCCTGTGAGCTGGGTGCGGCCCTGGAGGCCCGCACGGGGGGCGATGCGGGGACCTCCTCCCTGCGGGAGCTGTTAGACGCACTGTGCCAACGCTGTCCGGCCGCGGCCAACCCGTGTGCGGGCCAGGTCACACGCGCGGTGATGGGACTCGGCGCGGGGCGCCCGGCTGACCCGGCCTC
The DNA here is from genome assembly GCF_036388035.1 of Archangium sp. GTDB lineage: Bacteria > Myxococcota > Myxococcia > Myxococcales > Myxococcaceae > Archangium. The sequence continues at coordinate 2,772 of NZ_DASVSO010000904.1, forward strand.
CCTGCGGTGGAACCTGGAGCACGCCGGACCGGGCACCCCCCTCGCCTGTGCCGAGGTGGTGCGCTCCTTGCTGGCGCCGGCGGCCCTCGCCGTCGAGACGCTGACGGACGCGCAGAAGGCGGTGCTCGGACAGCTCGCCCCCACGTGCGCGCGCGCGGGACAGCTCCCCGCGAACGTGCTGAACGCGGCCGTGGTGAAGGGCGACGTGCCCGCGCTGGCGCCGCTCGTCCAGGCGAAGCCGGCCGGCGGGAGCACCGCGCTGAAACCGAGCCGGTCCGTGGGGCCCCCGGGCGGAGAGAAGGCCTTCGATGGCCAGGAGGCCACGGGCGTGGACCTCACGGCGACGCCCCAGGCGCTCCGCTGGGAGAAGGACGGCGCCCTGAGCGCGCTGTTCGAGCCGCCGGTGAACCAGCTCTCGGAGCTGCGCGTGCGCGCCAGCGGGCCAGGCACCCTGCGCGCCGTCGTCCGCACCGAGGAAGACCTGGGCCTGAGCGATCCGGACTCGAAGACGAGCTTCGTCCTTCCAGTGGCCTGCCGCTTCCGTGGCACGGGCCAGTGGGAGACCTGCGCGCTGCCGGTGCCGCTGCTGGCCGTGGAGGCGCTGAGCGTGTTCCCCGAGAAGGGCAAGCTCACGCTGAGCGAGGTGGAGGCCCGCGGCACGCGGTGAGCGAAGGCCCGGGGATTTTCGTGCAACGGTGGATGCGGATCCGCATCCAAGCGGCCGCCATGAAAATCCCCCTGCTCGCACTGACCCTGGTGGCCACTCCGGCCCTGGCCCAAAGCCCGCTGTCGGCCCTCGTCGCTGAGTACGAGACGGGCCCGGCCGCCATCTTCCAGAACGACGGGCGCTACGGCCCGACCGGCACGGACTACGAGGCCAGCGACCTCAACCAGAAGAGCAACCTGTACCGGACCCAGCGCATCGCGCTCGAGGCCCGGCTGGGAGAGCGCCACGGCCTCATCCTGCTGTGGGCGCCCTTCGACATCACCACGCGCGCGACGCTGTCGAGGGACCTCGACTTCCGGGGGACGGTGTTCCCGGCGGGCTCGGTGGTGGACAGCCGCTATCTGTTCGAGGGCTACCGGGGCAGCTACCTCTACCGGCTCATCCACCGCGAGCGCTTCTCCTGGGACATCGGCGCGAGCGTGCAGATCCGCAACGCTCTGGTGGATCTGAGCGCGGTGGACGGTTCACGCTACGCGAAGGAGAGCGACATTGGCGTGGTGGGGGCGCTGAAGACGCGGCTGCGCTACGAGCTGCCCTCCCGCGTGTGGGCGGGGCTCGAGGCCGACGCGCTGTCCACCTTCGGGCTGCTCGGCAACACGACGGGCGGCATCTACGACGTGGCCCTGACGCTGGGCGTCCCGCTGAGCTCGAAGGGAGACGTGAGCGCGTACGCGCGACTGCGGCTGCTCGGGGGCGGCGCGGATGTGAAGCGCCGGGACATCTACAACTGGGGCAACTTCGGCTTCGCGCTCGTGGGCGTGCAGGCGGACCTGGTGTCGCTGGTCGAACGGGGCACCTCGAAGCCGTGACCGGGAGTGTCCCCTCCCCCGTTGAGAGCACGTTAGGCTGAGCGTCTCCCCCTCTCGAGGAGACTCGATGCTCTCGCTGTGCCTCTGCGCGCTGCTCGCCACCACCCCCGAGTTGCCCGTGAAGCTGCGCGCGGGGGACGCGGAGCCCGAGGACATCGTCACCCCGCGAGTCTCCGGGCTCTCGGTCCCCACCCGGACCGAGGCCGGCATCTACCTGTACGGAGCGCTGTCCACCTCGGCCCGTCCGCTGCGAGCCCTGCTGCTGCGCAGCACCGACGGGGGAGCCCACTGGACCGAGGTGCTCCCTCCGGTGAGCGACAGCGAGGTGCTCTTCCTGGACTTCGTGGGCTGCGAGGGCCGAGCCCTGGTGGGCTGGAGCACGGAAGGCCCGGGAGACATTTGGCTCTACGCGAGCCCGGACTGTGGGGCCACGTGGAAGCGCCGGAGCAAGCTGCCCAAGGCCGTCTGGTCCGAGTGGCCGGAGCACATCGCCTGGAAGGACGGACAGAACGGCACGGTGTGGCTGGTGGACACGAACGAGGAGGCCTCCCGCCCTCGCGCGCTCCTCACGCGAAACGGAGGCCGGACCTGGACCTCGCCCAAGCAGGCGCCCCAGGAGGGCCCACCCGAACAGTCCACGGAGAACCCCCTCGAAGTCCGAGACCCCACCGGTACGCGTTGGGCGGTCATCCCCGAGGACGAGGTCCTCCGGGTGGAACGACAGGAGCAGGGAGCCCCCGCCCAGGTCCGCTCCACCCTGCCGATGCACCTGCGGCGCAAGGGCAAGGAGCTCGTCCCCTCCCGCCTCCCCTGAAAGCCGGCGGCGTCACATTGCCCGGCGCCGCCGAGAACGCAGGCGGTAGCATGCCGGCGCCCCATGGAAACGCCCGCCCCTTCGCGCACCGTCACCGGCCGCATCGACGTCCACCCTCGCGGTTACGGCTTTCTCATCGTGCAGCCGTCGGGCTCCGACGAGGTGCTCTCCGCGTTCATCCCTCCGCCCGAGCTCAACCCCTACCTCGCCGATGACGTCGTCTCCGCCACCGTGACGGCCTCGGCCGACGGACGCTGGAGCGCGAGCGGGCTGTCCCTCCTGAAGCGCCCACGCCTGGAGGTGTACGGCGAGCTGGTGACGCGCAAGGGCGCCCCGCACCTGCGGATCGATCGCGACGTGGCCAATGGCGACTGGCCGCTGGAGACGGCCGGTGTCGAGGTGCAACACGGTGACGCGCTGGTGGCCCGCGTCGCCGACGGCAAGGCGTGGCTGTTGCGCAAGCTGGAGCCGGGCGCGGACCGCTCGCTGGAGCGCATCATCGTGCGGCACGGGCTGCGCCGGGACTTCGACCCGGAGGCCCTGGCGGAGGTGCGGCGCGTGCTCGCCATTCCCCACGCGCTCGGGGCGCGGCGCGACCTGCGTCAGGTGCCCACCGTCACCGTGGACTCGGCCTCGACGCGCGTCATCGACGACGCCATCTCCGTGCTGCCCGCGGGGGCGGACGGTGCGCTGCGCGTCTTCATCTCCATCGCGGACGCGGCGGAGTTCGTCACCGAGGGCTCGGCGCTGGACCGCGTGGCGCGCGAGCGCACGAGCAGCGTGTACCTCGCCGGAGCCATGCTGCCGATGCTCCCCGAGGAGCTGTCGACGAACTGGCTCAGCCTGGTGCCGGGCGAGGAGCGGCTGTGCCTCACGGTGGAGCTGCGCATCGACCCGGAGGGGCGCGTCACCGCCGCGGACGTGTACGAGAGCCTCATCCGCTCGTGGGCGAAGCTGAGCTACACCGAGGTGGCGGACTACCTCGACAAGGGCGAGATGTCCGAGCCCCTGGCGACGGTGCGCGAGGCCCTGCCATGGTTGCGCGCGGCGGCGGCCCGGCTGGCCGTGGCTCGGGCCGGGCGCGGTGGCATCGAGATGGCGCGCGAGGAGGCCCGCTTCACCTTCGACGAGGAGACGGGCGAGGTCTCCGGCATCGAGGCCGTGCGGCCCACGACGGCGCACGCCCTCATCGAGCGCTTCATGGTGGCCGCCAACGAGGCCCTCGCGGGGTGGCTGCTCGACCGGGGCGTCCCCGCCCTCTTCCGCGTCCAGGACGAGCCGGATCCCCAGCGCGTGGCCGACCTGGCCGCCTTCGCCCACCACTCGGGCTTCGCCGCGGGCTTCGGCCGCAGGCTCACCCCGCTCGCGCTCGCCGCGTTCGACCGGCAGATCGCCGGCTGCACCTCCGAGCCCGCGCTGCGCTCGGTGCTGCGGCGCTCGCTGGGCCCCTCGCGCTACACCGTGGTGCCGGCCATGCACTTCGGCCTCGCGGCGCGCGCCTACGTCCACTTCACCTCCCCCATCCGCCGGTACGCGGACCTCTCCGTCCACCGCGCCCTCAAGCAGTACCTGCGGGGCCGGCGCGACTTCATCCATGAGGATCCCGCCGTCGAGGAGCTCGCGGTCCACGTCAACGCGCGCTCCCGCACCGCCCACCGCGCCGAGAAGGACCGTCACCGCGTGCTGGAGGCACGGGTGATGGCCGGACACGTGGGGGGGGAGTTTCAGGGGCGCGTCACCCGGGTGAAGCCCTTCGGACTGCTCGTCCAGCTCGACGGCATGCTGGTGGAGGGCTACCTCCCGGCGGACACGCTGCCGGACGGGCCCTACCAGCCAGACGCGAGGGAGACGTCCCTCGTGGGCCGGGCGCGCACCTACACCATCGGCATGCCGCTGCGCGTGCGCGTGGCCTCCACCGACGAGAACCTCGGCCGCATCGAGCTCGCGCTCGCCGGGTGAGCCGGGCTCAGCGCGCGGCGGCGCGGCGCGCCCGCTCCATCCACGGCTCCACCAGGGCCCGCTGCTCGGGGAACTTCTCGAGCGCCTTCTCCCAGGCGGCCAGCGCCGCCGCCGGCCGCTTCTGGAGCCAGTGCAGCATCCCCTCGTCGAACAGCATCTCCGCGTCCAGCGCGACGGACTTGCGGCAGTCCTCGATCGCGCCCTTCTCGTCACCCAGGCTGGCGCGCGTCCAGCATCGGGTGCCCCGGATGAAAGCACTCTCCGGTTTGAGCTCCACCGCCCGGTTGGCCGAGACGAGCGCCTCCTGGAAACGCCCGGTGAAGAGCAGCATCCAGGCGCGGTTGTTGTGGTGCGTGGCCTCCTCCGGCTCGCGGCGCAGGGCCTCCTCGTGGTCGGCGATGGCCCGGAGGTAGTCCCCCCGCGCCCCGAGGGCGAGCCCTCGCTTGGAGTAGAGCTGCGTCATGTCCGGCGCGAGCGACAGCGCCTTGTCGAGGTCCGCCAGGGCCTCGTCGCTCCGACCCAGGGCCTGGCGCGCCGTGGCCCGGCCCGAGTACCCCGACTCCCACTCCGGATGGCTCGCCAGGAGCTGGGTGAAGTCCGCTTCCGCGAGCTCCATCTCGTTGCGCTCGAGGGCCAGCCACGCCCGGGTGCTCCGCGCGTCAATCATGTCAGGTGCCAGCTCGAGCGCGCGATCGACATCCGCCTTGGCGGCATCGAGCTTCTGCTGCCTCATGAGGATGTCGGCACGCGCCGCGAGGGCGTAGGCGGCCCTGTCTGAATCGACGGACAGGAACTTCGTGCAGTCCTCGAGCGCGCCTTCGACCGACGCGTCCTGACTGCCGAACATGCAGCGGTACAGCAGCGCATCCGCATCCTTCGGATCGAGCTCGAGCGCCTTCGCGTAGTCGGCGAGCGCCAGGTCCTTGCGCCCGAGCCGCTGCTGGGCGTAGCCGCGCAGGGAGTAGAGCGGTGCGTACGTGGGCACGCGCTCGAGGCCTTGCGTCGTCCGCTCGACGGTCCGCGCGTAGTCGCCAGCCTCGAGCGCGGCGTAGGACTCCCGGCTGAAACGGTTCGAGGACACCTTCGGATCCGTGTCCACCCGCTGGAAGGCCAGGAAGGTCGCGCCCCCGAGCAGGACGAGCACGCCCAGGAGCCGTGCGAGGCGGAGGACACCGACGGGCTCGGCATCCCGCAGATCGCGCGCCACCAGGGCCCCGGCGACCGCGCCCGTGACGAGCCCGCCGACGTGCGCGGCATTGTCGAAGCCCATGCCCAGGCCGAGCACCAGGTTGATGCCGATGATGCGCACCACCTCGTTGCGCAGCTTCCGCAGGTCTTCGAGCGGGATGCCGCTGGGCTGCAGGTAGAGGAAGGCCAGCATCGCGCCGTCGATGCCGAACAAGGCCCCGGAGGCCCCAGCCGACACCACCAGCGGGTCCCAGGCGATACTCGCCAGCGAGCCACCCACCGCCGACAGGAGGTAGATGAGCGCGAAGGTGAGGTTGCCGTAGAGCCGCTCGCAGAAGCGGCCGATGGCCCACAACGACCACATGTTCACCGCGAAGTGCACCAGACCGATGTGCACGAAGGCGCAGCTGAGCACCCGCCACGGCTGGCCCCCCAGCAGGGTGGAGGGCCCGAAGTCCGCGCCCCACTTCAGGAGATCCTCGATGGAGGGCTCCATGACCGAGACCCCCGTGACCACCATCGCCACGAAGACCAGGGTATTGAACGCGAGGATCGCCTGCGTGACGAAGACACGCGGCGTGGCCCGGGCGAGCAGCTCCCCGAGCATGCGCATGGAAGCGTCAGCGTCGGACTCTGGCGGAGTGGCGGGCGCTTCGTTCGGGGGCGTCGAGGGCTCTTCGCTCATCACGACTTGTATCTACCTCAGGACCGCGGTCGCACACCACGGACGGGGCGCGACTCGTCACGGTGGAAAGGGCCCTCTCCATGGATTAGAGCCGGTCGACACGACTGCGGAGGCTCCAGGGGCATGCAAGACGTCGACATCAAGACCCGTGAAGGAACGATGGACGCGAAGGTGTTCCATCCGGAGGGACAACAGGGACCGTGGTCGGCGGTCATCCTGCTGACGGATGCCTTTGGAATCCGGCCGGTGTTCGAGGCCATGGCGCGCCGATTGGCGAAGGCGGGCCATGTCGTCCTGCTGCCGAACGTCTACTACCGGGAAGGGCGCGCGCCGCTCCCCAACCTCAACGGCTCCTTCGCGGACGAGGCCTTCCGCAAGCGCATCTTCGGGCTGATCGCGACGCTGACGCCCGAGCGGATCAGGACCGACGCCGCCGCCGCGCTCGACTTCCTCGCCGGACTGCCGCAGGTGAAGGGTCCGAAGGTGGGCGTGGTCGGCTACTGCATGAGTGGCGCCATGGCCGTGCACATGGCGGCCGACTTTCCGGATCGGATCGTCGCGGCGGCCTCATTCCACGGGGGACGTCTGGCCACGGACGCACCCGACAGCCCCCACCGGGTGGTGGGAAAGGTGAAGGGCGAGCTCTATTTCGGCCATGCGGACCAGGACGGCTCCATGCCGGCCGAGGCGATCGCGCGGCTGGAGGCGGCCTTGAAGGAAGCCGGCGTCACCGCTCAATCCGAGCTCTACACCGGCGCGCGCCACGGCTATGCGGTGGAGGGCTCGGCCGCCTACGACAAGGAAGCCTCCGAGCGACACTGGAGCAAGCTGCTCGCGCTGTTCGGCCGGACGCTCGAGGCCTGAGCTTCAGATGGCGGACGCCGCCACCTTCCCCAAGCCCTCCGCGCGCAGCCGGGAGATGAGGTCGCGCGCCTGGGCCTCCGAGGAGACGAAGTGGACCTTGGTCAACGCACTCGCGTCCGTGCGCCCGGTCAGGTGCGCCGCGAGGGCAATGCCCTTGGACACGGCTTTGTGCAGCAGCCGCGCTCCGATGTAGATGGTGGCTTGGATCCACGCCGGTTGGACGTGCTCGCTGAGATAGCGCCCGCCCTCGAGCTCCAGGGTGGTGGCTTCGCTCAGGTCCCCCACGATGAGGAGGGGCCGTTGTTCGCCCAGCTCCCGGTAGATCTCCACCATCTGGATGGCGTCTTCCAAGGAGGCCCGACCGCGGGTGCGGACCCAGACGACGTCCGGCGGCTCGAAACGAAGCGTGGTGTCTCCAACCGTCCACTCGCGTTGCTCAGGCATGGGTCCAGCCTGATACCTGGGTAACCCGCGAGCGACGAGGGCACTCCACCGGGGAGTGTGTTGCGCTCAACGCTGCCCCCTGGACCGTTACCGGCTCGTGAGCCCTCCCGAGCAGCGGCACCCCTCTCCTTCAGAAGCCGCGAAAAAACATGCTCGGACAAATTTTTGCATAAACCCCTCTAATTACCCCCCAAACATTCGCACCTGAATCTAATTGATTTGGTACTCAGGGTTTCCCCCCTTTCCCCAGGAAACCGATGAAAAGACTCTTCCTGTCTATCGCGGCATTGATGCTGGCAGCGACCAGCGCCACCGCGGCGGATCGCATGAACCCCTCGGATCGTCGCCGTATCGAGAAGGCGCGCGAGCACATCGTGCCGGCCGTCGCCAAGGAGTTCGGCCCCAAGGCCCGGTTCGTCCATCTGTTCGGCCAGGGCCGCAACATGATGGCCGGTATCGTCGCCGAGGTCCCGGAGCAGGCGCTGGCGACGGACGACGTGCCGCTGCTGGCCATCGTCCAGTACGACGAGTCCACCGGTGCGACGCGCGTGGTGGATCGCCAGTTCAAGTACCGTGAGGCGCGCGCGCTGGGGCCGAACGTGGCGCTGCTGGACGGCGAGGGCAACCTGCGCCTGCGCGAGCCCAACGGCCGTGAGCGGCTGCTGGCGCAAAAGGTGGGCGGAGATCTCTTCCCGACGGCGAAGGGTGACGCCCTGGTGGCCACGCTGGAGGGTGTCAGCGAGGGGCACGAGACGTCCGTGGGCATCATCGACCTGAACGGTCGCGTGAAGGTGCTGGCGGATGGGCCTGGAGTGGACGCGACGCCGACGATCTCCCCGGATGGCAAGACGGTGGTCTTCGTGTCGGGCCGCACCAGCGTGGCCTCGTTCTTCGTCACGACGGTGGATGGCGCGGCGCCCAAGCAGCTCACCAACGTCGGGCTGGAGAACTACTCGCTGTTCGGTGGCGCTCCGGTGGGCTTCGTCCCCCCGCCCGTCTCGAGTCACCACATGGAGTGGGTGAACGACGACGTGCTTCGCTACAACGCGGGCGGCGGCGAGTTCTGGAAGATCAACGTGCGCACGGGCCAGGCGGCTCCGGATCTGGGAGGTGAGAAGTGATGAGCACCCTGAAGAAGCTCGCCGCGACGCTGCTCTTCGCGCTGCTGGCCAGTCCCGCGGCCTCCTCGGCGCAGACGATGTTCCGCTTCCCCATGTCGCAGCTCGCGGACCAGTGCGGCAACGGTGGCTGCACGGTGAGCGCGTACAAGGATTACGGTGGCAGGGACTACGCGTGTGGTGGCGTGCGCTACAGCGGCCACACGGGCACGGACTACGCCCTGGTCGGCGGGTTCAGCAAGATGGACTACGGCGTGTGGGTCATGAACGCCGCCGCGGGCGTCATCGAGTCCTCGGTGGATGGCTACTTCGACCGGTGCAACTACTGGGATCAGGCCAACCCGTACGCGGCCTGCGGCCTCTACACGGCCAACTACATCATCATGCGGCACGCGGATGGCACCAAGACCAAGTACTGGCACCTGATGAAGTACACGCAGCAGTTCGCCCGGAACACCTCCATCGCCTGCTCCTACTGGATCGCGCGGGCGGGCTCGTCCGGCGCCTCCACGGGGCCGCACCTGCACTTCGAATACTGGGTCCCGAACTACGGCATCGATGACCCGTACGCGGGGTCGTGCGGCACGCCCTACACGCGGTGGACCTCGCAGGGTGCGTACCGCGGCCTGCCGGGAATCGCCTGCCAGTAGTGGGCAGGTCGTAGAGAGTTAGCCCGGGGGGCCACACTCGCGAGGGTGTGGCCCCCTGGCGTTTCAGCGGCTCAACGCGGCAGCACGGTGAGCGGCACCGCCGTGGGCCCGCGCACGACGATCGAGGAGTGCCACTGCACGGGCGCGGGGTCGCGAACCAGGCCGCCGCACCGGTCGAGCAGTGCCTCCAGGGCGAGCCGCGCCTCCATGCGGGCCAGGGGGGCGCCGAGGCAGAAGTGGATGCCGTGGCCGAAGGGCATGTTCTGCTGGCCCTGGCGGTCCATGTCGAAGGTCTCGCTGTTGGGGAACTGCGCCTCGTCGCGGCAGGCGGAGCCCACCAGCAGCATCACGTGCGAGCCGGCCGGCAGGCGCACGCCGCCCAGCTCCGTCTCGGCGGTGGTGATCCGCAGCAGCGTCTGGGCCACGGGCTCGTAGCGCAGCACCTCCTCGATGAACCGGGGAATCAGCGAGCGGTCCGCGCTCACGCGGGCGAACACGTCCGGACGCTCGGCGAGGACCAGGGCGGAGTGGCCCAGCAGGTGGATGGTGGTCTCCAGGCCGGCGACGAGCAGCAGGAAGAGGAAGCCGATCAACTCCGCGTCCGTGAGGGCCTCGCCCTCGATCCGGGCGGCGATCAGATCACTCACCATGTCCTCGCGGGGGGAGAGGCGGCGCTCCGCGATGACGTTCTTGAGGTACTGCTCCATCTCCGCGTAGGTGCCCCGAATCTGCGCGTGCCACTCATGGGCATCCGGGGGCGTGGCGCTGGTGTTGTTGATGTCGTCCGCCCAGCGCTTGAAGCGCTTGTGATCCGAGGCGTCCAGGCCGAGCAGCTCGCCGATGACGGAGGCGGGCACGCGCAGGGCGAAGGATTCGATGAAGTCCACGGGGCGGCCGAGGGGCAGCTCGGCGGCGGCCTGCTGCGCGTAGGCGCGGATGCGCGGCTCCATCCGGCTCAAGGCGGAGGGGCCGAAGACGCGGTTGACGAGTGCCCGGAGGCGGGTGTGCTTGGGCGGATCCAGCATGACCATGGAGTCCGCGATCGGATTGCTGCGCCCCAGCCACTCGGGCTCCGCGGGCGCGCGGTGGCCGGTGGAGGAGAAGAGCTGGGGATTCTTGAAGACGTGCAGCACGTCGGCGTAGCGGGAGACGGCCCAGAAGCCGAGCGGGTCCACCTGGGCGAGCGTGGGCTGGCGCCGCAGCTCGGCGAAGAACGGATAGGGGTTGGCGCGGAACTCGGGCGCGAAGAGGTTCAGCCGGACAGTCATGTGGAGAGATCCCCCCGGGGATGGTGAAGAGGTGCCCGGGTGCTATGCCACAAACCGGACACTCTTTGGAGGGTCCTCGGCTCGCGCCCGGGCGCGCCTCAGTTCACCTGGGTGGAGACAATGGGGTGCTGGGCCGCGGTCTCCCAGGGCAGGTTCGGCCACCAACGCTCGCGCATGGGCGGCGCCAAGGGCTCGATGCCCTGGCCGGGCTTGGGGACGACCACGGTATCGCCTGCCTTCTCGGCCGCGGCGAGCACGCGTTCGATGGGCTCGGTCCAGCCATGGGCGGCGAGGGTGAAGAGTCCCCAGTGCACGGGCAGGAGGACGCGGCCCTGGACCATCCGGTGGGCGAGGACGGCCTGCTCGGGCCCGATGTGCCAGTCAGGCCACGCACTGTGGTACTGGCCCACCTCGATCATCGTCACGTCGAAGGGCCCGAGGCGCGCGCCGATGTCCTTCATCGCGGGGAACAGCCCCGTGTCCCCCGAGTAGTACGCGCGGTGCTGGGGCCCGAGGAGCGCGAAGCCCGCCCACAGGGTTGCGTCCTTGTCGATGCCGGTGCGCCCCGAGGCATGGCGCGAGGGCGTACCGACGATCTCGAGCCCACGCACCCGCGTGCGCTCCCACCAGTCGAGCTCGACGATGCGGGCCTCGGGCACCCCCCACGACGCCAGATGCGCGCCCACGCCGAGCGGCACCACGAAGGTGGTGTCCCAGTCCTTCATCGCCAAGACGGTGGGGTAGTCGAGATGGTCGTAATGGTCGTGCGAGATGACGACCGCGTCGATGGGGGGCAGCTCCGCGAGCGGAATCGGCGGGGCGTACCAGCGTTTCGGGCCCACCCAGCTCAGCGGCGAGGCGCGCTCGCTCCAGACGGGGTCGGTGAGGACGCGGTGGCCGTCGATCTCGATGAGCACCGAGGAGTGCCCGAGCCAGGTGACGCGCAGGCCCGTGCTGGGCGGCGTCTCGAACCGGCGGCCGTCGCCCGGCACCGTGGGCAGCGGCTCCGCGGGGCCCACGTAGGGGCTCGCGCCGAACATGGCTCTCAGCGAGCCCCACCAGTCGTTGAAGAGCGGCTGCGGGTTCTCGAAGTGCCCGTCCTGCCACTGGGGCGAGCGCTCCATGCGCACGCGTCGCTCACCGTCGGCACGCCGGCCCAGCGCGGTCCACGCATCGGCGGCAATGGCGACCAGGGCGATGGCCACCAGCAGTCCCGTCCACCGGGCCACACGCACCAGGCCCCCGCGCTTCTGGATGTTCTTCATGGCTTTCCGGCACGGCGCGCGAGCACCGCCTTCACGTCGTCCAGCGTCACCCCCAGCGGGCGCACCGCCACGAGCACGTGGTAGAGCACGTCCGCCGCCTCCTCCACCGCGCGCTCCTTATCCCCGTCCGCGCACGCCGTCACCAGCTCCACCGCCTCCTCGCCGATCTTCTTCAGCCGCAGGTTCCGGTCGTCCAGCAGCCGCCGCGTGTAGCTCGGCTTCTCCCCCGGCTCCGGCGCCTTCGCCGCCCGCTGGGTGAGGGTCCGGTCCAGCTCGACGAGCGCGTCCACCGGACCGATGTCGAAGCAGGTCTCCGCCCCGGTGTGGCACGACGGGCCCGCCTTCCGCACCCGCGCCAGCACCGCGTCCCCATCACAGTCCGCCGTCAGCGACACCACCCGCTGCACGTTCCCGCTCGTCCCGCCCTTGTGCCACAGCCCGCGCGTGCGCGAGCGGTAGTACATCTCGCCCGTCTCCAGCGTCTTCTCCAACGCCTCGCGGTCCGCGTGCGCCACCATCAGCAGGTCGCCGGTGTGCGCGTCCTGCGTCACCACCGTCACCATGCCGTTGCCCTTGGTGAAATCCAGCTTCGACAAGTCCAGCATCATTCCCTCTTCGTCGCGCCCAGCAGCTCGCGCACCTGGCCCGCGAGCGCCGCGTTCGTCGCGATCGCGTTGCCGCCGAACGAGGTCCTCGTCCCCGTCCAGTCCGTGAACACCCCACCCGCCTCCTCGATGATGGGCTGCAGCGCCGCCGCGTCCCACGACGACAGCTCCTCGTCGATCATCACCTCCGCCCGTCCCGTGGCCAGCAGCAGGTAGCCGTAGCAGTCCCCCCACGTCCGCGAGACGAGCGCCTTCGCCGTCAGCGCGCGCCACTTCACCCCGCGCTCCGGGTACACCCGGAAGCGCTCGTCCGTGGCCAGCACCGTCGCCAGGGAGAGGTCCGCCTGCTCCGACACCCACGTCCGCTTCCCGTTCCACCAGCACCCCTGCCCTGGTGCCGCCACCAGCATGTCCCCCACCGGCGGGAAGTACGCCGCGCCCGCGAGGATGCGCTCCCCCTCCGCCAGCGCCACCAGCGTGCCCCACAGCGGCACGCCGCGGATGAACGACTTCGTGCCGTCAATCGGGTCGAGGATCCACCGGCGCTTCGCTCCGGGCCGCGTCTCGCCGAACTCCTCCCCGAGAATGCCGTCCTCGGGGAAGTGGGACTCAATCCACTCGCGTGCCGTCCGCTCGGCCGTCTGGTCCGCCACCGTCACCGGCGTCCCGTCCCCCTTGGTGTGCACCTGGATGCCCTTGCGGAAGAAGCCGAGCGCCACGTCTCCCGACCTGCGCGCCACCTCCTCCACCGCCTGCATCGCCGACCGCGCGTCCATTCAGAGGCTCCTGACCTTGAGACCGCTCTCCTGGAGCAACGTCTTGATCGCCCCGACGGTGGTGACGCCGTCGTGGAGGATGCCCGCCACCAGCGCCGCGTCCGCCTGCCCTTCCTTCAGCGCGGCCCGGATGTGCTCCGCGTTGCCCGCGCCACCCGAGGCGATGACGGGAACGGCCACCCCCTCGGCGACCACCCGCGTCAGCGCCAGGTCATACCCCGAACGGGCTCCGTCCCGATCGATGCTCGTGAGGAGGATTTCACCCGCGCCCCGCTTCACGCACTCGCGCGCCCAGGCCACCGCGTCCAGGTCCGTGGCCCGCTTGCCGCCGTGGGTGTACACGCGCCACCTGTCGCCGTCCCTCTTGGCGTCGATGCTCGCCACCACGCACTGGGCGCCGAAGCGCTCGGCGCACTCGGTGAGGACCTCGGGCCGGGCCACGGCCGCCGAGTTGATGCTCACCTTGTCCGCGCCCGCCCGCAGCGCCCGGCCCACGTCGTCCACCGTGCGCACGCCACCGCCCACCGTCAGCGGGATGAACAGCCGCTCCGCCGTGCGCCGCACCAGGTCCCACAGGGTGCTGCGCTCCTCGTTGCTCGCGGAGATGTCGAGGAAGGTCACCTCGTCGGCGCCCGCCTCCTCGTAGCGCATGGCCAACTCCACCGGGTCGCCCACGTCGCGCAGGCCCTCGAACTGGACGCCCTTCACCACGCGCCCGCCCTTCACGTCCAAGCACACAATCAGTCGCCGTGTGAGCATCTCACTTCACCTCCAGGGCAACGGCGCCCTTCGTGCTGAACACCACGCCCGAGTCCACCATCGCGTCGCGCAGCGCCATGCCGAGCGCCTTGAAGGCCGCCTCCGTCACGTGGTGGCTGTCCTTGCCGCGAAGAATGCGCAGGTGCAGCGTTACCTTCGCGTGCTCGCAGAACGAGCGCATGACGTGCTCGTAGAGTTTGTTGCGCAGTGGCCCCCGGTAATAGAAGCGTCCGGCCACGTCGATGCAGGCCTGCACCAGCGCGTCGTCCATGGGCACGGTGCGCTCGCCGTAGCGGGCGGCGGTGGCGGGAATCACCTTCTGCACCGCCGTGCCCAGGGTGATGGCCACGTCCTCCATGAGGTGGTGCCGCAGGTCGCCGCGCGCGTGGAGCGTCAGATCCAGCCCCGCGTAGCGCGCGAAGGTGGACAGCATGTGGTCGAAGAAGGGCTGGCCCGTGTCCACCTTGGCCACGCCCTTGCCCAGGGCGATGTCCACCGTGACCTTCGTCTCCTTCGTCTCTCGAACGATGGTCGTCATGCGAACTCCCTCGCCACTTCGGCCGCGTCCAGCGTGCCCGTGTACAGCGCCATGCCAATGACGGCCCCGAAGGCCCCTACGCGCCCGAGGGCCCGCAGGTCCTCCACCGTCGTCACCCCACCCGAGGCGTACAGGGGGTGGCGGCTCGTCTGGGCCACCTCCTCCATCAGCGGCAGGTCCACGCCCTCCATCTGCCCCTCCTTGTGAACCGCCGTCACCAGCAGGCCCGCCAGGGGCAGCGGCTCCAGCGACTCGAGCACCTCGCGGATGTCCCGGGCGCTGCCCGCCGTCCAGCCGCGCGTCACCACCTCGCGACCCTTCACGTCCGCGGCCACCACCACGCGGCCCGGGAAGCGCTCGGCCACCTCGCGCAGCCACGCCCCGTCCTCGATGGCCCGCGTGCCCACCACCACGTAGGCCGCCCCCAGCGCGAGCACCGCCTCCACCTTGGCCGTGCTCCGCACGCCACCGCCCACCGAGAAGGTGAGCCCCGGCTCATGGCTCAACAACTTTCCGATGGGGCCCTCGTTGGAGCCCTTGCCCAGCGCGGCGTCCAGGTCCACCACGTGGAAGGTCCTGAAGCCGTGGGAACGCCAGCGCAGCAGCGCGTCCATCGGGTCCTTCACACGCACCCGCTCGTCGGAATACGAGCCGCCCACGAGCTGCACGCAGGCCCCCTCCCGAAGGTCGATTGCCGGAATGGCGATCACTTGCGGACCTCCTCGAGGAAGGCCTGCACGAAGCGCACGCCGGCCGCCGAGCTCTTCTCCGGGTGGAACTGCACCCCGAGCACGTTCCCGCGCCGCACCGCCGCGGGGAAGCGGTCCTCCTCGTGCGTGGTCCAACCCACCACGACGTTGGGCTCCTCGGCGCGGCAGACGTAGCTGTGCGCGTAGTAGACGGTGCCCAGCTTCGCGCTCTTCAGTGCGGTGTCCTCCTCCACCGAGTTCCACCCGATGTGGGGCACGCGCTGGGAGCGCAGCTTCGTCACCTGGCCGCGGAAGACGCCCAGGCCCCAGCCCCCGCCCTCGTCGCTCGTGTCGAACATGAGCTGCATGCCCAGGCAGATGCCCAGGCAGGGCAGGCCGTCCTCCAGCGCGCGCCGCATCTTGTCGCGCCCCGGCTCCAGCCGCGCCGCCGCCGCGCCGAAGGCACCCACGCCCGGCAGCACCAGCAGGTCCGTGTCGAGCGCCCGGATTGGATCCTCCTGGACGCGAACCTCGACGTCCGCGGCCGTGGCCAGGGCCTTGGCCAGCGAGTGCAGGTTGCCCGCTCCGTAGTCGAACAGCGTCACTCTCATCGCAGAGCCTCTCGCAGCGCCGTGAGCGCCGCCTCCATCAGGGTCCACGGGCCACAGCCGATCCGGAGCGCGTCCCCGACGACCGCCAGCCCCTGGAATGCCCGCACATTCACGTCCCGCTGCCGCATCCGCTCCGCCACCGCGGGGGCGCCGGG
>NZ_DASVSO010000905.1:0-24719 GCF_036388035.1 Archangium sp.
CTCCTCGGCGCTCAACATCGAGCTCCCGCCGGGCCCGCCTCGCATCACGCGGGAGGGATCGTAGTACTGGCCGTCCGGCATGCGCAGCACCGAGTGGCCGTCGGCGACCACGATTTCCGTGTTCACCGGTGGGTTCTGGCCGCGGAAGTACGACTGCGCCTCCGCCGTGGCCTGGTTGCAGTTGAGCGCGCCATCCGAGCCCTGGTCGGGCTTGCCACCGTTGAGTTCCATCATCGCGATGGACTCGGTGAGCTGCGTGCCCTGGGCTCCCTCTTCCGAGTAGCGGAACCGCGACATGTGCGCGTCCGCCGCGGCCGGATCGTAGCCGCCCGCGCCGGGAGCGGCGGTGGTGGTGCTCGCGGCGGTGGTGCTCGCGGCGGTGGCGGTGGGGCTCGCGGCGGCGGTGGTGCTCGCCGTCACCGTCTGGGCCAGGTGTCGCGTCAGGCTCGGCTGGGCGTGGGGAGGGGACAGCGTTGGGGCGCCGTTGGGCGCTCCGAGCTGCGCGCTCACGACCATGTGGTGCAGCCGGGTCGCCGAGATGTCCGTCGCCGTGGGAAGTGAGGGCGGAGGCTGCGCTCTCGATGCGTCCGGCGCCGCGCGCCTGGGTGGGGCGGGCGTGAAGCTGGAATCATCACTCAGCCCGGGCGGTGGCGCCTTCGGCTGAGTCTTCGGCTGAGCCTTGGGCTGAGCTTTCGGTTGGACCTTGGCCTGCGGCTTCGTTGCCGGCTCGGGCTTCGGCTTCGGAGGAGGCGGCGGAAGCCGACGCTTGAACTTTGAAGAGATCGGGTTCGTCATGGTTCCTCCGGAGGGGGTCTCAGGCCTCATTTTCCCCGACTCCCCCGAATTCCGCCACCGGAGAATTTATTCGAGGAGCCCGCTGCGCAGCGCGGTCGGGGCGTAGCCCAGCATGCGACGACAGGTGCGTGAGAAGTGCGCGAGGTCGGCGAACCCCGCGAAGTGAGCGGCGCTCGTTGCATCCAGACGCGCGAGCGCCGCCACCGCGACGAGGAGGCGGTGCCAGAGCTGGAAGGTGCGGATGGGCAGCCCCACATCGCGGACGAAGAGGGCTTGCAGGTGCGCCTGGGAAATCCCCACCTGGGCGAGGACAGGACGCCGGTCGACGCTGGGATCGCGCAAGGCCTCCAGGACGCGGATGACGCGACTGTCGGGCTCTCGGCGTGGTGACTCCTTCGCGAGCCAAACCGCGTACTCACGCGCGAGGCCGTCGAGGACCTCGGGGCGGGACAGGTCGGCGCGGTGCGAGGCCGGAGCCGCTCCGAACCGCGCCGCGAGGCGGCCTTCGAGCGGGAAGGCCCCTCCCCGTACGCGCGAGTAACCCGCGACGTGCGGCGCCAGCTCTGGATCGTAGAGGATCCCGAGGGTGGGCCCGGGGCAGGCGGTGGCATGTGGCAGATGGGGCGGCACCACGACCACCCGTCCGCTCACGGGCTCGCGGCCCGGCACGGTCACGGTCACGTCGCCGTCCAGTCCGACGAGGACCCCCACGCCGTGCTGGGCGTGAAGAGTCGAGAGCGTGCCGGTCGAGGCCCGTACCGCGAACGCCTCCGTGAGCACGGCACCGATCCGCGATTCGTTCAAGCGCTCCATGCCCTGTCTTTATACCGTACTCCGCACGATGGAGGCCGTGAGCCATGATGAACTTCTTCTCCGAGGAGATGCGTCGCAATCCCCATCCCGCGTACGAGCAGCTCCGGAGCCGCTCTCCCGTGCTTCACGAGCCACTCGCCGATCTATGGATGATCTTCGATTACGAGGGCGTGAAGCGCGTGCTCAACGATCACGAAGCGTTCAGCTCCATCATCGCGCCCCCGACGGCCGCGACTTCTCAATGGCTCGTCTTCTCCGACCCGCCGCGTCACACGAAGCTGCGTGCCCTCATCATGCGGGCCTTCACGCAGCGGGCCGTGTCGAGCCTCGAGCCCCGCATCCGGGAGCTGTCGCGCGAGCTTCTGGAGCAGACGCTCGGGCGCGGAGAGATGGACCTGGTCTCGGACTTTTCCGTCCCCC
Organism: Archangium sp.; assembly: GCF_036388035.1. Taxonomy (GTDB): domain Bacteria; phylum Myxococcota; class Myxococcia; order Myxococcales; family Myxococcaceae; genus Archangium. The sequence goes on from NZ_DASVSO010000905.1 coordinate 2,029, forward strand.
TCCCACTGATGGTGATCGCGGAGTTGCTTGGCGCGCCCGTGGAGGACCAGCCGCGGTTCCGACGTTGGAGCGACGTCATCCTGGCCCTCAGCCACACCGTCTCAGGGGGCGAGGAGGCGGCCCGGGTGCACAGGGAGTTCAGGGCCGTGACGGACGAGATGAGCGCCTACCTGGAGGGCCTGATCGAGCAGCGACGGGTGGCGCCGAAAGACGACCTCTTGACCCGGCTCGTCGAAGCCGAGGTGGATGGCGAGCGGCTGAAGGAGGAGGAAATCCTGGGCTTCTTTCAGCTCCTCCTCGTGGCGGGCCACGAGACGACGACGAACCTGATCAGCAACGCGATCCTGTGCCTCATCGAGAACCCGGGCCAGCTCGCCCGGCTCAGGGAGTCGCCGGACCTCTTGCCCTCGGCGATCGAGGAGGTCTTGCGTTACCGCTCGCCGGTCCAGGCGATGTGGCGCGTGACGAGGCGCGAGGTGCGGATGCATGACCAGGTGATCCCGGTCGGGAAGATGGTGATGCCCATGATCGGCTCGGCGAACCGGGATCCACGGAAGTTCCATGACGCGGACCGGTTCGACCTCACACGTGATCCCAACCCGCATATCGCGTTCGGGCACGGCATCCACTTCTGTATCGGGGCACCCCTCTCGCGCCTGGAGGCCCGGATCGCGCTCTCGGTCTTCCTGGAGCGGGTAGAGGGCTTCGCGCTGGCGAGTGATGCGCCCTGGGAGCCGCGCAAGGCGATCCACGTACACGGCCCGGCCCGCCTGCCCATCCGCTTCGAGCCGAGTCCGCGGTCCGCCGCGCTGGCCTGAGTGTTGGAGAGTGACACGAGCCGGCTTCATCCTCATGGATGAGACGGGCTCAGTATGCGAGGACGGAGCGTCCATTCTCCCAGGAGCTGTCCTTGAAGAAGGCTCGACTCGCCGCGTTGCTCGTCTCGGGTGGACTGTGCACGGCTTCCAGCGCGCTCGCCCAAGCTCCCTCCGCCGGGGGGACTCCTCCGGCCGTGGCCGCTCCTCCGGCGCCCGCCAGTCCCGCCGTGGAGGAGGGCAACCTCTTCCGCTTCTATGGGCTGATCATCCCCCGCGTCGTGATCTCCGACCGGGCGGTGGAGTCCTTCGGCCAGCCCAACGCGGTGGCCATCACCGCGGCGGGCCACCCCGTGCTCTCCGTCTCCCCGGACCGGGCCCGCTACTCCTTCCAGGTGGCGCAGTCGCGCGCTGGCTTATGGGTCAACGAGAAGGGCCCGGTGCGGGGCCAGCTCGAGGTCGACTTCGTGGACTTCACCAAGGCCACCCCCACGGTGGCCAGCCTGCCCCGCTTGCGGCTGGCGCGCGTGGACTACACCTTCCACCCTGGCCATACGCTGGCGCTGGGGCAGGACTGGGACCTGCACTCCCCACTCAACCCGCACCTCATCAACCTGGTGGGCAATCTCTTCCAGGCGGGCAACAGCGGCTTCATGCGCCAGCAGTTCAAGTACCTCTACAGCGCACCGTCCTTCGAGCTGGGCGCGGCGGTGGGCTTCCCCGCCCCCAACGTGACGGCCAAGGAGGCGGCCCTGGAGCTCGCCGCCCTGCCCACGCTGGCGGTGCGCGGCGCCTACAAGTTCGGCAAGAGCAGGGTGGGCGTGTCGGCCATCGCCACGCGGCTGACCTTCAACCTCGAGGCCCCGGATGAGCGCGTTGGAAACGCCTTCGCCGCCGTCCTCTTCTCGGAGCTCGCCGCCACCGCGACCACCCAGGTGCGGCTGGAGCTCAACTACGGGCAGAACACCGCCAACCTCGGCCTGCTGACGCTGGCTCAGGGCCACACGGCCCAAGACGTGCGCGAGGTGGGAGGCTTCCTCTCGGTGCGGCATGTGATGGACAAGCACGCCGTCTACGGCATGGCGGGCTACCAGAAGGTGCTCGAGCCCGAGACGGTGCTGCCCTCCTACTCCTACCCCGGCCCTCCGCAGGCGGAGCCGAGCTTCGGCACGGCCGTCCTCGCGGGCACTGGCCCAGGAATGCACTACAACGGCGCGGCGCGCCTGGGCTACGAGTTCAAGCCCCTGAGCGCGCTGGCCTTCATCGTGGAGGGCTTCTTCCACCGCTCGCGCTTCCAGCTCCAGGCGGTGGACGAGGCCCGCGTCGACCCGGTGCGCTCGGCGTTGGGCATCGAGACAGGCGCGGTGTTCTCCTTCTGAGCGAAGATCGAGGTCAGAGTGCGCGGTCCACGCGCGCGAGCTCGACGCTCGTCCAACCCTGGTGGCCCCAGGGCGTGACCGCGAAGACGGCGGGTTGCATCCGCACGAAGGCGTCCTGCTCCTCGAGGGACAAGTGGTCTTGTTCCTCGGCCCCGGGCAGCGCCAGGGCCAGCTTTCGAACGTCGTTGGGTGTGAGCACGGTAAGGAGCCTGGTCAGGCGGCGCGGCGGGCGGCCGGCGTCGGGCGGATGTCTCCGTGGTTCGGAGCGGGCAGGGTGATGGTGGGCGAGAGGCCCGGGGCCACCAGCGAGCTCGTCAGCAGCGACGAGGGATGGAAGTTCACGAAGGCCCCCTCCACGCGCGAGGGGCCCGCGAACACCTTCTCGACAACCATCGAGGTGTACTGCTCCAGCGAGCTCTCGCGGGTGTTGCCGTTGAGCACCACTTCCCAGCCCATCTGCTCGGCGTAGGCGCGCACCCCGGGGATGCGCGACTGCAGCGGCGTGTAGCTCTCCGAGGCCACGCCGTTCTCACTCACCACGAACACCTCCTGGTCCGTGGCCACCGCGAGCGACATGTTCCCCATGGTGTGCCCCGGCGTCGACAGGAGCGCCGCGCCCCGGCCCAGCCACACGTCGCCGTCCAGCAGCACCACCCGCTCCTCCGGCACCCCGTCCGTCCCGCCCGGCACGTACCAGACCTTCTCCAGCGGGTGCAGGTTCTTCACCGACTCCCACTCGGCCCGCTGCACCAGCAGCTTCGCCCGGGGGAAGTACGCCGGCACTCCGTCGCCGCCCAGCCACTGCCGCACGTCCTGCACGTGCAGGTGGTCGAACGCGATGTAGTCCACGTTGTCCGGCAGCAGCCCCAGCGACGCCAGGTGGCTCTGCACCGTGCCGTGCGGCTGGCTCATCAGCTTGTTCGAGATGAAGTCGCCGTACTTCTCCTGCAGGGCCTTGTAGAAGGGCGCCGCCCGTCCCCGCTCGTAGTCGCTCGGGTTGAAGAGCAGGGTGCGCGTCACCCCGTCCTCCAGGAACTGCACCACCTGCATCCGGTTCGTCATCATCACGTAGGGCGCCGGCGACAGCGCCCCTCCGCTGAAGGCGAACAGCGACGGGTAGGGGAAGGTGACGAGGTCGCACGTCACCACCGCGGCCACCGACCCGCCCGCGGTGAAGGCCTCGCGCGCCTCCTGGGCGGCACGGCGGAGCTTCTGCAGGCGCAGGCTGGACACCGGCTCGGCGCGGGCCTCGGAGAGGAAGGGGAGGGGACGGAAGGAGGCGTTCATGGGTTCACCGTGAGGTCGAAGACGGTCTTCACCGACTGGGAGCGGCCACGCGCCAGGTTGGCCTCGATGGCCTCCTGGTAACGCGCGAGGGGAAAGGTATGTGTCACCAGCATGCTCGGATCCGGGCCTTCCCGGCGGGCGAGCAACTCCAGCACGAGGTCGAAGGTGTGCTTGCGCTCGCCCCGGAAGCTCTCCGGTCCATACACGTAGGAGCCGAGCAGCGTCAGCTCGTTGCGCCACACCGTTGTCCAGTCCACGCGCTCGAGAATCCCCGCCGCCCCCACCAGCACCACCTTGCCCAGCGAGCGCGTGTAGCGCAGCGAGTCCTGCACCGAGGCCGCGCTGCCGATGCAGTCGAACGTCACCTCGTAGCCGCCCATGAGCGCCGGCGGGCCGAGGATGGGGCGGTACACCTTGGCGCCCGTGCGCCGAGCCACCTCCTCGGCCTCGGCGGTGTCGTCGCGCATCACCCGGAAGGCCTCGTCCGCCCCGAGCTGCTTCGCCACCTGGAGCTGGTACGCCTCGGCCGCCAGCAGCGTCACGTGGCAGCGGGAGCCCAGCGCGCGGAGGGCCCACAGGCACGCGAAGGCCACCGGCCCGCCGCCAATCACCAGCACCCGGTCCTCGTCCCTCAGCGGCACCTTCAGCACCGCGTGCAGGCTCACCGCCAGGGGCTCCACCAGCACGCCCGCCTTGTCGCCCACCCCGTCCGGCAGCGGGTGGAGCTGCGAGGGGTGCGCCACCATCTCCGTCCCCATGCCCCCGGGCAGATCCTTCTGGAAGCCGATCATCTGCCCCGGTGCGAGGCAGCCCTCGGCGGTGTGCTCGCAGCCGTTCTCCTGGCCGGCGGCGCAGGGCCGGCACGGCGGCTGGATGCCCCGCAGGCGGCAGGGCAGCAGCGGGTTCACCGCCACCTTCTGGCCCACCTCCACGCCGCGCGCCTGGGGCCCCAGCTCCGTCACCTCGGCGAGTACCTCGTGGCCGAGCACCGCGGGAAAACTGTTGAAGGGCTCGCTCTGGGGGCTCATCTTGAAGAAGAGCGTCCCCATGTCCGAGCCGCACAGCCCCGTCAGCAGGGGGCGCAGGCGCACCCAGTCCGGGCCGGGCAGGGTGGGGGAGGCCAGGTCACGCAGGGAGAGACAGCTCCCACGCCCGTAGTGCACCTTCGGGTACACCCCCCCAATTCCCTTGGCGAGGACGTACTTGGGGACGGAGAGTTCGAAGACGAGTCCCTTCACGGGGGGCATGCTCCCTGGGCAGACGGGCTGGCGGCGGGCGCCCGGGAGTCTAGCGCCGCGAGAGGGTCCGCGACACAGGGGCCGTTCTGGTAGGGTGACGGCAGAGGAACCTCAGGTCATGGCGAAGCGGAAGTCCGACGACACACTCTCGGGAGATGCGCTCAACGACGAGGTCCGCGTCGAGGCCTCCCTCCGTCCGCGCACCTTCGACGAGTACGTGGGCCAGGGCGCCGTCGTCGAGAAGCTCAAGGTGTACGTGCAGGCGGCCAAGAGCCGTGGGGAGTCGCTCGACCACTGCCTCTTCTCGGGCCCTCCGGGTCTGGGCAAGACGTCGCTCGCCTACATCATGGCCAACGAGCTGGGCGTGGGCATCCATGTCACCAGCGGCCCCGCGCTCGAGCGCAAGGGCGACCTGGCCGGGCTCCTCACCAACCTCAACGAGCGCGACATCCTCTTCATCGACGAGGTCCACCGCCTCAACGCCGCCATCGAGGAGTACCTCTACCCGGCCATGGAGGACTTCCGGCTGGACATCACCATCGACACCGGCCCCGCCGCCCGGGCGATGAAGATCGACCTGCCGCCCTTCACCCTCATCGGCGCCACTACCCGCACGGGCCTGCTCACCTCGCCGCTGCGCGACCGCTTCCAGATTCAGGAGCGGCTCGAGTACTACGAGCCCAAGCACCTGGAGATGATCCTCAACCGCTCGGCCCGCATCCTCGGGGTGAAGCTGGAGCGCGACGGGGCGAAGGAGATCTCCACCCGCGCCCGGGGCACGCCCCGTATCGCCAACCGGCTGCTGCGCCGGCTGCGCGACTTCGCCCAGGTGGAGGGGGATGGGCGCATCACCCAGGCGCTGGCCTCCGATGCGCTGACGCGGCTCGGCGTGGACGCCTCCGGCCTGGATGCGATGGACCGCAAGATCCTCCTCACCATCCTCGAGAAGTTCGGCGGGGGGCCGGTGGGCGTGGAGACGATCGCCGCCAGCGTGGGCGAGCAGCGCGATACCATCGAGGATGTCTACGAGCCCTTCCTCCTCCAGGAAGGCTTCCTCCAGCGCACTCCGCGGGGCCGGGTGGCCACGCACCATGCGTACGCGTATTTCAACAAGAAGGCGCCTCCCACGGCGCAAGGGTCCCTCTGGTGAGCACCTCCGTGACGGCCGTTCCGCCGCCTCGCATGTCCCGCGTCCCCCGTGACTTCTACGAGGAGCTCGTCCGCGCCTCGCAGGGCAACCGCGCCGGCTTCCTCACCGAGCGCGAGCGCTGGTTGCGCGTGCTGCCCGTGGAGGCCCGCGAGGAGCTCCTCTTCGAGTTCGAGATGCTGCTGCGCGGCATGGAGCGCTACGTCCACCTGCACGAGAACGGCGTCCTCGACCAGGAGCAGCCGCTCGTCACCCGCGACTTCCGCGAGGAGCTCAAGGACGTCCGCGCCACCCTGAGTCAGGCCATCCGCCTCGCGCGCCACCTGTTGGATCCGGACTCGGACCAGAAGCTCCAGTTCCGCCGCTACGTGGAGACGCAGCTCGCCGACGACAACATGCGCCGCTCGCGCATCGAGGGCGAGCAGTCCCAGGAGACGCCCCAGGAGAGCCTCTTCGTCCTGCGCCAGTCCTTCGAGTCGCTGCGCAACCTCATCGACCACCTGCTGCAGCTGCCGGAGTGCGGGCTGAACCTCTTCAACGACGTGGGCAACCTCGTCCTGCGGGAGATCGTCCTCAACCGCTACTTCCGGCCTTTCCGCCTCACCGAGTTCCGCCTGGAGTACGACCGGCTGCGCTCCGTGCGCCTGCTGTCGCTGCTCGCCACGGTGCCGCAGGAGACCCGGCCCCTCTACACCACCACCTACCTGGCCCTCTTCCGCCTCCTGCACTACCTGGCCTACGTGAGCCAGGACTCCCAGGGCGCCATCCCCCGCCGCGTGCGCGTGCTGCTCGTCCTGGTGCGCAACGAGGCGCTGAGCCTGGTGGGCTACATGCGCAACGAGCTCGCCCCCAAGGGGGGCCCCAAGCCCCTCCAGGCCGCGTGTCTGCGCATTGCCCGCGACATCGCCCGCGAGACGGCCCGCATCTCCCGCGACATCCTCGTGGAGCTGGACCGGGACCGGGCCGCCGCCGCCCGCGCCTCCTACGCCTTCACCCAGCTCTTCCAGGCCCAGGTGGTGGCGCTCACCGAGGCGCTCGCTCCCGGCTCCGCCTCCGGCGAGGCCCCCTTCGAGCAGCTCACCGCCCCCATGGAGTCCGCCGAGCGGCTGCGCAAGGATCTCTGGGTCTTCTCCCAGCTGTGCCGCGCCGCCGAGGGCCACCTGCGCAACGACGACGTGGCCTCCGCCGAGGCCGTCATCTCCAGCATCGTGGCCTTCCTCGGCTACTTCCAGGACGGCAGCTACCAGCTGCTGCGCTACGTGGACTACGAGGCCTTCGACCGGTTCAGCGCGCTCCTCACCGAGCTGCCCTGGCCTCCCGAGGGCCCCGCCGTGCGCACCCGCCTCATCGAGGACCTGCGCGCCTTCTCCATGGTGCTGGAGAACACCTTCGCGGCCGTCAGTCGGCGGGCCCAGCTCCGGGGCTTCACCTTCGATCGGGCCGAAGCCGAGCTGCTGCGAGACCGCTTCCTCGCGGCCACGCGCTGACTCCACTGTCGGATACCTGTCACCGCAACTCCCCCACGCTTCACGGTTTCGTGAGTCAACCGTTTGATTCCGGGCATCCGCTTGCGTTATTGGGTCGCGTCATGACGCGCCTGGACGCCGCGGGCGACGTGTGGAAGTTCTGACACATTTGTCAGGGTGACGGGGTAGGTGCACAGCGAGTCGAGGGGGGAAGGGGAGCCGGCTGCTTCGGTTGCCCCCGCGAGCCAACGAGAAAACCCAGTGAGTCCAAACACTTGGGTTCGCATGGGGCCCCCACGGGGACCCCTCCCCCACGAGGGTTTCGTGGCGTGTGGCTTGCATCGATACGCGGCGCGTCAGATGGGCAGTGAACATTGCAGGACCCGTATCGACGAGGCGACACCGACCATGCCTTCTCACACGTACAACCAGCGCACCCTCTCCCACCCCGTCCGTTGCCAGGGCGTGGGCCTGCACTCTGGCGCGCCGGTGAACCTCTCGCTGCTGCCGGCGCCGGTGAACCACGGCATCGTCTTCGTGCGCACGGACGCCGCGCGTCCGGTGGCCATCCCCGCGCTCACCGAGTACGTGGTGGACACCGCGCTGGCCACCACCCTGGGCAAGGACGGGGTGAAGGTGAGCACCATCGAGCACCTGATGGCGGCGCTGGCCGGCATGGGGCTGGACAACGTGCGCGTGGAGCTGGACGGCCCCGAGGTGCCCATCATGGATGGCAGCGCCGCGCCCTTCGCCGCCCTCATCGCCGAGGCGGGCATGCGCGAGCAGGAGGAGCCCCGCCGCCTGCTCGTCATGAAGAAGACGGTCTCCGTGACGGATGGTGACAAGGAGGCCAGCCTGTCTCCCGCCAGCCGCTTCCGCATCTCCTGCTCCATCGACTTCAAGCACCCGCTCATCACCGAGCAGGCCTTCGACCTGGAGTTCTCCGACCGGTGCTTCCACCGGGAGATCTCCCGCGCGCGCACCTTCGGCTTCCTCCGGGACGTGGAGATGCTCAAGAAGATGGGCTTGGCGCGCGGTGGCTCGCTGGACAACGCCATCGTGGTGGACGAGTTCTCCATCCTCAACCCGGATGGCCTGCGCTTCCCGGACGAGTTCGTGCGTCACAAGATCCTCGACGCCGTGGGCGACATCTCGCTCTTCGGCCGGCCGGTGGTGGGCCACCTCAAGGCCTTCAAGACGGGGCACGCGCTCAACCAGAAGCTGGTGAAGGCGGTGCTGGCCGACCCGAGCAGCTACGAGGTCGTCCCGGCGCGCAAGCTCCTGGAGCTGCCCGAGCTGCGCCTGCCGGAGCTCGCCCTCGAGCCCCTGGTGGCCTGAAAAACGGCTTCGCGCTCCTCCCAAGAAATTTCTTTGCGGGTCCCCGGTTTTCTCGACTAAGGACCCCTACCCATGCTCATGCGCTCTACTTCCACTCTTCTGGCCGCGCTCCTGGCGGCCTCCCTCTTCTCCGGCTGCAACAAGGAGAAGGCTCCGGCGACCGCCCCCACCGCGACCGCCCCCTCGGCGGAGCCCTCGGCCGACACGGTCGTGGCCACCTTCGGCGACGGGCAGAAGATCACCTTCGGCGAGCTCAACGACCGCATCAAGGAGCCGCTGGCCAACCTGGAGAAGCAGAAGTTCCAGCTCCGCAAGCAGGGCCTCGACGGCTTCGTGGTGGAGAAGCTCGTGCAGGCCGAGGCCAAGAAGCGGAACATGACCGAGGAGCAGCTCGTCAAGGCCGAGGTCGACGACAAGATTCCGCAGCCGCCCGAGGCGGAGATCAAGAAGCTGTACGACGAGGCCAAGGAGCGGCTGCCCCCGGGCACCACCTTCGAGCAGGTGAAGCCGCAGATCGTCGACTTCCTCTCCGGCTCCAAGAAGCAGGAGCGCGCGCGGGAGTTCTTCGCCGAGCTGAAGAAGAACAACAACGTGACGATCACCCTGCCCGAGCCCCCGAAGGCCCCGGTGGAGCGCAAGCAGGTGGAGGCCACCGGCCCGGCCAAGGGTCCCGAGGGCGCGCCCATCACCATCGTGGAGTTCAGCGACTTCCAGTGCCCGTTCTGCAGCCGCGCCATCGGCACGGTGGACGAGGTGCTCAAGGCGTACCCGAACCAGGTCCGCCTGGTGTTCCGCCAGTTCCCCCTGGACTTCCACAAGCAGGCGCCCAAGGCCTCCGAGGCCGCGCTGTGCGCGCATGACCAGGGCAAGTTCTGGGAGTACCACGACGCGCTCTTCGCCAACCAGAAGGCGCTCGAGGTGCCGGCGCTCAAGGGCTACGCCAAGGAGCTGGGCCTGGACACGGGCAAGTTCGACAAGTGCCTGGACTCCGGCGAGAAGGCCGCGACGGTGAACGCGGACCTGGAGGCCGGCAAGAAGGTGGGCGTCACTGGCACGCCGGCCTTCTTCATCAACGGCATCCTCCTGTCGGGCGCGCAGCCCATCGAGGAGTTCAAGAGCGTCATCGACGAAGAGCTGAAGGGTAAGAAGTAAGGACGCCCGCGCGTGGCGACACGCCCCAAGGCCACACCCCGTCTGGGGCTGAGCGGTGAGCCGACCGCGCTCGAGTTGGAGCGCTCGCTCGCCGCCGGCCTCTCTCCCGGCCGTCCCCTCGCGGCGCACTTCCACGCGCCCGAGGGGATGGTGCTGTTGCGGGAGCCCGCCGCCCTCTCCGGCTTCTTCGCCGGCAGCCTGAGCTCGCTGTCCATCGAGGAGGTGTTCAACCACGTCCTCTCGGGCCTCCGCAGCGGCCAGCTCGTCGTCCAGCACGGCGAGGTGCAGCGCTCCATCACCTTCCGCGACGGGCAGCCCGTCTTCGCCGTCTCCAGCGTGCGCCATGAGCGGCTGGGCGCCGTGGTGGTGCAACTCGGTCTCATCACCTCCGAGCAGCTCCAACGCGCCCTCGCCAAGGTGACGCCCACCCAGCGCATCGGCGCGGTGCTCACCCGCGAGGGCTTCCTCTCCGAGGCCAACCTCTACAGCGCCATGACGTACCTGGTGCGCGAGGTGGTGCTCAACCTCTTCGAGATGACGGAGGGCAGCTTCCTCTTCCTCGAGGGGCGCCCGGCCGATGGCGACTCGGTGAAGCTCCAGGAGCGCATCAAGGACCTCGTCCTCCAGGGGATGAAGCGCGGCGAGGTGGTGTCGCGGTTGCGCCGCCGCTTCCCGGATGAAACGCCCGTGGTGGCCGGCCCCGAGGCCCCGCCCCCCGGCGAGGAGGCCCTCTTCGCCCGGGCCGCCACCGACACCACCGTGGGCGCGCTGCGCTCCGCGTGGGAGGGCAGCCTCTACTCCTTCCTCATCTGGGTGGAGGCGCGTGCGAGCGATGGCGCGCTCCTGCTCCACCCGAAGTCCAGCGCGTCCATGCCCCGGCGGCCCTCGGGCACCTTCGTGGCGCCTCCGCCGTCCGTGGCGCCCCTTGGCCCCGAGGAGCGCTTCAACGTGCTGCTCGCGCAGATCCACACCGCCCTGCGCCTCGCGGGCGCCAACCCGGACCTGATGCGCGGCTTCCTCGAGTCGCCCCAGCCCGGCCTGGAGACGGCGTACGAGGGGGTGGAGCTCGGCCCGGACGGCCGGGTGGACGTGGCGCGCATCCAGCGCAACGTCTCCAGCGGCGGCGAGGCGCTGGCGCGCGCCATGACGCTCGAGGCGCTCGACGCCTTCGTCTCCTACGCGCTCTTCTCCGCGCGCAACGTGCTGCCGGGCGAGATGTCCGAGCGGCTCCTTCGCAGCTACCGGGAACTCCAGGAAGGACTCTCGTGACGGACGCCTCCCAGGCGCGGGCCCGGCTCGCGCTCGCCGCAGATCTGCCGCTCGACGAGGGCCTGCGCCTCTACCAGCAGGTGGCCCCCCAAGTGGCCTACGCCAAGGTGGGCCTGTCCCTCTTCGTCGAGCATGGCCCCACCGCCGTGCTCGCCTTTCAGAAGCTGGGCGCCCGGGTGTTCCTCGACTTGAAGCTGCACGACATCCCCAACACCGTGGAGCTGGCGGCCGCGCGCGCCGGGGCGCTCGGCGTGGCCCTGCTCACCGTGCACGCCGCCGGGGGCGAGGCCATGCTGAGGGCCGCCGTGAAGGGCGTGCGCGAGGGGGCCCTCTCCAAGGGCCATGCGGCCCCCCAGGTGCTCGCGGTGACGGTGCTCACCTCCATGTCCGCCGAGGACGTGGCCTCGGTGGGCCTCTCGGGCGCTCCCGAGGAGGCGGCGCTGCGGCTGGCGCGGCTGGCCGTGCGCGCCGGGGTGGATGGGCTGGTGTGCTCGCCCCGCGAGGCCGAGGCCTTCCGCCGGGAATTGGGGCCCGCTCCCTTCCTCTGCACTCCGGGCATCCGCCCCGCGGGCGCGGTCAGGGGGGACCAGAGCCGTGCCGAGACGCCGGCCTTCGCGGTGCGTGCGGGTGCGGATCTGCTCGTGGTGGGTCGGCCCATCCACACCGCCGCGGATCCGTTGGCCGCCGCGCAAGCCATCGCCGACGAAGTTTCCGCCGCTTGACAGCCGCCCCCCGCTGGCGCGCGGGGACCCCTGGCCGCTCCTCGCCCCCGTCCCCAGGTTGCGCCCACAAGGCCAGTGGGTCGGGGGAGAACACAATGGACGCAAGGCGGTTGTTGGGGTGGGGCTTGCTCGTGCTGTGCACCGCGTGCAGCGCGTCGAAGCAGGCGGTGAGGGACTCGTCCCCCGAGGGCACGGGTGGCTCGGGTCCCGTGGCCCAGGAGCAGCCCCAGTCCTTCGAGGAGTCCGGTCCCCAACGCTACGTGGATCAGGCCCTCGGCTTCGAGCTCACCCAGCCCGGCGGGGAGTGGATGCTGGACGAGCCGGGAGAGCAGACGCCCGAGGGGCTCTCCATCCCCGTCGTCCTCCGCCACCGCACCAGCGGCGCCCAGGTGGTGATGCAGGTGGCGCCGGCGGTGGCCTCGCCCGCCCAGTTCGCCGAGCGCCTCACCGTGGGCCTGCGCAGCCAGCCCGGCTTCGTCACCAGCGACCCCGAGCCGCTGGAGATGTCCGACAGCGCCGTGGGCTTCGACTTCGCCGTGGGCGACAACGTGCGCGGTCGGGTCATGGTGCGCGATGGCAGCCCCGGCCGCGTCTTCATGATGCTCGCCACCTGGCCGGCCACCGCGTCGGACGAGGTGCCCCAGACGGTGAACGCCCTCTTCGAGAGCGTCCGCCCGCTGGTCATCCCCGAGCAGACCTGAGGGGCCTAGCCCTTCGACTTGCCGCCGCGCGACGGCTTGGGCGCGGGGGCCTCGGTGGCGCCCTCCGCCTCGAGCGACGTCGCGCGGCGTCGCACGTACTCCACCAGCGTGCGCACGCCCACGCCCGTGCCGCCCTTGCCATTGTAGCCCCGCTCCTTGGGGCTCGTGGCCGGGCCGGCGATGTCCAGGTGGACCCACGGCGTGTCGCCGACGAACTCCTTGAGGAAGAAGGCCGCGTTGATGGCCCCGCCCCAGCGCTCGCCGGAGTTCTTCATGTCCGCCACGTCCGAGCGCAGCGCGTCCTTCTGCATCTCGCTCATGGGCAGGCGCCACATCTCCTCGCCCGCCGTGCGCGCCGCCTCCAGCACGTCGTTGACCGAGCCATCGTTCTCGCCGAAGGCGCCCACGACGTAGTTGCCCAGGGCGACGACACACGCGCCGGTGAGCGTGGCCAGATCGATGACCACCGCCGGCTTGTGCTCGCACGCCCAGGTGAGCACGTCCCCGAGCACCAGACGCCCCTCGGCGTCCGTGTTGGTGATCTCCACCGTCTTGCCCGAGCGCGAGGTGAGGATGTCGCTCGGCCGGTACGAGGTGCCCGAGGGCATGTTCTCGCACGCGCCGATGAAGGCGTGCACGGGGAAGGGCGGCTTGAGGGAGGCAATCACCCGCATGGCGCCCAACACCGCGGCCGAGCCGGCCATGTCCACCTTCATGTCCACCATGGAGTCGGTGGGCTTGAGCGACAGGCCGCCCGAGTCGAAGGTGATGGCCTTGCCCACCAGCGCCACCGGGGGCTGCCTGGCGTGCCGGGCGTTCTTCGGCGTGTACTCGACGTGGATGAGCTTGGGCTCGTTGATGCTGCCCTGCGCCACCCCGAGGAACATCCCCATCTTCAGCCGCTCGATCTCCTTGCGGCCCACCACGGTGGCCTTGAGGCCGGCCTCGCGCGCCATGTCCTGCGCGGCCCGGCCGAGCTGCTCGGGGTTGATGACGTTGGGGGGCTCGTTGACGAGGTCGCGCGCCCAGTTGGTGGCCTCGGCCACCCGCTGCCCGAGCGCCACCGCCTGCTCGTGCTCCTTCGTCTTGTCCACGCCGGTGGGGAGGGCCAGCCGCACCGTGGTCAGCTTGGGCGCGTTCTTCTCCTCCTTGGCCGAGGACTTGTAGCGATCGAAGCGGTAGGCGCCCAGCTCCAGCCCCTCCACCACGGCGCGCAGGGCGGCGAGCACGTCCGACGTCTCGGGCACGGCGAACACCAGCGTGCGCACCTTGAGGCGCTGGGCCGCCTTCGCGGCACGGCCCGCCGCCAGACGCAGGGCCTCCGGGGTGTAGCGGCCCCGCGCGCCCAGGCCCAGCAGCACCAGGCGCTCCGTCTCGAGCCGTCCCAGCGTGTGCATCACGAAGGACTGGTCGCTCTTGCCCTTGAAGCCCTCCTGGGTGGCGGTGGTGAGCAGCTTGCCGTCCAGGGCCGAGTTGGCTCCGGCCAGCGGCGCGGGCGGCTTGTCCCCGACCTCGCCTTCGAAGAGCGGGATGACGAGCATTTCACCGCTCGCGCGTGCGGCCTCACCGGAGATGAAGCTGAAGTTCATGAGGGAAACGGGCTCCTGGCAGTTGGGGGCGTGCAATGTAGCGCCACGAATGTTTCAGGCAAGAACGGTCGAGCATTCCCGCGTTGCAATGCCTCGTCGCGGTGAATACGTCCGGGACATGCCTTCGTTGCTGCTGCACCTCACGGCCATCGAGCGACTGGCCGCCAATCCCGGGGAGCTGCCCGAGGACTTCGTGCGCGCGCTGTCCGAGGACCTGGCCTACGCGCGCTTTGGCGCGGCGCTGCCGGATCTCCCCCTGTGCGAGGGGCTGCGCGGCGGGCTCAACGCGTGCTTCGCCGGGAATGCCTGGCCCACCTTCGCGCGGCTCTACCATGAGAAGGCGCCGGTGAGCATGGGCCTCAAGATGGCCGAGCTGGTGGCCTCCGGGGCGCTGGTGGGCACCGAGGCCGGGCTCGCGCTGCTGGCGGGCTACTTCACCCACCTCTCGTTGGATCGCGCCCTCCACCCCCAGGTGGACCGGCTCGTCATCCGCCACCGGCGCCAGGGCGAGCACGCGCTCGTCGCGCACCGGAAGATTGAGTGGACGCAGACGCTCTTCTACCTGCGCGAACTGCACGGGGTGGAGCTGCTGGGCAGTCCCCGGTTGCGCTCGAAGTTCGAGGTCACCAAGAGCGCGGGCCTGCCGGTGAAGGGCATCGGCCGGGGCATCTACGAGCTGGTGCGGCTGGCCTCGCAGGAGTCGCTGCAGCAGGCGCCCACCAAGCAACAGGTGGACGGGTGGGCGCGAGGCCTGTACCTGGGCGGGTTGTACCTCTCCAGCCCGGTGGGGCGGATGCGGGGGCTGCCCGCCTACTCGCAGCTCAGCTTCCAGGAGCTCTACCGCAACGACACCTTCGACTTCGCCTCCGAGGTGGAGCAGGCGGTGGAGCAGACGCGCGGGGTATTGCGGCGTCTGCTGGCGTACATGGCGCGGGGCATCTTCACCCCGCGGGCCCGGGCGCGTTTCCTCGAGGAGTTCCCCGAGGGCACCATCGGCGCGTGCGCCGCGTAGGCGTGCGTCGGGTGGTGAAAAGTTGAACGCGGAGTGAGGGGCGGCCGACCGGGCGAGCCAGAATCCACCCAGGGAATGCCGCTATCCGATCGGAATGGCGACCCCTATCCTCTGCGTGGGTATGACGCTACTCCTCCTCATCTCCGCCGGTGTCCTCGCGGGCGCGACCGGTGCCCTGCTGGGTGTAGGAGGAGGGGTCATCCTCGTGCCCGCGCTGGTGCTGGGCTTCCAGGTGCCGCTGGAGGAGGCCGTCCCCGCCAGCCTCATGTGCGTGGTGGCCAGCTCCTGCGGCGCCGCGGCCAGCTACGTGGAGCGTCGGCTCAGTGACATCCGCCTGGGCCTGACGCTGGAGCTGGCCACGGTGCTGGGCGCCATCGTCGGCGGGGTGGTGGCGGGCCTGGTGGCTCCAGCGTGGGTGGCGGTGGTGTTCGGCCTCTTCACCCTCTATGTGTCGGCGCAGATGCTGCTGGTGCGTGCGCCGGTGGAGCAGTCCGTGGAGGACTATGTGCCCCACAACTACCCGCTGGGCATCTCCGGCTCCTTCGTGGCCGGGAGCCTGTCGGCACTGCTCGGCGTGGGCGGCGGTCCGCTCAAGGTGCCCCTGATGAACTACGGCATGGGGGTGCCCTTCAAGGTGGCCAGCGCCACCAGCAACCTCATGATCGGCGTGAC
Organism: Archangium sp.; assembly: GCF_036388035.1. GTDB lineage: Bacteria > Myxococcota > Myxococcia > Myxococcales > Myxococcaceae > Archangium. Next base: position 17,816 of record NZ_DASVSO010000905.1, read on the forward strand.
GGGAGCGGCGAGCGTGGCCGCCTACGCGTGGCGCGGGCACGTGAAGCTCGCGCTGGTGGCGCCGCTGGTGGTGGGGGTGCTGGCGGGCGCGTCCGTGGGTTGCCGGCTGATGCCGCGCGTGCCCACGGCGGTGCTGCGACGGTTGTTCGCTCTGGTGCTGCTGCTGGTGGCAACCCAGATGTTGTGGAAGGGCGGGGAGGGTCTATGGCCGAGTCTGCGGAATTGACGAGTGTGGCGGCTTCCGTCGTGGTGACGACCGGTGCTGCTCCCGTGGAGATGACGAATTCGGTCCAGGTGGAGGCGACCCATCCTCCCCCCCAGCTCGCCCCGGCGGCCTCCGAGGTGGCGAGCACCCCCGCGCACGTCAAGCGCGCGGAGGCGGGGGAGCAGTGGATTTCGCGACTGCTCCGGGTGGGCGCCACCTGCAGCGGCGGGCTCTTCCTGGCCTCCATTGCGTTGGAGGCCCTGCCCCAATCCGAGACCGTGCACGTGGCCATCGACGTGCTGCGCAAGGGTGCGGCCTCGGCGCTGCTGGTGACGCCCGTGGTGCGACTGGTGGTGGCTGGCACCACCCTGGGCCTGCGCGGCGAGTGGAAGTACGCGCTCTACGCGGCCGGCGTGCTGGGACTGCTCGCCGTGGCCGTGGGCGCGGGCATCCACGCCTGAGCGGGCGAGCCAGACAAGGGCTTGGGGGCAGTCCGGGTCCAGCTATGTGGCTCCTGATCGCCGTGTCGGCCGCCGCGCTCCTCTGCCTCTCCTGCTCCAGCGTATCGCGGGCGTCGCATGGCTTGTGTCAAGCGCCGCCTTCCTGGAGCGTGTCGCTCACCGGCGGGCGCTCTCAATTCCACCAATCCTGTGGCGCGGCCTGCGGCGCTCCTGTCAATCCGAGCACCGGGGAGCTCCTCGCCCCAGCGGCGACTCGGCTGGGTCCGGTGGCCAAGAAGGTCGTTCAGGCTGTTGAGGCTGCCCAGGGCCTGCTCACCGTTGAGCGGCTCCTCAGAGTGTGACCGGAACGTGGGTGTTGATGATCGGGGGAGGCTCACCTCCCTCGCCCAGGTGCTTGGGACCTTGAAGCACGCAGCCGCCTTCGCCTGCATCAAAGAGCGCCTCCCGGAGAACCTCCGCGGCAATTTCTCCGTCGAGCCGCGCTACAAGGGGCAGCCCGAGGTCAATGGCACCGTCCTCACCAACAACAAGCTTGATTCCTTCAAGCCCGACCTGGTGGTGCATGCCACTCGGAACGCTACGAACATACAGTGCGTTTTCGAATTCAAGTTCCCCTGTTACGAAAGACATCGGCTTGATCCGATGAATTCTCTGGGGGTGAAGGACCAGTTGGATGGCTATGGGAAGCTCGCCAAGGGCTGCCGGGTGACCCTCGTGACACCGACCGGGCTCAAGCCGTATGAGGGATATTGATGGCTGGCGACTACCCGCACCTTCGCCTTCGCGGCGTTCCGGATGTTCGAGTGCGGCGCCATGGGGGGCCTCCACGCCCAAAGCGACAACTGCTTGCGAGGGAGGTGTTCCGCATCACCTTCTTCATGCCTCACGACCACCCTGACATTGCACCTGGCGTGAGTCATGCCATCAACAGCTACATGGACGCCGTGGGTGAGGGCCCCAGGACCATCACTCATGCTCACATCAATTACAGCGAAGGAGCGCCCCTGACGGCGTCGCGGTGGGACGACGTTCACCGCGTCTTGCTTGACGTGAGACGCTGGTCCTACCCCGACGACTTCAGCGAGAGAGAACAGTGGGAGATCGAGAAACGACGCTTCGATCTGGGCCTTCTCTTCACCGGGGACTTCGGCATCCGAAATGGCTACGAGCTCGAATACAAGGCGCGCATTCCACGGCGCCCCACTCCTGGAAAACCCGTGGTGAGCCTGCTCACGGCGACGCTTCCCATCGAGTATCTCGAAGAGCATGGGCCAGGACGGGTGCGTCAGTTGGCGCTCGACATGGCCTCCAAGCTGCTTTTTGCCTCCGGGCACGCAGGTCTGGCCCTCCGGCTTCATTGGTGGGTTCCGCGCACGGACGCCGCCTTCCGCTTCGAGGCCCTCCGCTACCCAGGCATCGATCTCCGAGCGGCTTGGGGCTTCGAAGAATGGATGGGCCTTCACGTGGATGGAGTCCACTGGCTCAACTTCCTCGGTCCCCCCGTCCTCACTCAACTCGGCGGTGCGACCGTCCTGCGCTCTCGGCTGCGCTCAGGCGAGACAACCGTGGTGGAGCTCGACGAGCAGCGTGCCGTCATCTCCCTGGGGGAGCGCCCAGAAGCGGGGGACCTGACCACCGGCAAGGCCCTTCCCGCGTACCGCGAGCTCGCCCAGGTGCTGGAGCCCTGGCTCGAGCCGCTGTTCCTGCTGCCCCCCGATGGGCCCCCGTACACGTCGCTTCACCTCACCGAGGACGAGGCACGGCGCTGGTGGAGACGCTTCCTCGACTGAAAAGTGGACTCACACCCCGCGCGCGTCGAAGTGGGCGAGGACCTTCCGAGCCTTCGCCACGTCGTCGTGGCGGCCCTGCTCCTCGAAGAGGGGAATGACCGCCTCGAGTTCGGCGCGCGCCAGCTTCCAGTCCTGCGTGAAGGTGTACGCGATGCTCAGGTCCCACCGGGCCCGCGCCTCGTACACATGGTCGTGCAGCTCCTCGTAGAGGTCCGCCGCCGCCTGCAGGAGCGGACGCGCCGAGGCATGGTTGCCCAGCAGGCCCTCGGCCTCGCCCAGCAGCAGCCGACACAGCGCCAGCGGCTCCGGGTCCCCTTCCTTCTCCAGCAGCGGCAGCGCCTCGGCGAAGCGCTTGCGCGCCACCTCGTACTCGCCCGCCTCCATGCGGATGTCGCCGATGTCCAGCAGCAGCTGGGCGATGCGCGGCCCGTTCTTCGCCTGCCGGTACAGCAGCAGCGCCTCCTGGTACTTCTCCTCGGCGGCCTTCGCCTGGCCCAGCGCGCGCAGCGACTCGCCAATGGCCGCTCGGCACAGCGCCTCGTTCTCCTGATCCTTCAGCTCGTTGAAGAAGAGCGCGGCCTTGGCGATGTGCTCGATGGCGCCCCGGTGATCCTCGAAGTTGGCGCGCGTCACCCCGAGTCCGAAGAGCACCTGCGCCTGGCCGTGCTTGTCCTTGGCCGTCTGGAAGAAGCCCAGCGCCTCCTCGTAGTGTCGGCGGCTCTCGGCGTGCTCGTCCAGCATGCCGTGCAGCTCGGCCAGGTGGACCAGCCCGCGGCCGATCTCCCCCGGCTCGCCGGTGATGCGCGTGGTGGCGAGCGCGGTGCGCTGGTTCTTCAGGGCTTCGTGGATGTGGGCGCGTTCGGTGTCGGTCAGGCTCATGGGGCTCGGCTCAGTTCTCCTCGCCCTTGTTACGGCGACGGGCCGACTTGTCCAGCGATTCCACGCGTCCGTCCCCGGTGCCGTTGCGGTGCTCCCCGCCACCCCGGCCCGCCTCGTGGACGAGCAGCGGGGAGAAGAAGCAGTCCTTCTTGGTGTATTCGTCGAAGGAGAAGGCGAAGCGGTAGCTGGCCGCCGCGCGCTGGTTGCAATCCGTGCGCTCGCAGAAGCGGCACGAGATGCCGCTGGGCACCGCGTCCTTGCGCAAGTCGTTGGTGGGCAGGCCGTACGCCAGGTACTTGGCGTTCTCCGCGTGCGTCCCCAGGCCGATGGAGTAGGCCGAGCCGCGCACGATGGAGCCCTCGATGGGCTGGAGCTGCACCTTGGCGAAGCAGAAGTAGGAGGTGCCGTCCGGCATCATCGAGTACTGCCGGGTGAGCTGGGAGGGGTTGAGGAAGGCCAGGTGCACGGCCCACTTGCCGCACGAGCCGCCGCCGCTGGCGAACTTGATGCCGGTGCCGCTGTAGCGCTTGGAGATGTTGCCGGCGATGTCCGAGCGCAGGAAGTGGAAGGGCAGGCCCCGGCGCTTGGGGTCCGACAGGTTGCACAGCCGGTGGGCCACCGTCTCGTACGTGGTGCCGAAGAGGTTGGAGAGCAGCTCCACGTCGTAGCGCGTGCGCTCCACCTCCTTGAAGAAGTCCCCGTAGGGCAGCATCAGCGCGCCGGCGAAGTAGTTGGCCAGGTTCACCTTGATGAGCCGCTGCGTCTCCGCGTGCCGCGTGCGCATCGCGCCGACAATGCGCTCCACCAGCTTCTCCCGGTCCAGCACCAGCAGGCCGATGGACGTGGCGAGCTGGAACTTGAGCGGCTGCTCGGTGAGGTCCGGCGAGAGGATGAGCTCCTGGGCCTCGGGGTCCAACCGGCGCACCACCGAGGAGCCGCTGGCCGCCGACTCGAAGCGCACCCGGTAGCCGAAGCGCTCCTCCAGCAGGGGCACGAGCTGGGGGCTGTTGAGCAGGCGCCCCAGCTTGAAGTCACGCCGCAGGGCCTCGGCCTGCTCCTCCAGCTCGGGAAAGTAGTTGTGGTGCGTCTGGAGGAAGTCGCTCACCTCGTCGAAGGGCGAGTAGTCGAAGCGCAGGCCCGCTCCCGCCGAGGAGCCCGGCAGCGACTGCGTGCGCGCCCGCTCCTCCGCGTTGAGCTGCGCCAGCACGTTCTCCAGCTGCGTGCGCGTGTTCTTGTAGAGGTTGAAGAGCGCGGCCACCGTGCCCGCCAGCTTCGGCTCCGCCGACAGGCTCTGGAGGGACTCGGGATCGATGTCGAGGCTCTTGAGCAGCGGCTCGTCCAGCAGCTTCGCCAGCGCCTCGTCCACCCGGCCCTCGCCGAGCGTGGACATGAACTGCTCGGGGTCCTGGTCGAAGTAGCGCAGGGCCTTCCACAGCAGAGGGAAGGGCATGACACGTTTGCCCTTCTCGATGAGGTTCAGGTACGCCGGGGAGACCCCCAGGTCCTTCGCCGCGTCCGTCTGCTTGATGTTCCGCGCCAGCCTCAGGCCGCGCAGCTTCAGGCCCACGTTCGCGTTGAGTGCGTTCTCGTTCATCTCTGCCTGTCCCGGTCGGATGCTTGTATTTCACAAGTACCCGCTGACTCCGACACGCGCACTGTGCGGAGGCTTTTACCGATTTGCAACGAGCGTTTTCGGGCGGGTCCACCCTTGTACGCAAGGGAACGAAGAGGGGCCCCGGACATTCTCCCGAGCTGTTTTCCAGTGCTTAAACTGTTGATTTTACTGGGTCTGGTAGGTTGCCCTGCGACCTTGTAGGGCGATGCCCCGGGAGCGCTGTCAAAGGTTTACCCAAGCGCTTTCAAACCGCCACGGTGGGCCCCTGGAGGCGCCGGTGGGTTGGTCGGTGGTCGGGAGACCCAACGGAGCGCTCGCTGGCCACCGGGGAGGTGCGCGAGGCTGGCGGTGCCTCCTCCTCGCTCACCTGGAGTGCCTGTCGTGGCCCCTCTCCCCCTGCTCGTCCTGGTGCTGGCGCTCTGGGCCTGTCACCCGGAGGCGCTGCGTCCTCCCCAGCTCCCGGAGGCGTCCAACGCGCTGCGCTACCACGTCACCTATGTCCGGGAGCCCGCGCCCGCGCTGGATGTGGAGATCACCCGGACCCGCGAGGACTCCCCGCTCGACTTCCTCTTCAGTCAACCCGGCGGAGTCTCGCGGGTGCTGGCCGTGGAGTCGGAGGGCCCGGTCCACGCACTGACGGTGTCCGCCGAGGGCCGCGTCATCGCCCCCTCGGGCACGCGCTTCCTGCGCTACCGCTACCTGTTGGACGCGAACCCGCGCCGCGGGAGACGGGGCTTGTCCGCCAGCGCCGGCATGGGCGAGGGCGACGCGTGGCACGTCGCGGGCCGGGCCTGGCTGCTGCGCCCGCGCACGGTGACGCCGTCCATGCGCGCGACGCTCAGGGTGGAGGGCGTGGACGCGCTGCTGCCCTGGGCGCCGGACCCGGAGGGCGTCTATCACCTGCGGGGAGAGGATCTGGTGGACTCGGGCCTCCACGGCTTTGGCGGGCGGCGGTGCACGGCGCGGCCTCCGGGCGCGGTGCTGGAGGTGGCGCTGCTCGGGCGCTTCTCCCGCATGGACGACGCGGCCCTCTGCGAGTGGCTCCGCCAGTCCGCCGAGGTGGTGCTCACGGTGCGGCGCTCCTTCCCCTATCCCCGCATCACCGTTCGCCTCGTCTCGGTGCCGGGCCGCGAGTCCTCCGCGCTCTTCGGCACGGTGCAGTGGAGCTCGCCGCCGAGCGTCTCCCTCTTCGTGGGGCAGGACTCGGCGCCCGAGTCCTTCCAGGAGGACTGGGTGGTCCTCCACGAGTTCCTCCACCTGGCGCACCCGCCCGTCCTCCCGCGCGTGCCGTGGCTGACCGAGGGGCTGGCCACCTACTACACGGAGGTGGGGCGGGCGCGCGCGGGACGCTTCTCGCCCGAGCAGGCCTGGACGGAGCTGCTCGCCGGTTTCGCGCGGGGTCGCTCCGCGGTGGCGGGGCGGACAATGCGGGATGTCGTCGACTCGGGCGACTCCTATATGGGGACGTACTGGACGGGCGCGCTCTTCGCCCTCCACCTCGATGTGGAGCTGCGGCGCGCCACCGGCAACCGCCACGGCCTGGACGAGGTGCTCGAGCGGCTCGCCGCTTCTGGCCCCACTGCAACTTTCGACGGCTTCGGCGCGGCGGTGGATGCCGTGGCGGGCCGGCCGCTCTTCGGCTCGCTGCTGGCGCGCCACCTGGATGCGCCGGCTTTTGCCGAGCAGGGCGCTTTGCTACAAGCCCTGGGCGTGGAGGGGGGGCCGGACGGCGTCAGGCTCGGAGCGGCGCGTGACAGCCCGTTGCGCGAAGCCCTGGAGGGCCGGTGAAGCGCGGACCGCGAATCCCCTTCGCAGGCAGCAGCAGCTCACAACCCACGCAGCACGAAAGGAAGCTCCCATGAACGTCAAGACCCTGGCCGCCATCGTCGGTACCCTCTCCCTCGGCGCGCTCGCCACCGGCTGTGCGACCACGAAGCCCGCGACGGCCGCCGCC
>NZ_DASVSO010000906.1:0-2814 GCF_036388035.1 Archangium sp.
GAAGCTCGTCCCCCAGGCCGAGTGGACCTTCTTCGGGCCCGCGACCGTGCTGCACGGCCGCTACACCTGCACGGCTCGCAAGCCCAAGTGCGACGCCTGCCCCATGAGCGACATCTGCCCGAAGGTGGGCGTGGAGTAGGACTTCAGAGGGTGACCTTGCTCAAGTGCGAGATCGGCTCTGAATGAGGGGATGCCTCAGGGGCAGAACCCGTGGGGAACAGTACATCCTTCAGCTTCAGCGCGGGCTGCTCGATGAACCTGTAGCTGGCAGCCGCAATGACGATGGAGATGGCGAGGCCCGGGAAGGCCATCAGGGGCACCAGGTCCACATCTGTCTTCACGTGCCGTGCGGCCGTCTGCAGGATCCCGATCACCCCGAAGTGATACACGTAGAGCCCATAGGAGATCTTCCCCAGGTACGCGAGGGGGCGCCACTCCAGCGCACGGACGGAGACCTCATTCCGGGCGATGCAATAAATCGTGAGCCCGAAGAAGTAGTTCCAGGCGGTGTAGCCCCAGATGGGCTTGAATGCTCCCGCGAGCCCCATCGGGTAGCCAAGAGAGCTCAGGGACGCGAGAGTCGGTCCACCGGCGGTCGTGGCGAATCCCACGATCGGCAGCAGGAGGGCGAGGATGACCCACTGCAGGCGTGCCTTGGGGACGCGCCACTGTGTCATCAGTGCGCCCATCGCGAAGGCGTCCAGATGCGACGGCGAGAGCACGTAGATCGCGACGTTGACATCCTCCCCCTGGAACGGGATGAGGTGATGCTTGAACGCAAGGGCGGTGCCCGCACGGAGGACCGGCCCCACCGCGACGGCGAGGGCGAAGAGGCCCAGGTGCTTCCTCTTCGGGGTGAAGAAGATCACGGCAGGCCACAGGAGATAGAACTGCTCTTCGATGGCCAGCGACCAGAAGTGTGTCACGAGCGGCGTTCTGACGAAGGCGCTGCTGGCGTGAAAGAAGTTGTACGTATACGTCAGGGCGTACGGGATCTGCTGGATGAAGTTCGTGATTGTCTTCACTTCCCGATACCCGCCGTAGTCCACGAGCAGGACGCACACGAACCCAAGGCACAGGATGTACAGGAAGTAGAGCGGGAAGATCCGCAGGGCTCGCCGTCCGTAGAAGCGGACAAAGTACTCCCGCTGGCCCACCTTCCCGGCGGAGGCGACGAGAATGCGTGTGATCAGGAACCCTGACAGGACGAAGAACAGCTGGACTCCGAGCCAGCCACACTTCAGGACCGCTGCATGAAAGAAGAAGACCAGTAGGAACGCGATGGCGCGCAATCCATCCAGACCGCGGATCATTTGTTCTCCTGGGAGATTCCTCGAATGCAGGGGCCTGGGTGGTCTCCGGCACCAGCGGCTCGCACCGCCGCGCATGCTAGAAGAGGGGCGCGGCCTTCTCCAAGCCGGCTTCTCTGGACGCAGGTGCCTCCGCCAGTCACCGGCCAGCGGATGGGGCGGTCGCCCTGCATGCATGCTGTCCGACGGAGCAACCTCCTCCCAGGGGTGTTACGCGCCCTCTTCAGCGCCAGGCGCCAACCCCGGGGCTCACCGGTCGGCGCGGGCCACGCTGGCGAAGTGGTGGGCGAGCCGCTCGAGCAGCTCCCGGCACTCGGACTCCGCCGCGCGCAGCTTGGGGAGCTGGGAGCGCAGCTCGTCCAGGTTCTTCTCGTACAGCTCGACGAGCTCCTCGGCTCCGTGGGTGAACCAGCGATCCAGCTCGTCCGCGGTGAGCTCGATGTGGAACTGGAGCCCGTACGAGTTGCCGAGCCGGAAGGCCTGCTGCGCGTAGCGATCCGTGGAGGCCAGCAGCGTGGCTCCGGGCACGGGCTTGAAGGTGTCCTGGTGCCAGTGCGCCACGGTGGTGCGGGGGCGCACGCCGGCGATGACGGGATCGGCGAGCCCCTCCTTCGTCCAGCGCACGGGCGCCACGCCGACCTCCAGCCCGTTCTTGCCGACGAAGACCTCGGAGCCGGCCGCGGCCGCCAGGAGCTGCGCGCCCAGGCAGATGCCCAGCACGGGACGCCCGAGCGCGAGCCGCTCCATCAACAGCGCCAGCTCCTCGCCGAGGAAGGGGTGACGGTCCGCCTCGTAGACGCCCATGGGCCCGCCGAGCACCACCACCAGCTCCGCATCCAGGTCCTCGCGCTTGACGGTGCGGAAGCGCTTCACGAGCGTGAAGCCCGCTGCCTCCAGGGCGGGGCCGAGCAACCCCGGGCCCTCGTGCTCCTCGTGCTGAAACACCACCGCGCGCATGATTCCCTCCCCTGGTCGCGAGTTCGCGATAGCCTAGCGCGGTTGCCGCCCACGCGCGGAAACCTTCCCACGCCGCTCACAGGAGTCATGACATGAGGCCCTCACTGTCCCTCTGTGTACTGGGGCTCGCCGTCTGCATGTGGCTCGCATGCGATCCCCGCGGCGGTGGCTCCTCTCCCACGGACGTCGGTTCCAGCTCGAACAAGGATGGCGGCACGGTGGATGCCGGGAACGGCTCGACCCGGGACAGCGGCACGGTGGACGCCGGAAGCGGCTCGACGGGGGACGGCGGCACGACGGATGCCGGAAGCGGCTCGCCTGGAGACGGCGGCACGACGGATGCCGGGGACGACCTGGCCGTGAGCCCCGAGGCGTGCCGCCAGCAGCTCTCCGCCAGACTGGACGCGCTGAGGGCCGAGGGGGTGGACGTGGCGAGCTGGAGCTTCGATGACGCGCCCGAGATGAAGGACCCTGGCCTCACGGAGAGGCAGACACCCACGACCTACAAGCAGTACGACGGCCGCTACCGCCCGCTGAGCAACCACCC
>NZ_DASVSO010000907.1:0-6484 GCF_036388035.1 Archangium sp.
CATGCCGTCACAGACGACGAGCAGCCGCGAGCCATCCGGCGGGGCGGCGACGCGGAAGGAGTCCTCGTTCTGGGCGCGCTGGCGGCCCACGTCGGTACTCCCGTGGATATAGAGCGGGAGGCTCATTCGTCATCTCCCTTCGCGGGTGCGTAGATCGTCCTGGCCTTCGCCCGAGGCGCCTCGGCGGCCGGTTGCGGTGCATCGGGAGCCACGGGAGGCGCGGCGGCGATGGGCACACCGGCCGGAGATGGCTCGGCGGAGGGCTGGAGCCCGGGCTGCTCCAGCGTGAGCTCCAGGTGCTGCGACAGGCGAATGGTCTGCCCAGGCTTCACCGGGACGCGCTCACCCGAGTTCAGGCGGCGTCCGTCCACGAAGGTGCCATTGGTGGAGTTCTCGTCCTTGACGAAGACGTTGCCCGCCTTGAAGAGCTGCACGGTCGCATGGTGGCCGCTGAGCTGGGGCAGGTCCACGGTGAGATCCATCTCGCCCGCCCGGGCGCCGATGGTGAACGCGGACTTGTGGACCCGGTAGAAGGGCTCGAGTCCAGGAGGCCCCCGGGTCACCCGCAGTCGCGTCTCCGGCAACGTGGCGAAGGGGTCCTTCCACACCGCGGGAGCAGCCGGAGGCGGCTCGGGCTGAGCGGGGGGCGGCTCGGGCGCGGGAGGAGCCGCGGGCTTCGCCTCCGGGAGGGGAGCCGCAACGGGCTCGGGAGTCGAGCGGCGCCGGGACAACAGCACGATGAGCACGAGCAACAGCAGAAACCCCAGGCCCGCCAGGAGCAGCGCGAGCAACCACCAGGGCCAGCCGCGCGAAGCCTGCTCGGAGACAGGTCCCCCGATTCCGCCACCGGGCTGTGTCGCCGTCCCAGGAGCGCCCGTTCCCGTTCCGGGTTGCGATGAGGCGCCAGGAGAACCCACCGCACCTCCGGGCTGTGTCGCCGTCCCGGGAGTGCCCGTCCCCGTTCCGGGTTGCGACAAGGCGCCAGGGCTCCCCGCCGGAGTGCCTGGCGGCGAGCCCACCCCAGGACCCGGTCGCGTCGTGGAGCCGGAAGTGCCGGGCGCGGTGGCCGACCCGGAGGAGCCCGGCGTGGAACCGGGCTGGGGTGACGCGCCAGACGTCGGGCCCTTCCCGCTCCCCGGCTGGGTCGGGGAGGGCCCGGTGGCGACCGAGGCGGGACAGGCGGCGGTCGCCTGGCCCTCGGCGCTCTGCCGGAAGGAGACGGGATCGCTCCAAGCGGTGCGAGCGCGCCCCGAGAGGGCCTCCACGAAGAGCCGGTCCGAGGTCTGCCCGCGCTTGACGCCACAGAAGGCCACGTCCAGCCAGTAGATGTGCTCCAGCGAGCCCACCAGCCCCGCGAGCGCCTGCCGGGCATCCACGTCCTCCACCTGGATGTAGCGACCCCCGGTGCCCCCGGCGAGCTGGGACATCTCATCGAGCCGCTGGGCGATGCCCCTGCCCCGGGTGCCATCACTGAAGACCACCACGTGGAGGCGCACCCCGAGCTCGCGCGCATCGCCCACGAGCTTCTTCAGGCTGAGCGCGCTCGACTCCTCGCCGGCATCGGTGAAGACGATGACCTCGCGCGAGCCCCCCTGGGAGAGCGGCTGCTTGCGAGCGGCCTCGCGCATGGCGTCCTGGATGTAGAACTTGAGCCGGGTGACGAGCTGGCCCGTCCCGAGTCGCTGGACCCTGTCGAGGCACGCCTCCAGGCCCGCGGCGGACGTCTCCTGGCAGTGCGTGGCCTTGCTCTTCCCGAAGGTCATGACCGCCACGGTGTGGTTCCGGGGACGGGCACCGAGCGCTCCCGCGTAGGCCTTGGCGAGCTCGAAGGCCCGCGCCCAGTGCGTGGAGAAGGAGCCGGACTGGTCGAAGGCGAGGAGCGTGTAGCTCCCCTCCCCCGTGTCAGCCATCCGCTGGAGCGCGGTGACCTGCGCGCCGGCATGGTCCACGGCGACGCGGAAGCGCTCCGGAGAGGCGCCCGCTGCCCGCAGCTCCTGCTGGAGGGAGGGGTCGGTGACCTCGAGCTGGAGCCGCATCTGCCCGGCGGACGCGGGCGGCGTCGCGAGCACGGTGAGGCCATTGTCGGCGGCGCTCGCGGAAACCCCCACGAGGAGCACGGCGAGCAGGCCCGCCGTCATGATGGCTGTGCGATGGATGTGCATCCCCCCTCCGGAGGAGTTCACGGGGAGCGGCGGGACAGCAGGGACTCGGGCACGATGACGAGCACCAGGGTCGTTCCGCCCAGGGTGAGCACCGCGTGGTTCTGGAGAACGACCTGCTCGCCGTGGACGACGGCCCCGTTGACGATGGAGCCGTTGCTGGAGACGTCCATGTACGAGGCGTCCTCGGCCCGGATGAAGAGGAAGGCGTGCTGGCCGCTCACGCGCCCGTCGTCGACGACCACGTCGCACTCGGCGTTGCGGCCGAGCACGTTGCGCCCGGCGCGCAGCGGGTGGACGCGCCCGGGGTCATTGAGGCCGCGGTACTCGAAGAGGGCACCACGGATGAGGCCCGCGGCCGTCCCCTCGTTGGCTGTCTCCACGATCGTCCGGGCCTTGGGGCGCGGAGCTGCGGGCGCAGGAGCGACGGGCGCGGGAGCCGGGGCCACGGCGGGCGCTGGAGCGACGGGCGCGGCGGGACGGGAGGGTGGAAGGGACGCGGCGGCGAAGGGGTCGCGCGGATCGAAGGTGGGCCGGGGCGGAGGATTGGCGAAGAAGTCCGCGCTGCGGCGAGGGACGGGCGGAGGAGGCGCCGCCGCCGGATCCGGCTCGAAGATGGTGTGACGCTTCTGATGCGGGTTGGCCGGCTGGGGCGGAGGCGACGGCGCGGGAGCGCTCTCGACGACCGGGCCGTGCTTGGGAGGCGTCAGGTCACAGCCGCACATGTCGCAATAGGCGGCGCCGACGGCATTCTCGTTCTGGCAGGAAGGACAGCGCATGAGGAGCGTATCCGACTCTAGGGCACGCTCTGGAGGAAACTCCAGCCGGACGGGGGCTTCCGGAGCCGTACGCGCGAGCCCCCCCGGGGATTGCAGACCTCGGGGTGAGCCCCGTGCGTTCCAATGTGGGGCATCGACTCCCGAGATCGCAAGGATACACGAGGCTCACCGTCCCCGCGCCACCTTCCGGGCCGGCTCCTCGGCGGTGAACAGCGCCTTGAGCACCCGGCCCGTGGCCGTCTTCAGCCGAGACACTTCCCGCGGCGTCCCCTCGGCGACGATGAGCCCACCGGCCTCGCCGCCCTCGGGCCCCAGTTCCACCACGTGGTCCGCCGAGGCGATGACGCTCGGGTGGTGCTCGATGACCACCAGCGTGTCTCCCCGATCCACCAGCCGGCGCAGGAAGGAGATCAGCTTCGACACGTCCCCGAGGTGCAGGCCCGTGGTGGGCTCGTCGAGCACGTACAGCGTGGGCTCGTGGCGCGTGGAGGCGGTGAGCTCCGCGGCCAGCTTCAGCCGCTGCGCCTCTCCACCCGACAGCGTGTTGGACCCCTGTCCGAGCTGCAGATACCCCACGCCCAGGTCGGACAGACAGCACAGCGGCCCGGCCACCTTGGGGATTGCGTGGAAGACGTCCTTGGCCTCGTCGGCGGACAGGCGCAGCGCATCGCCGATGGTCAGCCCGTGGTAGCGCACCTCCAGCGTGGACGCATCGAAGCGCGCCCCGCCGCAGGCCTCGCACGGGGTGACGACGTCCGGGAGGAAGGACATCTCGTGCGAGATGGCTCCCTGCCCATCACACGCCGTGCACCGGCCTCCGGACGCGGTGTTGAACGAGAACCGCGCCGGAGTGAACCCCCGCAGCTTGGCCTCGGGCGTGGCGGCGAACGCCCGGCGCAGCTCGTCCCAGAGCCCCAGGAAGGTGGCCGGCACCGAGCGCGGCGTGCGCCCGATGGGCGACTGGTCCACGGCCAGCACGCGGCGGATGGCCTCCACGCCCGTGAGGGACTTGAAGGGCCCCGGCCGCGACGTCACCAGTCCGAGCGCCTCGCGCAGGGCCGGGTACAGCACCTGGCGCACCAGGGTGCTCTTGCCCGAGCCCGACACACCCGACACCACCGTGAGGCGACCCACCGGGATGCGCAGGTCCGCGCCCTTCAGGTTGTTGGCGCGAGCGCCCTTCAGCTCAATCCACTTCGCCGGAGCGCCCCGGTCCACGGCGGCCTGCACCGCCGGCTCCCGGAGCGCGCGGGCCGTGGGAGCGTCCTCGACCTGGAGCACCTTCTCGGGCGGGCCCTCGGCGAGGATGCGCCCGCCGCCCCGGCCCCCCGTGGGCCCCAGCTCGATGAGGTGGTCCGCCGCGCGGATGGTGTCCGTGTCGTGCTCCACCACCAACACGGTGGAGCCGGTGTCCACCAGCGCGCGCAGGTTGGACAGCAGCCGGTGGGTGTCACGCGGGTGCAGGCCGATGGTGGGCTCGTCCAGCACGTACATCGCGCCAGTGAGGCCCGCGCCGAGCTGCGCGGACAGGCGCAGCCGCTGCATCTCGCCGCCCGAGAGCGTGGACGCGTTCCGGTCCAGCGACAGGTAGCCCAGCCCCACCCGGTCGAGGAACTCCATGCGCCGCAGCAGCTCCTGGCGGGACGGCTCGCCGAGCAGCGCCCGGTCCCCCCGGAACTTCCACCCGCGCACCTGCTCCAGCGTGGCGGTGACGGACTGCTGCACCACCTCGTGGTAGCGCGAGCCCTCCAGCTTCACGGCGCGCGGCACCGGCTCCAGGCGCGAGCCCTCGCAGGTGCGACACGGCTCCGAGCGGCCCTCGGCCAGCGCCTCGGCGCCCCCCTCCACGCCCGTGCCCTCGCAGTCCACGCAGCGGCCCTGCTTCGTGTTGAAGGAGAACCACCGCGGGTCCATCTCCGGCACGGAGAAGCCGCAGCTGGGGCAGGTGCGCTCGCTGGACAGGAGCGTCTCCTTGTTGCCGTGGGTGCGCACCTTCACGGCGCCCTTGCCCCAGGTGAGGGCCTTGTCGAATACCTCGCGCGGCAGCTTCGCCAGCTTGCCCTCGTACATGACGAGGTCGATGTCGTGCTCGCGCGACTTCACGAGCTGGGGCGGCTGGTCGGTGGAGGCGGGCTTGCCATCGACGATGGCGGCCTCGATGCCCGCACGGGCGGCGGCGGCGAAGACGTCCAGGTAGGTGCCCTTGCGCGCGCGCACGGCGGGGGCGAGCACGCTGCCCTCCCCCTTCGTCCCGGTGAGCTGCGCGTAGAGGGCCTCGGCCGTGGTGGCGGCGATGGGCTCGCCGTCACGCGGGCAGTGGGGCTGGCCCAGCTTGGCGAAGAGGAGGCGCAGGTAGTGGGACACCTCGGTGACGGTGGCCACGGTGCTGGTGGCGCCCGCGCGCGAGGTGCGCTGCTCCAGGGCCACCGAGGGAGGAATGCTGCTGATGCGCTCCACGTCCGGGCGCGGCATGGTGGGGAGGAACTGGCGCGCGTACGGCGTCAGCGTCTCCAGGAAGCGCCGCTGGCCCTCGGCGAACACCACGTCGAAGACGAGCGAGCTCTTGCCCGAGCCGCTCGGCCCCGTCACCACCGTCATCTTCCCCAGCGGAATCTGGCAGGACACCTCCTGCAGGTTGTGCTCGCGCGCGTGCTCCACCTCGATGGCGTGAGACACCGGCGCGGCCCCCTTCCCGCGCCGCACCGGCACCACCCCCTCGCCCAGCTCCCCGCGCAGCGCCTTGGCCGTGAGGCCCTCGCCCCGCGCGACGAGCTGCGCCGGCGTCCCCTCGGCCACGAGGCGCCCGCCATTGCGGCCACCGCCCGGCCCCAGGTCGATGATCCAGTCCGCGCCCCGCATCACCACGAGGTCATGGTCCACCACGAGGACGCTCGCGCCCCGCTCCACCAGCGCGTGCAGCGCGGCGAGCACCTGGCGCACGTCGGCGTCATGCAGGCCGGCGCTCGGCTCGTCGATGAGGAAGAGCGAGCCCTGGGCCTCGCTGGCCAGGGCGCGCGCCAGCTTGAGGCGCTGGGCCTCACCCCCGGAGAGGGTGGACAAGGGCTGGCCCAGGGGCAGGTACCCCAGGCCCAGCCGGGCCACGGGCCCCAGCGCGCGCACCAGCGCCTTGTCGTCGGCGAAGCGCTCCAGCACCTCGTCCACGGTCAGCTCCAGCATGTCCGCCACGGAGAGGCTCCGGTGCCGGACGGCCAGCACCTCCTCCTTGAAGCGGCGGCCCCGGCACACGGGACACAGCAGGGAGACGTCCGCGAGGAACTGCATCTCCACCGTCTCGTAGCCCTCGCCCGAGCAGGCCTCGCAGCGCCCCTTGTCCACGTTGAAGGAGAAGTGCGCCGAGGTGAGGCCCCGCACCTCGGCCTCGGGCTCGGAGGCGAAGCGGTCGCGAATCCGGTCCCACGCCTTGGTGTACGTGGCCGCGTTGCCGCGCGAGGTGCGCCCCAGCGGCGACTGGTCCACGAAGGTGACGCGCTCCACGGCCTCCAGGCCGTCGACTCCGTCCGCCTCGCCGGGCGCCTCCGCGTCCTT
>NZ_DASVSO010000908.1:0-8149 GCF_036388035.1 Archangium sp.
ACATTCTGGAGACATGCTGGAGACGGGCTCCGCGCCGCAGAGACAGGCAGGTGGGCGGGAAAAGACGAAGGGCCCGGAACCTTGCGATTCCGGGCCCTTCTATTGGCGAGGAGTACGGGACTTGAACCCGTGGCCTCCGGCGTGACAGGCCGGCGTTCTAACCAACTGAACTAACTCCCCACAGCGCTTCTCCCGAGGGAGAAGATGAAGGCCTTGGAGCCCACGGTGAGGTGAAGCTCCAAGGCCTTCGATGGTCGGGGCGACAGGATTTGAACCTGCGACCACTTGCACCCCAAGCAAGTGCGCTACCAGGCTGCGCTACGCCCCGATGTGCGTCCCACCGGCGTCGGCGAGACGGGCTGCCTTATGCCTCTGCTCGTTCCATGGGTCAAGTACGAGATCGGGCAGCCCTTCAAAAACTCACTCGGCCTTGGCCTTCATTCCTCCGGCGGAGGCCTTGAAGGGCTCGACCTCCTCCAGGTCCTCCATGCCCTCGTCGAGATCCTCGGGATCCAACCCGGCGGCCTCGGCGGCGTCGGCGGCGGCGTCCTCGGCGGCGTCCAGCTCGGAGTGGTTCTCCGGAATCTGCTCGCCGTTGAGGGCGGCCTTCAGCACCGCGCTCGGCCGGAAGGTCAGCACCCGGCGGGCCGAGATCTCGATCTCCCTGCCCGTCTGCGGGTTGCGGCCCACGCGCGCCTTCTTCTGACGCACCTGGAAATTCCCGAAACCCGAGATCTTGATCTTATCTCCGCGCTCGAGCGTCTCTTTGAAGGTGTCGAAGACGAGCTCGACGATCTCGGCCGACTCCTTCTTGGAGAAGCCGACCTTCTCGTACACGCCCTCGATGATATCCGCCTTGGTCATGCGAGTACCTTCGCGCCCCTCTCTGCGGTGAACCCGGTGGACTGTGACAGCCTTCCCCGATCGCTGTCAACCCACCGGTTTCACTCAGGTTTTCCCGCGTCCCCCGCTCAGCTCCGGAGGGCGCCGCCCAGGCGCTGGTTGACCTCGGTGATGATGCGCTGGTGGGCGGCGCTCACCTCGGCGTCCGTGAGGGTGCGCTCGGGCGAGCGGTAGCGGATGGCGTAGGCCAGGTTCTTCCGCCCCTCGGGGATGGGCTTGCCGGTGTAGACGTCGAAGATGAGGGCGTCCTCCACCAGGGGGGCGCCGACCTCGAGGATGACGCGGCGCACCTCGTCATTCTGGAGCTCCAGGGGCACCACCACGGCCAGGTCGCGCAGCATGGCGGGGAAGCGCGGCAGTCCGCCCCAGGTGGGGACGAGCCGGGCGGAGACGTACAGGGGCGCCGAGTCCACCTCGAAGGCGAAGACGTCCCGGGGCAGATCCAGGCCCTTGGTGACCCGGGGGTGCAGCTCGCCCACATGGCCCAGCACGGTGCCGTCGGCCAGCTCCACCCGGGCGCAGGCGCGGGGGTGGAAGGCCGGGGCCTCGGCGGGGACGAAGCGGACGCCCTCCAGGTGGAGCGCGTGCAGCACGGCCTCCAGCGCGCCCTTGGCATCATAGAAGTCCGCGCGCGCGTCCTTCTGCGTCCAGGTGCGCCCACCGCGCTGGCCGAACACGAGGCCGGCGAGCCGGTGCACCTCGCGAGCGGCCGGGCGCTGACCGTGCCCCCCCTCGGGATCCTGGAAGTAGGCCCGACCCATCTCGTAGAGGGCGACGGACTCCACCTGGTGCCGCAGGCTGCGGGAGAGGTTCTCCAGCAGGCCCGGCAGCAGGCTGGTGCGCATCACCGACTGCTCCACGCTGAGCGGGTTGAGGAGGGCCACGGGCTTCTCCTTCCCACCCAGCACCTCCAGGCTGCGCGGTGCGACGAACGAGTAGTTCACCACCTCGCTCAGCCCCACGCCGGCCAGGGCCTGGCGGGTGCGACGCTCGGCCTCGGAGGCGGCGGGCTCGGGGCCCAGCTCGGCGATGCCGCGGGGCAGCCGGGCGGGGATGTTGTCGTAGCCGTGGACGCGGGCGAGTTCCTCCAGGAGATCCTCCTCGCGCTCCACGTCCACGCGGGCGCGGGGCACCTCGAAGGTGGTCTGCCCACTCCCCTCCTCCACCGACTGGAAGCCGAGGATGCCGAGGATGCGCCGGCAGTCGGCTTCGGGGATGGCCACGCCCAGCACCTTCTCCACCCGGGCGTAGCGCAGCGTCACCCGGCGCGGCGGCTGGGGCCGCGGGTACACGTCCACCCGACCCGGGGCCACCGTGCCGCCGGACAGCTCGGCGATGAGGGCCGCGGCCCGGTCCACGGCCGGAAGGGTGGCGTCGATGTCCACCCCGCGCTCGAAGCGGTGCGAGGCCTCGGTGTGCAGGCCGTGGCGCTTGGAGGTGCGGCGGATGCTGGAGGGCTGGAAGTTGGCGGACTCGAGCAGCACGCGCGTGGTGCCCGCGCTCACCTCGCTGTCCGAGCCTCCCATCACGCCGGCCAGGGCCTGGGCCCGGTCGCGGTCGCAGATGAGCAGGTCCTCGGGCGCCAGCTCCCGCTCCTTGCCGTCGAGCGTGGTCATCTTCTCGCCCGGCTTGGGGGTGCGGACGATGATCTCCTGGCCCGCGACCTTCTCCAGGTCGAAGGCGTGCAGGGGCTGGCCGTACTCGAGGAGGACGTAGTTGGTGACGTCCACCACGTTGCTGATGGGGCGCACCCCGCAGGCCTTGAGCCGGTCCTGCAGCCACTGGGGCGAGGGGCCGATCTTCACGTTCTCGATGACGCGGGCCGCGTAGCGCGGGCAGCGCACCGGGTCCTCGATCCGCACCTTCACCTTCTCGGAGGCGGGAGCGCCGGACTCGGCGGGCCTGGGCTGGGGCGGACGCAGGGTGCCGCCCGTGGCCACCGCCACCTCGCGCGCCACGCCCAGGTGCGACAGGGCATCCGGCCGGTTGGGGGTGACGTTCACCTCCAGCACGGTGTCATCCAGCCCGAGCGCCTCGGCGATGGGCACGCCCACCTTCGCGTCGGGCGAGAGGATGAGCAGGCCGGAGGACTCCTCCGAGATGCCCAGCTCCTTGGCGGAGCAGAGCATGCCGAAGCTGTCCACGCCGCGCAGGGGGGCCTGCTTGATCTCCACGCCGTTGGGCAGCTTCGTCCCAAGGGTGGCCAGCGGCACCTTGTCGCCGACCTTGAAGTTCTTGGCGCCGCACACCACCTGGAGCGACTCCTTGCCGCCCATGTCGATCTTCGTGACGGACAGCTTGTCCGCGTTGGGGTGCTGGACGGACTCCTTGATCTGGGCCACCACCACGCCGCGCAGGCCTTCGCCGGGGCGCTCCATGCCCTCGATCTCCAGACCCACCGCCGTCAACCGACGCGCCAGCTCGTCCACGGACGACGGCAGCGCCACATACTCTCCGAGCCACTTCACCGAAATCTTCACGGTTCCACCCGATTGCGAAGAATGAGTTGCGAGGTCCGACCGCGGCCGCTCAGAACTGCTCCAGGAAGCGCTTGTCGTTCTCGAACATCATCCGCAGGTCATCGATGCGGTAGCGCAGCATGGCGATGCGCTCCACGCCCATGCCGAACGCGTAGCCCGTCACCTGCGTAGGATCGTACCCGCTGTATTTGAAGACGTTGGGGTGCACCATGCCGCTGCCGAGCACCTCCAGCCAGCCCGTCTGCTTGCACACGCGGCAGCCCTTGCCGCCGCACGAGGTGCACGAGATGTCCACCTCGGCCGAGGGCTCGGTGAAGGGGAAGAAGGACGGGCGGAAGCGCGTGCGCGTGTCCGAGCCGAAGAAGGCCTTCACGAAGGCATCCAGGGTGCCCTTGAGCTCCGCGAAGCTGACGTCCTTGTCGACGAGCAGGCCCTCCACCTGGTGGAACATGGGCGTGTGGGTGATGTCCGAGTCGCGCCGGTAGACGCGGCCGGGCATGACGGCGCGGAAGGGAGGCTTGCGGTTGAGCATGAACCGCACCTGCACCGGGGACGTGTGCGTGCGCAGCAGCACGGGGCTGTCCGCCTTCTTCGCGTGGCCGAGCGAGGCGTCGTCCACGTAGAAGGTGTCCTGCATGTCGCGCGCGGGGTGGTCCTTCGGGAGGTTGAGCGCCTCGAAGTTGAAGTAGTCGAGCTCGATCTCCGGCCCGTGGGCCACCTCGAAGCCGAGCCGCTGGAAGGTGCGGACGATCTCCTCCATCGTCCGGGACACCGGGTGGCGGCTGCCGGGGCTGACGGCCCGGCCGGGCAGTGTCACGTCCAGCTTGGGGCCGCGCAGCTCGGCCTCGAGCGCCGCCTCCTCCACGCGCTGGATGGCCTGGGCGAGGAGCTGCTCGATCTCGGCCTTGACCTGGTTGGCCACCTCGCCGAGGGCACGGCGCTCGTCGGGGGGCAGCTTGCCCATCCCGCCGAGGACACCGGACAGCTCACCCTTCTTGCCGAGGTAGCGAATTCGGAGCGCCTCGACCGCGGACGGCTCCGAGGCGACGGAGATCTCTCGCCGGGCCGCATCCGCGAGCGCCTGCAAGCGGTCTTGCATGGGACTTCGTCTCCCTCCCCGGCCGTGCCGGGGCCAAAAAAAAGGGCCGCCCACCAAGGGCAGCCCGTTTTCAAACCCGCGTGCGGAAGCGGCCTCCCGAGGAGACCGCACCCGCGCGCTTTCGGTGCCGGCCCGTGAAGGCCGGCATCATCCTCAGGCCGCCTTCGCGATTTGGGCGACGGCGGCAAAACCGGCGGGATCCGCCACGGCCATGTCGGCCAGGACCTTGCGATCCAGGGCGATCTTGTTCTTGGCCAGGCCGGCGATCAGCCGGGAGTAGGACAGGCCGACGGTGCGGGCGGCCGCGTTGATGCGGACGATCCACAGCGAGCGGAAGTTGCGCTTCCGCGTGGCGCGGTCGCGGCTGGCGTAGTCGAGCGCGCGCTCGACGGCCTGGTTGGCCCGCTTGTAGCAATTCTTGCGGCGGCCACGGTAACCCTTGGCCAGCTTCAGAATCCGATTACGACGGCGACGGGCCTTGAATCCTTTTTTGACGCGCATTGCTGACTCCTGACTGCTGCGAGGTGTTCGAACCCCCGGTGAAGGCTTGTGGCCACACCGACAGGGCCCTCATGACTGCGACGGCGACTACTTGGCCCCGTAGGGGAAGAGCTCCATGACGACCTTCTTGGCGTCCATGTCCTTCAGGTGACCGGTGCCACGGTGGGTCCGCTTCGCCTTCGGGGTCTTCCCGTGGGTGAAGAGGTGCTTGCCGAGCGCCTTGCCGAACTTCACCTTGCCGGACTTCTTCACCTGGAAGCGCTTCTTGGCGCCGCTACGGGTCTTCATCTTGGGCATGTTGCCGATCCTTCCTTCACTCAAGCGCCGCAGCGAATCGCCGTCAGCGAGTTCCAAGGGCTGACGGAGTTGAAGCCGTCAGCCGCGTCCAACTATTTCGTACCACCCACCTGCTGCGCCGGAGCGCTCGCCTCGGGAGCAGCCGGGACCGGCAGGTGGGTTACCGAGGCCACCTTGACGTCCGCCTGCTCCTGGGGCTTGCCAGCGGCCGGAGCCGCCTCGGACTTCTTGCCGCCCTTCGCCGCCGCCTCCGCCGCCGCCGCCTGCTGCCGGGCCAGGTCTCGCGCCCGCTGAGCCACCTTCGGGTTGGGCGCGATGATCATGAACATCTGCCGCCCTTCCATGCGGGGCGTCTGCTCCACCACCGCCACATCCTTCAAATCCTTGACGATGTCGTCCAGGATGGCCGAGCCCAGTTCCTTGTGCGTGATCTCACGACCGCGGAACATGATGGTGATCTTGGCCTTGTCCCCGTCCTCGAGGAAGCGCCGCACGTTGCGGACCTTGAACTCGTAGTCGTGCTCCTCCGTCTTGGGGCGGAGCTTGATTTCCTTCAGGTGGACGACGACCTGCTTCTTCTTCGCTTCCGAGGCTCGCTTCTTCTCCTCATACTTGAACTTGCCGTAGTCCATGATCTTGCAGACCGGCGGCTTGGCCATCGGGTTGACCTCGACGAGGTCCATCCCCGCTGCCTGCGCCCGCTCCATGGCCTGATCGATCGTCAGAACACCCAGCTGCTCGCCTTCAGGTCCAACGACGCGGACCTCGCGAGCACGGATACGGCGGTTCGTTCTTTGGTCGCGAGCGATGTGACTGTCCCTCCTGTGGTGGGAGTAAGTACCCCCCTCGGAAGGGGGGCAAGATACTTGCCAGCCAGAGGGAGTCAAGGGCCGTCAACCGGACTTGACTCCCAGTGAGGCTAGGGCCAGGCGGCCTCCTTCTCCAGGAGGGCCTCGAAGGCCTCCAGCTTCATGCTCTTGAGATCCTCGCCGCCGTAGCGCCGGGGGGACACTCCCCCACCCTCCACCTCGCTGTCGCCGATGACGAGGGTGAAGGGGATCTTCTGCAGCTGGGCGTCGCGGATCTTCGCGTTGAGGGTGAGGCCGCGCTCGTCCACGTCCACCCGGTAGCCCTTGGCCCGGAGCTGGTCGCGCACCTTGAGGGCGTACTCCTTCTGGCGGTCCGCCACCGTGACGAGCACGGCCTGCACCGGGGCCAGCCACGCCGGGAAGGCGCCCGCGAAGTGCTCGATGAGGATGGCGATGAAGCGCTCGAAGGAGCCGAAGATGGCGCGGTGGAGCACCACCGGGCGGTGCTCGGCGTTGTCGTCACCCACGTAGGTGAGATCGAAGCGCTCCGGGGCCTGGTAGTCGAGCTGCATGGTGCCCAGCTGCCACTTGCGGCCGATGCTGTCGGACACGTCGAAGTCGATCTTCGGGCCGTAGAAGGCGCCGTCGCCCGGCTTGAGCTCGTACTCCAGGCCGAGGCTCTCCAGGGCGCTCTTGAGGCCGCCCTCGGCGCGGTCCCACTGCTCGTCGGTGCCCAGGCGGTTCGCGGGGCGGGTGGACAGCTTCACCGCGTAGGTGAGACCCACCGCCTTGTAGACGCGATCCAGCAGCTGCACGAAGCGCCGGACCTCGTCGGCGATCTGGCTCTCCATGCAGTAGATGTGAGCGTCGTCCTGGGCGAACTGGCGCACGCGGGTGAGACCGCCCAGCGAGCCCGCCGCCTCGTTGCGGTGGAGCACGTCCTGGGTGTGCAGGCGCAGGGGCAGGTCGCGGTAGCTGTGCTTCTTGAAGCCGTAGTAGATGTGATGACTGGGGCAGTTCATCGGCTTCAGCGAGAAGTCATGCTCCCCCGACTCGCTGTCGAGCACGAGGAACATGTTCTCCTTGTACTTGCCCCAGTGGCCGCTGATCTCCCACAGGCCCTTGTTGAAGAGCAGCGGGGTCTTGATCTCCACGTAGCCGGTCTCGCTCGTCATCCGGCGCATGAAGTTGGCCAGGGTGTTGTAGAGCGTGGTGCCCTTGGGGGTCCAGAAGGCCGCGCCCGGCGAGAACGGGTGGAAGTGGAAGAGATCCAGTTCCTTGCCCAGCTTGCGGTGGTCGCGCTTGCGCGCCTCCTCCATCCGCGTGACGTACTGCTCGAGCGCCTTCTTGTCGAAGAAGGCCGTGCCGTAGATGCGCTGGAGCATCGGGTTGCGATGGTCTCCGCGCCAGTAGGCCCCGCTGGTGGACAGCAGCTTGATGACGCCGATCTTCCCCGTGCTCGGCGCGTGGGGCCCCAGGCAGAAGTCCACCCAGTCCCCGTGGGTGTAGAGCGTCAGCGTCTTGGCGCCCTTGGCCGCGATGTCCTTGACGATCTCGACCTTGAACTTCTCGCCCTTGTCCTCGAAGAGCTTGATGGCCTCGTCCATGGAGATCTCGGTCCGGACGAAGGGCAGGTTCTGGGAGATCTCCTTGTTGGCCTCGGCCTCGATCTTCTCGAGGTCCTCGGGCGTGAAGGGCTTCTCGCGGAAGAAGTCGTAGTAGAAGCCCTCCTCCGTCGCCGGGCCGATCGTCACCTGGGTGCCCGGGAAGAGCCGCTGCACCGCGCTGGCCACCACATGGGCCGCGTCGTGGCGGATGAGATCCAGGCCCTCGGGGCTCTTGGAGGTGAAGATCTGGAGCTTCACGTCCTCGTTCAGGGGACGCGTCAGATCCACGTCCTGGTCATTCACGCGCGCGAAGAGAGCGGCCTTGGCCAGGCCCGCCCCGATGCTCTCGCGCACGAAGTCCGCGATGGTCGTGCCCCGCGCCGCCTGCTTCTGGCTGCCGTCGGGGAGGGTCACCGTGATCAGATCCGCCATGCGAGACCTCGGAAAAGAGAG
>NZ_DASVSO010000909.1:0-24858 GCF_036388035.1 Archangium sp.
CCTTGAGCACCAACGCCTCCTGGATCAGCCGGGCCAGGGCTTGCTGTCCGTGGGGATAGGGCGCGTTCGCTCCCGTCAGCCCGCAGAGCTGCTCGCGCAGCCGCTGCCCCCTCGGGGTGCGGTACTCGCTCCGCCACTGGAGCAGGTCCATGATGGCGGCGTCCAGCACCGCAGGCACGTCCGAGCGGAAGGCCGAGGGCGGCCGGAGCGATGAAGGCGGGGTGGGTTGCAGCCGCTCGGAGACGTCCTCCCCCTTGAAGAGGGGCTGTCCCGTGAGGGCCTCGTGCAGCGTGACGCCGAGCGCGAAGAGGTCCGCGCGCCCGTCGAAGGACTCGCCCCGGGCCTGCTCCGGCGACAGGTAGCCCAGCTTTCCGCGCACCCGGTTGGCCTGGGTGAGCCGGACATGGATGGCCGCCCGCGCCACCCCGAAGTCCCCCAGCTTCACCTCGCCAATGCGCGACAGGAGGATGTTGGGCGGATTGACGTCCCGGTGGACGAGCCGCAGCAGCACACCCTCGCTCGAGGTACGCCGGTGCACGTAGTCGAGCGCCTCGCCCAGCTCGGCCCCGATGTAGGCCACCACCGACGGCGGCAGCGGCCCGTGACTCTTGAGCAGCTCTCGCAGGGACATGCCCTCGATGTGCTCCATGGCCATGAAGTAGGTGTCCGCGAAGCGGCCCACGTCCAGCACCTGGATGATGTTGGGGTGGTTGAGCAGCGAGCCCAGCTCCGCCTCCCGGCGGAACAGCGTCACGAAGTCCTCGTCCTCGGCGTAGGCCGGGAGGATGCGCTTGATGGCCACCACCTTCTCGAAGCCGCCCTCCGGGCTATACGTGGCGCGGAACACCTCGGCCATGCCCCCCACCCCCAGCCGCTCGTGGAGGAAGTACTTGCCCAGCAGATCCTTGGCCCGGATGGCGTGCAGGGCCTCCTCGGCCTTGCGCGTGAGGTGGCTGGCCAGCATCGCCGCCATGCCGCCCGTGATGAAGTAGTAGACGGCGCGCTGCACCATGAGGGGCGGCGAGAACATCACCGGCACGGGCGCGGGCAGTCGCGGCAAGGCCACGAAGAAGTAGAGCAGCAACATCTCGACGGCCACGAGGCATCCGGCGAAGAGCGCCAACCGCTTGGAGCGCAGCGCCGCGAGCACGATGAGCGTGCTCCAGAGGACGGCCGCGGGATTGGACAGCGCCTGCTCGGCATCCGCGAAGATGATGTCGTAGACGAAGAGCCACACTCCGGCGCCGGTCTCCAGGCCGACGTTGATCCAGAGGATGGCCGGGTGGAACCACCCCCGCCGCAGCACCCGGGACACCCACCCGTAGTACACGGCATAGACCGCGCAGCTGCCCATGATGGCGTAGGCCCGGGGCCAGCCGATCTGCGGGCCCTGGCCCACCGCGCACAAGAAGAAGAAGAAGGACACCCCGCTGTTGAACCAGGTCACGGAGGCTTCCCGGGCGGCGACATCCGCCCGGAGGTGCTCGGCGAGCATCTGGGTGCTGACCGGAGCCAGGGTGTCTGAACGCTGAGACTGAGCCATACGCGCCCCCATTCTCAGGGAGCCGGGGCAACAAGGCGAGTCCGTGACACGACACTCGCGCGCCATCCACTTTGATTGGTGACCGGCCTCCCGCGCTCGCACGTCACCTTCGAGGGTCGCGGGCAGGAGCGGCTCGTGCTCCTGTCGCTCCGCGCTTCTTCGCCGCCGGCTTGCTCTTCGCGACCGGTTTGCTCTTCGCGACCGGCTTGCTCTTCGCGGCGCTCGGCGCCTTCTTCTTCGCCGGCTTGCGGATCACGGACTCGTAGTGCTCGATGTACGCCTTCGCGGGCGCACGGCGGATGGCCTCGCCGATCACGTCGAGCGCGACGTCCTCCAGCTTCTTGAAGCGCACGCACGACTTGCCCATGTCGAGCTTCTTGCCCGTCTTCGCCCACGCCTCGCGGAACCACTTCTCGTGCTCCGGCTGGCCGTAGACGCACATCAGGTAGACGGCCATGTGGCTCTTCTGCGAGGCCAGTGACGCGAACGGCAGCGGCTGCTTCGGATCGCAGTGGTAGCCGGCGGGGAACACCTTGTGCGGGACGTAGTAGCCGATCATCCCGTACTGCATGCCCTCCTCGTAGCTCCCATCGAGGTTCTCGAGGATGACATCGCGCACGGCGGAGATCGCCGCGCGGCGGTCCTCCGGAAGCGAGGCGAGGTACTGGTCGACACTGGTGGCTTTGCTCTGCATGACCCCGAGTGTAGCGCTCCCGAAGCAGCGGCACAGCGCGGAGATCAGTGCGCGCGGCCTTCGGCTACCCACCCGCGCGCTCGGGTGGCCCCGCCCTCATTCATGGGGCTCGTGCCGCTCGGCTGGTCACGCGACGGGAAGTTCGCCTACGTGCTCGAAGAGGAAACCGAGGCCGCGGACTGCAACTCGTTTGAGGTTCTCGTCCAGGAACTGCGTGACGGCCGCACGCTCTGGCACGGCGGGTACGGCAGCCGGGGCGAGAACCCGGACGGCACGCGGCCCCTCGATGACCACGTGGAGGTCCAGCAGCCATCGGAGGGCCCGGAGTGCGAGGGCCAGGTCCGCAAGGTCTGGGGCAAGTACCGCCAAAAGTGGTTCGGTGCCTGGGCCTCGCTCGGGCCTCGTCGCATTTCAGCGCTGTGGCAATCCCAGCTCCCGTTCCGCCTCTCTCATCATGCGCTGCTTCACCTCATCGGACTCGCCTTCTTCTCCCGGACGCACGTTCGCGCCCACGTCCTCGGCCAGTCCGCTGCCCCGCCAGCTCTCGAGGGGCGCATGGCTTCCCGTCTCCATCCCGAGTGACGGCGTCACGGCACCGGAGAGACTCGGAGCGTTCCGCTTCGTGGCGGCATAGAGGTCCACGAGGGTCATTCCGGCGACCGCGGCGGTGATGGCTCCCTGCCAGGCCCTGTTCACACGCGGAATCCCAAAGGTCACCGCCAGGAGCGCGAGGTCCATGGCATCACCCGCCACGCGCGTCCACGCCCAGCGCCGCTGCTGCGGCTCGATGAGCAGCCCCACCCCGCTGGCGAGTTCCCGGATTCCGAGCGTCCGCACCAGCCAGGAGTAGCGTCTCGGCGCGCCCAGCATGCGACAGAGACTCCTCGGGATCGCCAGCTCCGTCAGTCCGATTCCCAGACTCACCCATCCGAGAGACCACGGCAGACGCTCACGCATCATCAGGAAGCCCTCCGTCGACCAAGGTGCAGACGCCCTGGGAGCCGGAACAAGCCCCGTGGGGATCGCGCCCCCGTCCAGTCGTACACCAGCCATGCGAGCTGGCGCCTCCTCGCGCGCATGACGGGCAGCCCCTGGGGATGCGGTGCGTGGCACCGTTTCTCGCCGTTTCGTGCTACCGGAGGACCGTGGAGACGTGGGTCACCCCCTTCGAGCCGCCGCTGGCCTCTCACGAGGTCGCCGGCACCTTTCCGAGCCCCTTCGATGAGCTCGGGCCTCACGCGTTGGCACGCCAGGCCGCGGAGGTGATGCAGGCGGAGTTCCGGACGGGCCTCGTTGCCCCGGGGATCGCGACCTCGACGCTCGACGGCCCGGACGGCGGCAAGATGTTCGGCGTGCTGGTCGTGCAGCAGCCAGACGGGCGTCTCGGATTCCTCCGGTCCTTCTCCGGCATGCTCGCGGGGCGATGGGACGTCGAAGGCTTCGTCCCGCCCCTCTTCGACCGCGAGACACGCGCCCAGGTGGAGCCCGCGGGCGAGGCCGTGGTGAAGGCGCTGCTCGCCCGCGCCGAGGACCTCCGGACCTCGTCGGAGCTCGTCTCGCTCCGGAGCGCCCACGAAGCCCAGGAGGCACGCCACACCGCGGAACGCACGGCACTGCGCGCCCGGCACGAAGAGAACCGGCGGCGACGCCACGCGCGGCGGGCCGAGCTCACGGCGTCGGATGCGCTCGCGGAGGCCGAGAGACGCGCGGCCCTCCACGCGCTCGACCAGGAGAGCCGGGGCGACAAGGCGGAGCAGCGCCGGTTGGATGCGGCGCAGGAGGAGGAGCGCCGGGCACTCGTGCCGAAGCGAGCGCGGCTCGAACGGCGTCTTCGAGCCCTCGAGCGCCTGCGACGGATCGTCTGTCGTGCGCTCATGAAGCGGCTCCATGACACCTATGGCGTCCCCAATGCACGGGGCGAGCGTCGTCCCCTGCGGGCCCTGTACGCACCCGGAGAGCCTCCCTCGGGCGCCGCCGACTGCGCGGCTCCGAAGCTCCTCGCCCACGCCTTCAGGCAGGGCCTGCGTCCGCTGGCGCTCGCCGAGTTCTGGTGGGGCGCTCCGCCACTCTCGGGAGGGCGCGTCACCGGCGCGTTCTACGCCGCCTGCCGGGACAAGTGCGGCCCCCTCCTCCCGTACATGCTGGAGGGCCTGCGAGTCACCTCCCCGAGAGCCTTCTCGCCGCCGGCCGTCGTCGCCACCGGGCTCTCCATCGTCTTCGAGGATGCGTGGCTCGTCGTGGTGGACAAGCCCTGCGGCCTGCTCTCCATCCCCGGAAAGGACACCTCGGTCACGGACTCGGTGCTCGCCCGGCTGCGCGCCCGGTATCCGCATGCGACGGGCCCGCTCCTCGTGCACCGGCTCGATCTGGACACCTCGGGCCTGCTCGTCGCGGCGCTCGAGCCACGGACGCACGCGGCCCTGCAGCGGCAGTTCCTCCACCGGGAGGTCCAGAAGCGCTACGTGGCCTGGGTCCAGGGACGCGTCCAGGGCGAGCGAGGAACGATCGACTTCCCGATGCGCGTCGACCTGCACGATCGGCCCCGGCAGATTCACGACCCCGTGCATGGAAAGGCCGCGATCACCCGGTGGGAGGTCCTCGAGCGAAGCGGGGAGCGCACCCGCGTGGCCTTCTTCCCCCTCACGGGGAGGACCCACCAGTTGCGCGTCCATGCGGCGCATCCGCTCGGCCTCGGCGCGCCCATCGTCGGGGACCGCCTCTACGGGCACGAGGACCGACGCCTGCACCTGCACGCGGAGTCACTCGCGTTCCGCCACCCGGAGACGGGACAGCGCGTCTCCTTCGAGCGGCCAGCACCCTTCTGAGTCAGCGGACGCCCCGCGCCTCCACCCAAGGACCGAACTGGCTCCGGACGAGCGCGGCGGGGGTGGAAAATCGCGCTTCGTCGAGGCACCTGGCCGCCCAGGCCCCCGCGTCCCCCAGGCGGGAGACGAGGGTGTAGGGGACGGGCGGCGGCTTGAAGTGGAAGATGACGCTCATCGTCAGCCGGACGGTGGCCGAGGTGACGACGTACGCGATGCCGAGCAACTTCTGGCGCATCAGCACCTCATGCGCCTTGAGCCACTCCACCTGCCGCTGCCGCTGCTCGGTCGAGAAGAGGTGGAGCTCGCTCACATCGAAAATGCAGACGTGCCTGTCATCACGCTGCAAATATTGAGTGGCCCTGGAGAGGTAACGCTCGAACTCCTGGGGAGAGAGTTCGCCGGTGAGCCGCACGACCATCAGCGGCCACAGAGAGTCATCGAAGGAGAAGGAAGCACCGGAACGCATGGGGCCAGATGTGGAGGTGGACAGAGCCACGCGCAAGGTGCGCGGGTGTGTTCTCCTCCAACGGCCTTCGCTCTCGGGGTGGCCGCGTGGCGTGACGGTAAAGACTTGCATCACGAGCGGCCAAAGCCGTGACAGGAATGAACTTCTTCACTCGTACTGCCAGGGCGAGTGGAGGCTCGCCCCGTCCTTCCAGAATCCCGCGCGCCTAGCTGTTCGCCTGGCGCAGATCCGCCGTCGGGGCGAAGCCGGGCGGGCGACGGTGCTTGGAGGCCTGCTCGTAGGCGAAGGCGAGCCGCAGGAGCGTCGGCTCGCTCCACGCGCGCCCGATGAAGGAGAGGCCCACCGGCAGGCCCGCCACGTACCCCGCGGGGACGGTGAGGGTGGGGTACCCGGCGACGGCGGCCGGCGTGGAGCTGCTCCCCAGCCAGTGGTCGCCGTTCACCAGATCGATGAGGCCCGGCGGGGCCATCGTCGGGGCGACGAGCGCGTCCAGCTTGTGCTTCGCCATCACCGCGTCGATTCCCTGCTCCCTCGACAGCTTCCGGCAGGCCTCGAGCGCCTTGCGGTACTTCTTGTCGGTGAGCGGCCCCTTCTCCTGCGCCTGATGGAAGAGCTCCTGGCCGAACCACGGCAGCTCGGTGTCGCGGTGCTCCTCGTTGAACCGGATGAGGTCCGCCAGGGTCCGTACCCGCGCCCGCTCCCCGAGCCCGGCGAGGTACGCCTCGACGCCCGCCTTGAACTCGTAGAGCAGCACCTCGAACTCCGGCTCATCCATCTTCGAGGCCGTGGGGATGGGGGCGTCGATGAGGGTGGCGCCCTGCGCCTTCATGAGCTCGAGCGACTTCTCGATGAGCGCGTCGGTGGCCGGGTGGTAGCCGAAGAACCGCTCGCGCGGCACGCCGATGCGCGCTCCCTTCAACCCGTTCGGGTCGAGGAACCGGGTGTAGTCCGCGTGGGCGTGGCCCTGGCTCGTGGCCGTCACCGCGTCGCTCGGGTCCATGCCCGCGAGCACGCCGAGGAGCGCGGCGGCATCCGCCACCGTGCGCGTCATGGGGCCGGCGGAGTCCTGGCTGTGCGAGATGGGGATGATGCCCGAGCGGCTCACGAGCCCGATGGTCGGCTTGAGCCCCACGAGGGAGCACGCGGAGGCGGGCGAGACGATGGAGCCATCGGTCTCGGTGCCGACCGACACCGCGCAGAAGTTCGCGGCGGTGGCCGCGCCGGAGCCCGAGCTCGAACCCGACGGCGTCCGGTCCAGGGCGTAGGGATTGCGGCACTGCCCTCCCCGTCCACTCCACCCGCTGGAGGAGTGCGTCGAGCGGAAGTTGGCCCACTCGCTGAGGTTCGTCTTGCCGAGGATGACGGCGCCCGCGGCCCTCAAGCGCTCCGCCACGAACGCGTCGCGCGAGGGCACGGAGCCCACCAGGGCGAGCGACCCGGCGGTGGTCTGCATCTTGTCCGCGGTGGCGATGTTGTCCTTGATGAGGACGGGGATGCCGTGCAGCGGGCCGCGGGGCCCCTTGGCCCTGCGCTCCTCGTCCAGTGCCGCGGCGATGGCGAGGGCGTCCGGGTTGAGCTCGATGACCGAGAGCAGCGGGAGGTCCCCCGCGCGATCCTGCTCGCGGATGCGCGTGAGGTAGCGCTCGGCGAGTCCCTGCGCGGTGTACTTCCCGGACGCCATGGCGGCCTGGAGCTCGGAGACGGTGGCCTCCTCGAGCTCGAAGGGCGCACCGTGCGACGCGGGGGGAGGAGGACGAGCGGTGTTGCTCGCGGAGGGCTCGGCCTGGACATCGAAGGCGACGAGCGTGCTGGCGGCAGCCGCGCCGCCGAGGAACGTGCGGCGGCTCAGACCCTGGGGGTCAAGGGGCTTCTTCATGGGTGGCCCCGAGTACAGCAGCGAGAGCGGGCGTCGGCAACCCGGGCAAGCGCGGCTCACCCGCTCCAGACGCGCAGGCTCAGGTCTCGTGTAGGACCCGGCCCTCCATGCCTCCCGCCACGGTGATGACCTCTCCCGTGACGTGGCCGGAGATGCGATCGGACGCCAGCGTCACCACCACCCGCGCCACGTCCTCGGGACGCCCCACCTTGCGCAGCGGCATCGTGCGCGTCACCCGGTGGATGAACGCCGGGTTGTCCAGCTTGTCCTTGTGCCGGTCCACCGCCGTCCACCCCGGGCACACCGTGTTCACCCGGCCCAGTGGCGCGATGCGGGTGATCTCGTTCTTCAGGCTCTTGAGGAACCCGCTCGCCAGCGCGCCCTTGGCCGCCGCGTAGTCCGAGTGTCCCGCCTCGCCGAACAGCCCCGCCGTCGAGCCGATGAGGATGATGTTCCCCGTCCCCGTCGTCGCCACGTGGCGCAGGAACGCCCGGCAGCTCAGGAACACGCTGTCCAGGTTCTCCGCCAGCGTCCGGTGCCAGCGCTCCAGCGACATCTGCCACACGCCCTCGTCCGGTGGAGGCCACACGCCCGCGTTCGCCACCAGCACGTCCAGCCGGCCCAGCGCCTTCACCGCCGCGGGCACCAGGGCGTCCACGTCGGGCTCGGACGTCAGGTCCGCCTTCAGCGCCGCTCCGCCCAGCTCCTTCGCCAGGGACTCGGCCTTCTCGGCGCTCCGGTGGTAGTGCACCGCCACCTTCGCCCCCTCCTCCGCGAAGGCGCGCACCACCGCGCTCCCGATTCCGCCCGCTCCCCCCGTGACGAGGACTCCCTTTCCGCGCAGCTCTGTATCCATGGTGCTGCCCTCTACCAGAGCGGGCGGCTGCGTCCCAGGGCCCACCGTCCGATGGCAGTGAATTGTTTCAACCGGGACGTGTACCTGGGCGCGCCCTCCACGACTGTTCTGGCAGAACCCGTGGAACTGGATTTGCGGCCTTGCAAAGACTTGCAAAGGTTGGCGGGCTATAGCGTCTTGAATTCTCAAATTCAGCGGTGATGAACTTTACACGGCGTGTCTGGATATGTTTCCCTTCTGTAGGGCTACCGCGGCACTGCACCGAGCGAGCCCGTAGCCACCAACACCCGGCTGTCCATTCCAGCCGGACAAAAAAAGGGGGGACCCATGCAACACACCATTCAGCCCGCCGGTGAGTCCTGGTCGGAGCCCGTCCTCGACGCGTCATGGGAGGCCTTCTCCGGGGTGGTGCCCCTCTCGCAGGAGGTCCTGAGGGACGAGCCCGGGCTGCTCCACCCGGACCTCCTCGCCGAGGACGACGAGAAGACGGACCCGTGGGCGCAGGGGGCTTGTCACTTCGACCTGTCGCGTGAGGAGTGGCGGCTCGTGCGCAATGCGCCCCTGCTGAGCTTCCTGTGGGTGGCCTCCGCGGACGGCCAGGTGTTGCCGGCGGAACGGCGGGCCCTGGAGCAGGTGCTCAAGGAAGGCTCGCGCGCCTCCAGCGAGGTGTTCCGGATGGTTTGCGGCGAGTTGCTGCGCAAGCGCGACACGCTCCTGTCGGAGTTGGCGTCCGAGTCGATGCCGGGGTTCGATCAGTTCCCCGCGGTGTACCGACTGCTGGCCGAGAAGCTGGGCCGCAGCGAGGCCGAGCGCTTCAAGTGGTGCCTGCTGGAAGTGGGCCGGCGGGTAGGCGAGTCCTCCGGAGGTCTGTTCGCCTCTTGGGGCTGGCTGCGCCGCACGGAGAGGCAGGCCCTGGCCGGTCTGGCGCTGGCGCTCGACAGCGCGCGCACGGCGTGAGCGAAGAGCGCGAGGGCTCAGGGCTCGGGCGACGGTGACCGGCGGGAGCCTGGAGCCCAGAGCCGCCCCAGGTCGAGCGGCTCGGCGTCGAACGGCTCGGCGCGGACCACGTCCTCGCCTCCATACCGGGCCAACCGCCAGCCTCGCGCCCCTCGGCGGTAGACCTCCAGGGTGTGGGCCCTCGGGTCCACCAACCACGCGTGGCTCACACCCTCCTGGTGGTAGAGGGACAGCTTGCGACCCCGGTCCAACCTGGCCGTCGAGGGGGACAGCACCTCGCAGACCCAATCGGGCGCCAGCTCGAAGAAGGGCACCTCTCGTTCGAGCAGCCCGGGTGCACGCTCCTGGCGCCAGCCCGCGAGGTCCGGCACGAGCACCTGACGGCCGAAGTGCAGCTCCGGCTCGACCATGATCCACCAGCCGCCCGGCCCTCCCCTGCCATAGCTGAACGCATTGCCCAGCACGCCCATCAGCACGGACGCCGTCCACCCGTGCCACGACGCCGGCCGTGGGAAGGCCCACAGCTCGTCATCGACGATCTCCCCCACCCACCCCGGCGGTAACGCCTCGATGTCCTCGTAGGTGGCTGGACGCTTTCCCCGACCCATCTCCGTCCCCTTCCCAGGCCTTCCTGCCTGACTGCTCACATTCTACAGGAAGGTCTGACGGGAAAGGTAGGGTCCACCTCCGCTCAGGCGGTGGGCGCATCCAGACGCAGGAGCCTGCGGGCCTCCTGCGGGGTGGCCAGGGTGCGGCCCTTCGCCTTCGCCCGCTTGACCGCCTCGGCCACCAGCTCCCAGTTGCCCTTCGCCAGCACGCCCTTGGACACGTAGATGTTGTCCTCGAGCCCCACGCGCGCGTTACCGCCCCGCTCCGCCGCCAGCTCCACGAACGGCAGCTGGTGCCGGCCCACGCCCGCCACCGTCCACGTGCTCCCCTCGGGCAGCGACTTGATCATGAAGTCCAGCGCGTCCTCGCGCGCCGTCAGCGCTCCCGGCACGCCCAGCACGAAGTCGAAGTGCCCGGGCAGCTCCGCCACCCCCTCCTTCGCCAGCGCCCGCGCCTCGTCGACCATGCCCACGTCGAAGCACTCGAACTCCGGCCGGAGGCCCAGCGCCTTGATGCGCCGGGCGATGTCCCTCACCAGCGGTCGCGGGTTCCAGAACACCTCGTCGCCGAAGTTCACCGTGCCCGTCGTCAGCGTGGCCATGTCCGGCCGATCCTCGCCCGTCAGCCGCAGCCCGCCGCAGCGCTCGTCCACGTTCATCCCCACCGCGCCGCCCGTGGACACCTGGATGAGGATGTCCGTGCGCTTGCGGATGGCCCGGATGGCCGCCCGGAACAGCTCCGTGTCCTGCGACGGCTTGCCGTCCGGCGTGCGCACGTGCAGGTGCACCATCGCGGCGCCCGCCTCGCGGCAGCGCACCGCGTCCTCGGCGATCTCCTCCGCGGTAATCGGCAGGTGCGGCGTCTGCTCGCGCGTCGTCTCCGCGCCCACCATCGCCGCGGTAATCACCATGGGCGTGCTCATCGCTGACCTCGCTGCTTGTCCTTGGGAACCACGCAGGTACCGCTGGCCCGACACACCACCACCGGCTCCGGCAACACGTCCGCCGCCGAGTCGTTCACGTCCGGCCGCGGGCGGATGACCTTGCGCGCCTCGAAGCGCATCTTCCGCGAGGTGTTGCCCGTCTGGATGATCTCCCCCTCGGCCTCGATGAAGTCCCCGGCGTACACCGGGGCGAGGAACTCCACCGAGTCGTAGGCGCGGAACAGGCCCTCGTCCCCGTCCAGGCGGATGCACAGCTCGGTGGCCACATCTCCGAACAGGCCCAGCATCCGGGCCCCGTCCACCAGGTTGCCGCCGTAGTGCGCGTCGTGGCTGCTCATGCGCAGGCGGATGACGGCCTTCACGTTGCTCACTTGGGCTCTCCCTCCCAGTGCACGTTCTTCTCCTCCTTGCCTTCCTTCTGGAGGACCTGGTGCACGATGAAATTGGCCACGTCCGAGGGCTTGGTGCCGGGGCCGAAGCCCGCGTCGAAGCCCAGATCCAACGCCAGCTTGTGGTCCACGCGCGGCCCGCCCAAGAGCAGGAGCGTCTTGCCGTGGATGCCCGCGGCCTTGGCGGCCTCGATGAACTGGCGCGAGTTGTCCTTGTGCACGTCGCGCTGGGTGACGACCTGCGACACGAGGATGGCGTCCGCGTTGCGCGCCTGGGCCTTCTGGATGAGGTCCTCGTTGGGCACCTGGCTGCCCAGGTTGTGGGCCTCGAACCCGGGGTAGCGCTCCAGGCCGTAGTCGCCCGCGTAGCCCTTCATGTTGAGGATGGCGTCGATGCCCACCGTGTGCGTGTCCGTGCCCGTGCACGCGCCGAACACCACGATGCGCCGGCCCACCTTGTCCTTGATGAGCCCGTTGAGGTCGTCGAAGCCCAGCTTCTTCACCACGACCTCGGGCACGTCGATCTCCGCGTAGTCGAGCGAGATGGGCGTGCGCGCGTACACGATGAAGAAGGTGTACGTGTCGGCGGCGCGCTCGGCGGCGGCCACCTTCACGTCGGAGAACCCCATCTTCCTGGCGAAGACGGCGGCGGCCTCCTTGGCCTTCTCCGACAGGGGTACCGGCAGGGTGAACGAGAGCTGCACCACACCGTCGTCACGCCGGTCGCCATAGGGGCGGATGATCTGCTTCGTCGGCTTCGTCGCCATGGCGTCTACTTCCCCTTCTTGCTCGCGGACGGCTTCGCGTACGCGAGGCTGTTGGCCACCTTCGTCGCCAGCGCCTCGAAGCGGTCCTTCTGCTTCACGTTCATGTGGAAGACGAGCGACCAGGTGGTCTTCCCGTCACAGCCCACGTACGTCACCGTCTCCACCGACTCGGCGCCATCCGGCGTGGTGTCCGTGTCCACGCGCCGCGCCGCCGGAGCCTTGCCCAGCTTGAGCTGCTTCCAGTTCTCGTTGCCCATGGCGGCGAGGATCTTCTCCAGGCACACCTGGGGCTTCATCCCCGCCGTCTGCACCGCGCCCACGTCCAGCAGCAGGTACGCGTCCCCGGACGGGTCGTCGAAGCGCTGGGTGCCATCCGCCTCGGACTGCTTCCACGCGGAGGGCACCTGCAGCGCGAGCGTCTTCACCTCGTACTTCGTCAGCGTCTCCGCCGGCTCCCCGGCGGCGAGCACCAGCACCAGCAACGAGCCGAGCATCACGGCGCCTCCAGCAGCTCTTGGAACGGGTTGAAGTAGTCGGGCGCCTTCTCCACGACGCCGTCCAGCCCCTTGCCACCCGTCTCGGTGCGCTTGACGTCGCCGAAGTGGCCCCGGCCGATGGCCGCCACCATGCCGTCCTTCTGGCACTCCTCCAGCAGGTCCATCGCCTTGGCGAACACCTCGCGCGCGCGGTTGGCGATCTTCCCGTCCTCGCGCACGGTGAACTCCTCGTCGATGCCCGCCGCCGCCCGGTAGATGTAGCTGGCCGCCTTGAGCGCCACGTACCGGTCCGCCAGCAGCGGCGTGTGCATGGCCTCGGTCATCATCCCCAGCAGCTGGATGCCCTGCCGCGTCCAGATGGCCACCAGGTCCGCCATCACGTCGTACGCGTGGCTGAAGAAGATGTCCGTCTCCTTGTGCTTGGTGGGCGGCATGTACTTGAGCGGCGCGTTGGGGAAGCACCGGCGCACGAGCATGGCCTGCGAGAGCTCCAACAGGAGCGTGTCCGGCCGGTACGGATCGATCTCGTACGAGTGCCCCAGCCCGAGCTGCCAGTCCTGGAGGCCCGCGCGCTTGGCGAAGGTCTCGTTGATGAACTGGCTGGCGATGACGGTGTGCGCCGCGTCGTAGGCATCCGCGGTGGTGATGTAGTTGTCCTCGCCGGTGTTGATGATGATGCCGGCCTGGGCGCAGATGCGGCGGCTGAAGTACTGGTCGATGAACGTGCGCCGCATGTTGATGTCGCGGAAGAGGATTCCGTACATCGCGTCGTTGAGCAGCATGTCCAGCCGCTCGTAGGCGGCGGCGAAGGCGATCTCCGCCATGCACAGGCCCGACGAGTAGTTGGTGAGCTGGATGTAGCGCTTGAGCTTGCGGCTCTCGTCATCCAGGGCCTCGCGCATGATGCGGAAGTTCTCCTGGGTGGCGTAGGTGCCGCCGTAGCCCTCGGTGGTGGCACCGTGGGGCACGTAGTCCAGCAGCGACTGCGCCGTGGAGCGGATGACGGCGATGATGTCCGCGCCGGCCTGCGCCGCGGCCCGGGCCTGATCCACGTCGTCGTAGATGTTGCCCGTGGCCACGATGACGTACTTGTGCGGCGCCGGGGAGTTGCCCAGCTCCTTGCGCAGCGCGTCACGCTGGGCGATGCGGGACTTGAAGTCGTCCATGGCCGCGCGGGCCTCGGCGCGGACCTCGTCGCGCAGGTTGTTCTCCATCTCCGGCGAGAGGGGGGCCAGCTTCTCCATGGGCAGCGCGGACAGGCGCTCCACGGCCTCCAGGGGACTGCGGGCGCCCAGCTGCAGGGCTCGGCCATACCAGTACGCCGCGCCCCTGTTGAGGACCCGGGCGTCCTTGAGCCGATCGACCATCAGGTTGGCGAGCGGGACACCGCCGGCTCCCGCATCCGAGATGCCGAAGAAACGCAGCACGGTGCGCTCGACGGAGACAGTGGTGTGGCGGCGGATGAGCTCGAAGATGGGCTCGGTGATGTCCTCCGCCAGCTTTCGCGCACGGGTGAGCTGCGCGTCCTCGATGAACGGACCTGGCATGATGGCACCTTATCCGCCAAGCAGGCGGAATAGTTCAATAACCTCGGGGCCCTCCCCCCGCAGGAGTGCCCATCCCCAGACGGAGTCTCGTTCCCTGAGAAACCCACACGGAGATGGCTCAGTGCGTAATGACGCCCGGCAACGCCTGCTCGCCGAGGCTCCAACTAGACGTAGCGCGACTCGAAGAGCCGGCGCAGGGCGGGCTCGGCGCGCAGCAGCTCGAGGGTGAAGTCGGCGTGCCCCGGCACGTACCCGCTGCCCACCACCATGGTGACGTCCTTGCCCACGCCCTCGGCGCCCAGCGCGGCCGCGGTGAAGCTGGTGGCCATGGAGAAGAAGATGACCGTCCCGCCGTCCTTGACGCTGAGGATGGAGGCCATCTCCGTGTTGCCCACGGAGGCGCAGTTGATGAGCAGATCGCACAGCGCGCCCTCGGTGGCCCGGGAGACGCTCTCCATCACGTCCACCGCCTGGGTGGCGTTTACCTGGAGCGCCGCATCGCACAGGCCCATGCCCTGGAGCGCGGTGAGAGCCGGCTCGGAGATGTCGAGCGCCAGCAGCCGCCCCTGCCCCTTCAGGTTGCGCCGCGCCTGCGCGAGGCAGAGGGCCCCGCTCTTGCCCGCGCCCAGCACCGCCACCGTCATCCCCGGCCGGACGTACCGGTCCACGAGGGCCGGCGCGCCGCACACGTCCAGCGCCGCCAGGGCGAGCGTGTCCGG
Organism: Archangium sp.; assembly: GCF_036388035.1. Lineage (GTDB taxonomy): Bacteria > Myxococcota > Myxococcia > Myxococcales > Myxococcaceae > Archangium. Next base: position 14,689 of record NZ_DASVSO010000909.1, read on the forward strand.
CATGTCCGTGGGCAGCTTCGCGTAGAGCCCCGAGGCGAAGAGGAGGGCGTAGCCGCGGATGTCCACCCGGTCGATGGACGGGTGCACGGCCTTCACCTCCTCGATGACGAGCGGCGTCAGGCTGAGGCTCACCAGCGTGGCGATGCGGTCGCCCGGCTGGAGCTCGCCGCGCGCCGGGTGCTTCGGGCCGATCTCCTTCACCCGCCCGATGAGCATGCCGCCCGAGCCCGTCACCGGGTTCTGCATCTTGCCCCGCTCGCGGACGATCTCCCGCACGCGCTCGGCGATGCGGGCCGGGTCCGCGCCCACCTCGTCCTTGATCTGCTTGAAGGAGGCGGCGTCGATGTTGAGGCTCTCCACGTCGATGAGGAGCTCGGCCTCCCGACAGGGCAGCGACGGATCCAACGTGCGCGCCCGCTGGGGCAGGACGCCCTTCTCCCCGATGACACGGGACAATCCGTAGCGGTCGATGCTCATGGCTCCGTCTCCTGGTCGCGGGTGGACACAGCCGCTCCCCGCACGAGTTCACGGGTAGCGTCTATCCGGGCGAACGTGGGAGCGCCAGAGGCATCGACGACGCCCCGCGTCATCGGGAGCGCCCTCCCCGTCCGCTACTCGCTCGCGAGCCGTGGCGCGAGCACCGCCAGTGAGCGCTCGAAGCGGTAGTTGACGCCGGTGTGCCCGTCTTCGAACTCCTCGTGGATGGGCTCGACGCCGCCGTTCTTGAGATCCTCGGCGACCATCCGAGCCCCCCAGCGCAGGTTGAACTCGTCGCGCGAGCCGCAGTCGATGAAGACGGTCTTCAGCTTGCGGAAGGCGTCGAGGAACTTGGGCGCGAAGCGCACCGGGTCGTGCACCAGCCAGCGGTTCCAGACATCCAGCTTCAGCCGGCCCGTCTGCTGATCGAAGGGCAGCTCCAGGTTGAGCGGCTCGCCCTTCTTCGGCGAGTACGCCGCGGCCATGGCCAGGATGTTGATGACGGTGAAGTCATCCCCCCGGGCCTTGGTCTCGCGGGAGCGCCGGATGAAGTCCTGGTACCACGCCTCCACGCCGCCCGCCTTGAGCAGCGCCGTGGCCGCCTTGGGTAGGTCTGGCAGGTAGCAGTACTCGAAGTAGGCGTCCGGCGACTGGGCGCTCAGGTGCGAGAAGATCTCCGGGTGGTAGCGGCCCATCACCAGCGCGCCGTAGCCGCCCGAGCTGTGCCCCACCACGGCGCGCGACGCCGCCTTGGGCAGCGTGCGCCAGGTGCGGTCCACGAAGCCCACCACGTCCTTGGCCAGGAAGTCCCGGTAGCGGCCGATGGCGTCGCTGTTCACCCACTGGCTGCCGCCCAGCGACGTCCACCCGTCCGGGAACACGCCGATGACGGGGGGAATCGTCCCCGCCGCGACGAGCGCGTCCAGGCGCTCGGGGACGCTCACCGAGAACGCGGAGAAGTTCGTCCACGACTTGCCGCTGTTGGAGAAGGCGTTGAGGAAGTACACCACCGGATAGCGCCGGTTCCCCTCGCCGTAACCCGGGGGCAGGTACACCCGGAGCTCGCGCCGTGCCGGGTCTCCCAGCGGGTTGGACTCCAGCGCCGGCGAGTGCATCTCCTGCGTCTCGAGGACTCCCTTCATCGCGTATCCCCCTCCCGGGGACACCCGGTCAGCCGCGCTGCCCGGGTTGCTTGCCGAAGAACTTCATCACCTGTTGCAGGTCCTCCCACGCCTTCTTCTTCTCCGCCGGTTGGCGCAGCAGGTAGGCCGGGTGGAAGGTGGGCATCAGCTTGATGCCCTCGTACTCGCGCCACTGGCCCCGCATCCGGGTGATGGGCGTGCTGTCCCGCAGCAGCGTCTGTGCCGCGAACTTGCCCAGCGCCACGATCGCCTTGGGCTGCACCGCCCGGAGCTGCGCGCGCAGGAACGGCTCGCATGCGGCCACCTCGTCGGGCTCGGGGTTGCGGTTGCCCGGCGGCCGGCACTTCACCACGTTGCAGATGTAGACGTCGTCGCGACGGTAGCCCATCGCCTCGATCATCTTCGTCAGCAGCTCGCCCGCGGCCCCCACGAAGGGCACGCCCTGAAGATCCTCGGTCTCCCCCGGGCCCTCGCCCACGAAGACCAGCTCGGCGCGCGGGTTGCCCGAGCCAAAGACGATGTTCTTGCGCCCGTCGCACAGCTTGCAGCGGCGGCAGTCGCCCAGCTCGCGGCGGATCTGATCCAACGTCGGCCGCTCGCCCTCCACCACGCCGGGCAGCGAGCCCTCGGCCGGTCGCGCCTGCGCGGGGGCTTCGATGAGCCTCTCGGGTGCGGGAGTCGCCGGGCGGGCGGCCAGCGGACGGGCGGCGACCGGGGGCGGGGTGACAGGAGCCGGAGGCGCGGACGGTGCGGCCGGGGCCTGCTGCGGCGCGGCCTTGGCACGCTGAAGTGCCTGGGGGCGCAGGTTCGCCGCGCGCAGCTCGGCGGCAAGGCGTGCGTCCACCTGGAGGATCCGGCCCCCCGCCTCCTCCTGCCACAGGAGGTGGCGGCGCAGGTCCTCCAGCACTTCGCTCAGCTCATTCGAGGTATCGAGGGCTTCGCTCACGGTGCCTAGGGGTTTATGGGTCCGGGTACTTCGATTCAACCGCCTGCCGGGTAGGGCGCCTGTACGCTTACCCCAGGGTTGAGCACGGCGCCACGTTGGAACCCTCGGAAGGTGGGAGAAGGTCCCTGACGAGCGCCAGGACGGACCGGGCCACCTCCCGTTTCGTCCCCGACAGCTCCCGCTGCCCGCCCTCCCGCGTCAGCACCGTCACCCGGTTGGTGTCCACCCCGAAGCCCGCCCCCGGCGCCGTCACGTCGTTCGCCACGATGGCGTCCAATCCTTTGCGCTCCAGCTTTTCCCGCGCGTACTCCACCACCCGCTGCGTCTCCGCCGCGAAGCCCACCAGCACCGGCCTGCGCGCCCGTCCCGCCACCCGGCGCGACGCCTCGGCCAGCACGTCCGGCGTGCGCACCAGCGTCAGGCTCTCCGGGCCCTCGGACTTCTTCACCTTCTGCGGCGCCCGCGCCTGCGGCTTCCAGTCGCTCACCGCCGCCGACGCGATGAAGCAGTCCACCTCCTCCACCCGTGCCAGCACCTCGCGCGCCATGTCCTCCGCGCTCACCACGTCCACCACCTCGTAGCCGTCCCGTGCCACCTCCCCCACCGGGCCCAGCACCACCGTCACCCGAGCCCCCATGGCCCGCGCCGCCTCCGCCAGCGCCAGCCCCATCTTCCCCGTCGAGGGGTTGGAGATGAAGCGCACCGGGTCCAGGTACTCGCGCGTGGGCCCCGCGGTGATGAGCACCCGCCGGCCCGCCAGGGGCCCCTCGGCGAAGAGGCGCGCCGCCGCCGCCACGATGTCCCCCACCTCCGCCAGTCGCCCCGCCCCCACGTCTCCGCACGCGAGCAGCCCCGCCCCCGGCCCCACCACGTGGAAGCGCGGCGAGGTGCGCAGGGCCTCCACGTTCTCCTGCGTCCGCTCGTTCTCCCACATGGCCACGTTCATCGCGGGCGCGAGCAGCACCGGCCCTCGGAACGCGAGCAGCGACGTCGTCACCGCGTCGTTCCCCATTCCCGCCCGGATGCGCGCCAGCAGGTCCGCCGTGGCCGGCGACACCACGTACAGCTCCGCCCAGCGCGCCAGGTCCAGGTGCCCGAAGTTCCCCTCCTGTGCGGGGTCGAAGTAGTCCGTCAGCACCGGGTGCCCGCTGAGCGCCTGGAAGGTGAGCGGGGTGACGAACTGCTTCGCCGCCTCCGTCATCGCCACCCGCACCTGCGCTCCGGCGCGCCCCAGCTCGCGCACCAGCTCGCACGCCTTGTACGCCGCGATGCCGCCACCCACGCCGACGATCACCCGACGTCCCCGCAGAGCCGAAGCATCCATGCGAGCTTCCTTATGCGCGAGGGGTCGGGCTCGCAACCACCACGAGGAGCCAAGAGCTCCAGTGGACGGCCGGCTCCCTTCCTTGCCTCAACGGCGGCACTCCTCCTAGCCTCCGAACCGTAGCTCGACGGGCCAGGCGCCTGACGTGTCTCAGAGGTGGCTGGATGCGGCTTTCCACGAGGTTGTCCTTCATAGGCGTCTGGCTGCTGGGGTGCGCCAGTGGCCCGCGCACGAGCAGTGCGCCGGAGAACTACGGTTACACCCCAAGTGGCTGGGTATGGGTGCGCGGTCCCTGAGCCATCCCTGGGCGGCGTCCGCGATGTCCCGACAGGACAGACAAGCCGCGACACAGCTCTGGTCCATTCGAATCCAGTTCGACACGGGCTGTCGTGTGATGAAGCTTGTCCCGCACCTCTACGAAGACCGCCCAGGGGAAATCTACGTACGGAACGGGAAGAGCTGGAAGCTCATCGGGCTCATCAAGCCCGAGCACAAAGAGGACGGCATCATCACAGCCCTCGACGACTGATGGCCACTGATACGTCGGGCCATGTCGAGGCGTCGCCGGGCGCGGTGGCGGAGGAGAAGAGTCCATGAGAAACAAACTGCTGCTGCCGCTCTGCTTGCTGTTGTCCGCGTGCGCGCTGTTCCAGCGCTCCTTCCGCCCCACACACGCGCCACCAGAAGAGGCCGTACAGATCCTGTTTCCTCTCGAGCTGCCCAGCGAGGGGCGACAGATCATCCGGGGACCCATGGCCGCGGCCATCCAGCTTGCCATGGATGACTTCCTCCCCCGAGACGTGCAACCCCATCGCGGAGCCACTCCGGAAGAAGTATGTCTCTACCAGCGTGATTCCTACGACGTGTTCGCGGCTCCAGGGTCCGAAGGGGTCATGCTCGTCAACATCGTCCTCAGCCCCCAGGCTTGCAAAATGAATGGACCCAGCCTGGATGCAGAGGCGACGTATGCCGTCGATGTACGGAAGTGGCGCATCCTCGCGATCAAACGGTAGAGTCACGAGCCGTCACTCCCCTCGAGCCGTTCGGCCAGATGGGAGACTTCATCGGGGCTCCTTCACGGGGCGAGGACCACGTCTCCCGAGCTCGGCACGTCCACCGTGCGCACCACCGGAGCGCCCTCCGAATCCACGTGGAAGTGCGCCCAGACCAGGGTGTAGCGCCCAGGCCGCAGCCCCTGCAGCGTCACCCGCTCGCCGCGAGGCTGGTAGAGGAGCTGGCCGTAGCCCGCTTGCATCAGCTCCCTCGGCGGGTTGCTCACGGAGCCCACGTCCCCGGCCAGCACCCACAGCGCCTTGCCCATCTCGGGCTTGAGCTGCACCGTCAGTGAGCTCGTGCCCGGCGCCGGTCCCAAGTCTACCCGCATCTCCCCTCCCCCCACCTGTACCAGCAAGGCCGGCTCGCCGGAGAACTCGCGCGCCGCGCCGAGCGCGAAGCGGTAGTGGCCCGGTGCCACGTCCACGCTGTAGCGCCCGTCCTGCCCCGTGACGATGCTGATGGGCTCGGCCCGGTCCGCGTTGATTCCGTCCAGCTGGAAGCCCGCCGCCGGCGTCCCATCCGACTGGTACACCGTCCCGTACAGCCGCGTGGTCGGCTTCAGCACCAGCTCCACGGCCTTCGTCCCCTCGCGCGTGGCCGGCACCGACGCGCTCAACCGCCCCTTGCGCGCCGACACGGTGAACTTCGCCACGAAGGGCGGGCTCGGCAGCGTGAAGCGCCCATCCGCCCCCGTCATCACCGAGTCCTCGCACGCATCGCACGACACCACCGCGTCCGCCACCGGCCCGCCACCCTCGTCCCGCACCAGCCCCGCCACCGTCGGCGCCCGCTCCAGCACCAGGTCGCCCAGGTCCGGCTGCACGGGCTTGTCCACCATCAACGGCTCGAAGCCCGTCGCCTCCACCGACACGATGACGCGATCGCCCGCCACGGGCAGCGCCACCTCGAAGCGTCCGTCCGGGCTCGTCACGTCGTGCTCGTCCAGCCGGAAGTGCCGCACCGGCTCGCCCTCGCTGGACACCACCCGGCCGCGGAACGTGCTCCGCGCCTCCATCACCACCCGCACCGAGCCGGAGCCCGCCGTTGCCTGCACACGCTCGCGCTGGTCGTACCCCGGGTGCCGCGCCTCCACCTGGTAGGGGCGCTCGGGCTTCAGCGCTCGCACCTCGAAGTGTCCCCGCGCATCCGTCGTCACCGGCTGGGACAGGCGCGGCAGCACCGACACGGACGCGCCCGCCACCGGCACGCCCTTCGTGTCCACCACCTCGCCACGGAGCGCCGCCCCCGAGACGAGCGTCACCGTCACCTGCTGTGCCTGCCCGTCCTCCACCGTCACCTTCTTCGGCTCCGAGGGCACATAGTCCCGGTGCGTGGCCACCATCGAGAACGTCCCCGAGGGCAGCCCGCGCATGGGCACCAGCCCGTCCGGCCCGGAGGAGGTGTCGCTGCGGAAGACGCCCTCGTTCTCCAGCCACAACATCACGTCCGCGCCTTCCACGCGGCGCCCCTCCGCCATCACCGTCACCTCCAGCGAGGCCCGGGGCTCCAGCTCCAGCTTCACGCCCTCGGCGGGCGCCGTCACCTTCACCTGCCCGCCGCCCCACTCCGAGTGGTGCGCGTGCAGCTCGTACAGGCCCGGCGTGGGCACCGACGCGGAGAAGAGGCCCTCCGCGTCCGCCAGCACCGTCTCGCCCGTGGGCTGCACCAGCACCGTCACGTTGGGCGCCGGCCGGCCGTACTGGTCCAGCACCTGCCCGGAGATGAGCGTGGCGCGCGCCAGCTCCAACTCCAGCGTCGTCTCGCCCGGCTTCACCCGCGCCGGCAGCTGCGCGTCCCGGTAGCCCTTCGCGTGGCCCTCCAGCACGTAGTCACCCATGGCCAGCGGGCCGAACTGCACCAGCGCTCCCGTGGACGGCTTCTGCGACTGGATGGACTGCCCGCGCACCGAGCGCAGCACCAGCTCCGGCGAGGGCACCGGCTGCCCGGCCTCGTCCACCACGGTGACGAGCAGCGAGCCCGCCTCCTCCAGCTCGAGCGTCACCTGGGTGAGGCGCTCGTTCAGCGTGAGGGTGCGCGGCACCGCGCCCAGCTCGCCGGACTCGGCCGTCACCACCAGCTCGTCCGGGTAGAGGCCCTCGAAGCGCGCCACCCCACCCTCGGCGCGGGACTCGCGCGACAGGTGGTCCGCCTTCAACCGCACCGTGGCCGGCACGGGCGCGCCCTGGCGGGTGACGCGCACCTCCAGCGTCCGCGAGGGCTCCAATTGCAGCCGCACCAACTGCGGGCCCGCCTCCACCAGGGGCTCCACCGTGGGGAGGAAGCCCTTCGCGGTGGCCAGCACGTAGAAGGGCCCCTCGCCGAGCTCCGGCAGCGTGAAGGAGCCATCCGCCTTCGCCACCGCCTCGTACGGCAGGGGCACCTTGCGCGACACCGCGTGGATGCGCGCCCCCGGCACCGGCTGGCCCGCCTCGTCCACCACCTGCCCGCCGATGCTCCTCAGGGGGGGCAGGTACAACTCCACCGGCTCGCCCGGGGCCGCGCGCTCGCGCATGGCCGAGCCGAAGCCCGGCGCCCGGGCCCACACCGAGAAGGACACGCCCGCCAGGTGCTCGAAACGGAAGCGGCCCTGCGCGTCCGTGCGCGCGGTGGCCTTCGCCTGGAGGAAGCCCCGCGCCTGCTCGAAGAAGGCCAGCGCGTGCAGGCCGCTCTCGCGCGCCGGACAGGCCAGCAGCGCCTGGTCGCACTCGTCACAGCGCACCGAGTCGAGCGTCTTCTGCGCGCTCGCGGAGAGGAACACGTCCGCGCCCGCCACCGGCCTGCCCGCGGCGTCCAGCACCCGCCCGGTGAGCGAGAGGCCCTCGGCCTCGCCGGAGGACACCTCCACCGACTCGAACTCAGGCAGCGCGCGCGCCGCGGACTCGGTGGCCGCCACGGCTCCGCGGGTTGACACCTCCCGAGGCCACAGCACCGCCACCGCCACGACGACCAGGGCGGCTGCCGCCCCTATGACGAGCCATTTCCGCATTCGGACCGGCGCGGGACGTTACCCCCGCGACCGGCCTGCCAACCGACATTTCGGGCGGTTCATTCCACCGCGTCACCCGCCCGACGTCTTCCTGCCCGCCAGCGCTACTCCTCGGCGAAGGGCTGGATGGCCTGCGCCACCGCCAGCTCCTGCCGGGCCTCGCTCAGCTCCGAGTTGGTGGCCCGCAGACGGTCCGACAGCACCTGGACGAAGCTCCAGAGCATCTTCACCGCCAGGATGGACTCGCGCTTCATGAGTCCCATCAGGTCCACGCGCGAGATGACCATGGTGCGCGTGGGCTCGACCGCTCGCACGGTGGCCGAGCGGGGCGCGTTGTCGATGAGGCCCATCTCGCCGAAGTGGCCGCCGGGCCGCAGCTCGGCGATCTCCACCCCGCTCTTCTCGATGGCCACCCGACCGCGGATGACGACGAAGAGCTCCTCGCCCGGCTGGCCCTCCACCACGATCTCCCTCCCAGCGGGGAAGGTGCGCGTGGTGGCGATGGACAGCACCGCCGTCTGCTCCTTGTAGGTGAGGTGACGGAAGAGGGGAATCTTCCGCAGCGCCTCCATGCGCGACTGGGCCTCGGTGGTCTCCGCCTCGAGCGTGCCCTCGCCGGAGATCTTCACCACCACCGCGGTGATGTTGTCCTTGCCCCCGCGCTCGTTGGCCAGGTCGATGAACTTCTTGGGCAAATCCGACGGCGTGGCGCCCTGCACGAGCGGCAGCACCTCGTCGTCATCCAGGTAGCCGTGCAGACCGTCCGAGCACAGCACGAAGAGATCGCCCGGGAAGAGGTCGACGATGAGGGTGTCGACCTGGACGGACTCCTGGATGCCCACCGCGCGCGTAATGACGTTGCGGTACTGCGAGGTGGCGGCCTGCTCCTTGGTGATGGTGCCGGCCTTGAGCTGGGCGGCCACCAGGGTGTGGTCCTCGGTGAGCCGGTGGCACTGGCCGTGACGCACCAGGTAGACGCGGCTGTCGCCCACGTGGCCGATGACGCCCTTGTTGCCGCTCACCGCGAGGCACACGAAGGTGGTGCCCATGCCGCGCTTGGTGGTGTCGGCCAGGGCCATGCGGAAGATGTCCGCGCAGGCGCGCTGGATGGCCACCTCCATCAACGCCTGGGCCGCGTTGCGGCTCTCCTGCGTGGGGTTGGTGCTCAGGTCCTTGAGCAGGTGCCTGTTGGCCGCCATGTGCTGGCGCACGACCTCGGTGGCGCGGGCGCTGGCCACCTCGCCGGCCGCATGCCCGCCCATCCCGTCGGCCACGATGAACAGGCCGAGCGGGGCGTCCACGAGCATCGAGTCTTCATTGTGCTGCCGCTTCCGGCCCACGTCGGTCTGGCCGAACGCCTCTGTGGTCAATGGCACCGCGAACGCTCCCTGTTCCCTCTAGAGGGGGTGAATCACACGTTACGAAAAATCACGAAGCCTATGGAAGGGGCTGACACGCTCACGTCCCCATCCGCCGCGAGAGCACCTTGGTGAAGCCGCTCGCCAGGTAGAAGGTGACCTCCACCTGGCCGAAGCGCAGGCGGGCGCCGTCCACCACCGGGGACGGACGACGGGGCGCCAGGCGCACCCCGGCCACGAACGAGCCATTCTTCGAGCCCGCGTCCGTCAGGACGTAGCGCCCGTCCGTCTCGCGCTGGAACCAGGCGTGGAAGCGCGACACCGTGCCGTCATCGAGCACCACGTCGTTGTTGCCCGTGCGCCCCACGGTGATGCCGCGACCGAACGCGTTCTCCTGGTTCTTCACCACGGGGAAGACGATGGGCTCGCCCACCCCCAGCATGGGCGTCTCCACGCTGGTGAGGGTGCGGAAGTGGTGGTGCTCGTCCTCGTCGCCAACGGCCATCGCCGCGATTGGCGCGGGCGTGAACACGAGCACCGCCGGCGGCAGCGTGCGCTCGTAGTCAGCCCGTTCTCGCTGGAAGCGGCTGATGTGCAGACTGAGAAGCTCGACCATCGGAACGCACTTCACCCCACCTGGGGGGTCACGGTCCAGAGGCGCCTAGCGCCACTCCGAGTACAACCCCAAGTGCAATCCGCCCACGAAGGGACGGGACAGGCTCGTGCGCCTGTAGTTATAGGGATCACCATAGCCCACCACCACGCCCGCCGAGATGCGCCCGAAGTTGTAGCCGATCTGCGCGCGTCCATCGAGCAGGCCGACGAAGTAGGACTCCTTGTCCTTGCTCGCCCCGGAGAAGCGCGCGGAGTACCAGGCCGGG
>NZ_DASVSO010000910.1:0-4044 GCF_036388035.1 Archangium sp.
GAAGAGCTATCTCGTGAGCAAGGGCGTGGAGCCGACGCGCCTGGATGCGAAGGGGTTCGGTCCGGACCGGCCCATCGCCTCCAACCAGACGGCCGAGGGCCGCGCGGTCAACCGGCGCGTGGACTTCATCATCGTCACCCCTGATCGCGAACTGCGGCAGTAACCGAAGGAATCAAAAGGTCATGAGCAATCCATTCATGAAGAAGTGTTTGGCGGCGGCGCTGGGCGCGCTGACCCTGGGTTCCACGGCGGCGCTGGCCGAGGCCGATACGTTCTACCTGGGCAAGGGGACCGAGGATTACACGACGCGAGGCGGCGACAACGTCATCAACAGCTACGCCCGCCTGTCATCCATTGGCGATGGGAAGTCCACCATCAAGGTGGACACCTGCACGGTCACGCCCTGCTTCCGCGAGGGCAGCCTGGTCATGGTGCTGCAGATGACCGGCACCGCCCTGTCTAAAAATGAGGTGGGCCGGTGGGAACTGGCGCGGGTGAAAGAGGTCAAGAAGGAAGAGGACAAGGGGGCGGGACCGGGGGCGACGCTGACGCTGACCGCGCCGCTCATCCACGGCTATGCAGCTGAGATGACCCAGGTCATCTGGGTGCCTGAGTACAAGAACGTCACCATCAATACGGGCAGCACCCTCAAGGCGGCGCAGGAATGGAACGGGAAGGTGGGCGGTGTGGTGGCGTTCCTGGCCTCGGGGGTCGTGCAGAACGATGGGAAGATCACCGTGTCCAAGATGGGCTTTCGCGGAGGAGATCGGCTCAACAACTCCAGCGCCTCGGCTACGTGCCCGGACAACACCGCGCTTAATTCCAGTGGGGCCCCGAAGGGCGAGGGCACTGTCACCGGGCATTATGGGTCCACCCTCATCGGGAGCGATTCCGTCGGCAATGGAGGTGGGGGCGGTGTGTGCTCCAGTTTTGGTGGTGGCGGTGGCGGCAACGGCGGCACGGGCGGCGTGGGCGGTGGCGCCATGGGTGGAAAGGGCGGTGCGGTCCTGCAAGTGACGCGTGGGCTCATCGGCCACCTCCTGTTGGGGGGGGGCGGCGGCGCGGGACACGGCAACGAGAACGCCAGCGAGAAAGAGTCTTACGGCAGGGGTGGGGGCATCGTCTTCATCCGGGGCAACACTCTCAAGGGAGTGGGCTCCATCGAGGCGGCGGGGGCAGCCGGTAGAGCCAGCGAGAGCACCACGGGCGGGGGAGGCAGCGGTGGCGGCGCGGGCGGTAGCATCTACCTGCGCTTCGCTGGGACCGCTTCGTGCGGCATTAAGAGCTTCAATGCCACCGGCGGTATCGGGGGCGGTTCGAATGCCCAGGATGCGGGCTCCGGAGGAGGAGGTGGGGGGGGCCGGATGCTGTTCCAGGCGGCCACCTCTACTGGCGACAACACGTGCCGACCGGAGCTCCACAAGGACGCGAAGACCGGTGAGAGCACGATTATCGCTCGCGGCACCACGGGTGCCATCCAGCTCGGTGGGTTTGCTGGGGACAATGGGGACAATGGCAGCTTCGAGAGGCTGGAGGCCGTGGCGACGCCCTCGGCGGTCGTGGCCCCGCTGAGCAAGAATGGCATCACCAAGGATTCCCGGCCCGTCATCCAGGGCCAGACGAATGTGTCCACCGCCACGGTGCGCGCGGGCTCCAATGCCACGGTGATCATCTTCATCGACGGGAAGGAGGTCGGGCGGACCCCGCGCAATGACGGTGGCGACTACTCCTTCCCACGGCTCCCGGCTTTGCCCAACCTCTCCGATGGACGCTATAAGGTCGAGGCGGTCAATGAGGTCGACGGCATGCGGAGCCCCCTGGGCTCGGCCTTCACCTTCACCGTGGACACCACGCCGCCGGACGCGAAGATTGACTCGTTCCCGAAGCGCATCACGCGGGAGACGAGCGCGAAGTTCGAGTTCTCCCACGACAAGGAGAAGGAGCCGGGTTCGGTGACGTACCAGTGCAAGCTGGATACCGAGGCGGGCTTCAAGGCGTGCACGGGCCTGGAGACGTACACGGGCCTGCCCGAAGGAGAGCACACGTTCCAGGTGCTGGCCACCGACGAGGCGGGCAACCCGGACCCCACCCTGGCCACCTACAAGTGGATCGTGGACACCACGCCGCCGGACACGAAGATCGTCTCGAGTCCGGAGAGCACCACGCGGGAGGCGGACGCCACGTTCCACTTCAACGTGGTGACGCCGGAAGACGGCGTGACGTACCAGTGCAAGCTGGACACCGATGAGGACTTCAAGGCGTGCTCGGGCCCGGAGACGTACGCGGGCCTGCCCGACGGAGAGCGCACGTTCCAGGTGCGCGCCGTGGACGAGGCGGGCAACCCGGACCTCAGCGCGGCCACCTACACGTGGACCGTCGACACGGGGGACTACTCCTTGGGCGGCAAGGGTTTCGGCTGCTCGGCCACGGGCGGGGACTCCACGCTGGTGCTGATGGGCCTGGGCAGCTTCCTCGCGCTGGCCCGCCGCCGGCGCCAGAACTAGCCTCCCGCGTGTCGTGAAACAGGCCGGGCTCCCCTCCGTGCGAGGCGGGGCCCGGCCTTTTTTCATGCCTCAGTGCACCTGCTGGGACGCGCCGGAGAGGGGGTGCTCGGGCTCGGGAGGCATGGGGCTGGCGGCGGCCAGCAGGGGCAGGGCCACGTAGAAGGTGGAGCCCTGGCCCATCTCGCTCTCCACCCAGATGCGGCCGCCGTGGCGCTCCACGATGTCCCGGCTGATGTAGAGGCCCAGCCCCAGCCCCCCGTAGGACGAGACGGAGACGTTGCGGGCGCGGAAGTAGCGCTCGAAGAGCTGCTCCTTCTGGTCGCTCGGGATGCCGATGCCCTCGTCCCGCACCGAGAGCAATGCGAAGTCGTCATTGACCTCCAGCGTCACGCGCACGGTGCTGTCCCCGGGGCTGTACTTGAGGGCGTTCTCCACCAGGTTGGCGATGACCTGCTCGAGCCGGTACCGGTCCCCGCGGATGCGCACCGGCTGGGCCGGGTGCGCGAAGTCGATGCGGTGCTGGCCCCGGTCCGCGTCCATGTTGGACAGCACGCGCTCCACCAGCGTGTCCAGCCGGGTGGGCTCGAGGTGCAGCGCGAGCCGGCCCGCCTCGATTCGCGAGGCATCCAGCAGGTCATTGATGAGCGCCGTCAGCCGCACCAGGTACTGGCGCGCGTGGCGCAGCAGCGTGGGGTCCACCGGCTCGCTGCGCTCCAGGCGGCGCTCCAGGCTGGCCAGTCGCAGCGACAGCGGGGTGAGCGGTGTCTTCAGCTCGTGCGAGGCGATGGTGAGGAAGTCGTCGCGCACGCGGATGGCCTCCTGGGCCTCGCGGAAGAGGCGGTTGCGCTCGGCCTCCGCGCTGCGCTGCTCGGTGACGTCCTCGACGATGCCCACGCCGCCCTCCACCTTCCCGGCCTCGTTGAGGCACGGGGCCAGGTGGATGCGCACCGGGGTGACCTTGTCCGCGGTGAGCGAGTGGTAGTCCCCCTCGTAGTACGCGTGGCGTCCGTCGAGCACGTCGCGCACGCAGGCCATGAGGGCCTCGTCCCGGAGGGTGAGCAGGTTCAGCCCGATGATCATCCGCTTGGACGAGCCGATGAGGCGCACGAAGTAGTCGTTGCACGCGAGCAGGGTGGGCGTGGCGTCGAAGTGGAAGAGGCCCAGGGGGGCATTCTCGAAGACGAGGTGGTAGGCGCGCTCGCCGACGGAGCCGGGGTCCGCGGTGCGCGTGTGGACCGCGGAGGACAGCCGCTCCAGGGGCTCCTCGGTGTAGTCGGGGAACTCGGGCGGGCGGCGCAGCACCAGGGCGATGCGCTCCCGGGAGCCCTCGCCCGTGCTGCCCGCCGTCACCTCCACCTCCAGCGCCGCTCCGCCCTGGCGCAGCACGGACACCCGGACGGGGCGCCCGCCCAGCGCCCGCCGGCGCCCCAGCAGGTAGCGCACGAAGGAGCGACCCTCGAAGGCGCGCAGATGCTCGGGGATGAGGTGGGCGAGGGGACGCCCTTCCAGCTCCGTCCGTGTCCAGCCGAGCAGGCGTTCG
>NZ_DASVSO010000911.1:0-4825 GCF_036388035.1 Archangium sp.
CGGGGATGCTCCAGGCGGGCGCGTGGTGGAGGCGCTTGCCCGGCCAGCGCTCCCGGGCGCGCTCGAGCATCTTCTCGCTCAAGTCGAGCCCCTCGCTCGCGAGCTCCAGGAAGCGGCCCGTTCCGCAGGCGAGGTCGAGCACCCGCGGGCCCTGGAGCCACGCGCGCAGCACCCGCCGCTCCAGCCCGTCCAGGTAGGCGCCGTACGAGTTGCCGAACCGATCCGCGTCGTACGTCGGCGCCAGGGCGTCGTAGTAGGCGACGACCTCGCGGACCCTCGCGGCCGGCTCCTCGGGCATCTCCAGGCTCATCGTGGTGGCTCGGGGGCGGAGGACTAGGCGGCCTTGCTGCCGGAAGGCTTCCAGTTGGCGAAGAAGCGCCTCTTGAAGCGGGCGCAGTACTCCACCAGGGTGCCCTGGGAGAGGGTGTACTGCTTGAGCTCCGAGTCCACCGGGAAGGCGATGAGGCCCACGAGGAACGCGTAGACCGTCGCGTCGTAGGAGGTGGGGGTCTCGCCGAGGAGGAAGGGCTTGTTGCCCAGCAGCGTGGCCAGCGCGGAGATGTCCTGCTTGCCCAGGTGCTGGACCTCGTCGAAGCTGTGGCGGCCCATGCCCTGGTTGTGGAGGACCTTGAGCATCCTCCGGCGGAGCACCGGCATCATGACGTTGCTCACCACCACCGGCAGCATCGTCTCCAGCACCGGCACGTACGCCCTCCAGCCCGGCTCATCCACCCAGCGCATGTAGACGATGTTCCAGTAGGTGGACTCCTCCAGCATGCGCCGGACCGTGTGGCCGATCGCCACCTGCTCCGGGGTCAGCTTCCCATCGAGCGTGTCCCCATATCTCTGCTTGAGGTGCTCGATGATGAAGCCCGAGTCGCCCATGAGCTGCCCCTCGATCTCGATGTAGGGCACCTTGCCCTTGGGGGCCTTGCGGAGATCCGCCGGCTTCACCTCGTAGGGCAGGCCGATCATCCGCAGATACGACTCCAACTTGACGCAGAACGGGCTGAGGTTGGGAGTGCCCCAGGCCACGGGGGTCTGATAGAGGGTGATCATCGCTGTAGTCTCATCCAGTCACGGACTGGTTTCGTTGCTGTTCCGTCTCGATACGAATCATCTGGGCGGGCTGGACGCGCACCTGGACTCCATTGAACGCGGCGTTGCCACTGACCGCATCCAGGACGCGGTCATCCGTGAGGTCGTTGATGCTCACGCCCGCATGCTCTCCGGCCACTCGCAGCCGGACGCCCTCGCGCCCGTGCCCATAGCCGTGAGGCAGGCTCACCACGCCGGGCATCACCTCGTCCGTCACGCTCACGGGCGCCCGCACCTCGCCGACGCGTGAGGTGATGACGGCCTCGCCCCCCTCGACCAGCCCCAGCCGCAGGGCGTCCTCGGGGTGGACCATCAGCGTGCAGCGCGGCTTGCCGCTGACGAGCCGGGGCACGTTGTGCAGCCACGAGTTGTTGTCCCGCAGGTGGCGCCGGCCGATGAGCAGCAGCGTCCCCTCGTCGGTGGCCCCCGCGCCCTCCGGGAAGGCCTGGCGCAGCCGCTGGACGTCCGCCACCAGCAGGTCGGGCGTCAGGTGGATGCGGCGGTCCTTCGTGGCCAGCCGCTTGGGGAGGCTCGGCTTCAACGGGCCCAGGTCCACGCCATGCGGCTGGGCCCGGAGGCTCGCGAGGTTCAGCCCCTTGCGGAACGGGCGGAGCCGCAGGCCGTACGGACCGGCGCGCAGCCCCAGGTCCAGCAGGCCGTCGGGGCCGAGCGCCTTGAGCGCGCGGTAGGTCAACCCTCCCTTCACGCGGGGCTCTCCGCGCAGCACCTCCAGGCGGTGCTTCAGCTCCAGGAAGATCTCCCAGTCGTGGCGCGAGTCCGGGCCCGGCTCGAAGAGCGGTGGCGAGTACTTCGCCGTGTTGCGCACCGCGAGCACGTGGAAGGCGAGGTCGTAGTGGCTCCGCTCGAGCTGGGTGCTGGGGGGGAGGATGATGTGCGCGTGCCGCGTCGTCTCGTTGATGTACGGGTCGATGCACACCATGAAGTCGAGGGACGCGAAGGCCTTGTCGAGCTGACGCCCGTTGGGGGTGGACACCACCGGGTTGCCCGCGGAGGTGAGCATCGCGCGGATGCGTCCGGGGCCCTCGGTGAGGATCTCCTCGCCGAGCGCGGCCACCGGCAGCTCGCCGGCGAACTCGGGCAGCCCGCGCACCCGGCTCCTCCAGCGTCCGTAGCTGCCGGGGCTCATGCCCAGCGCGCGAGGCCCGCCCACGAGGTCGAAGGCCGGCCGCGTGAACAGGGCCCCGCCCTCGCGGTCGAGGTTGCCCGTCACCACGTTGATGACGTTGATGAGCCACTGGCACATCGCGCCGAAGAAGTGCGTGGAGACGCCCACGCGGCCGTAGCAGACGGCGGCCTCCGCGGCGGCCAGCTCCCGGGCGATCCGCCGGGTGGTGTCCGCCGGCACGCCGGTGTGGGGCGCGGCCCGCTCGGGGGTGAAGTCGCGCGCCAGTTCCTGGACGGTGGCCAGGCCCTCGGCGAACTCCGCGAGTCGCCCGAGCTTCGGGCCCGCCTCCTGCAGCAGGACATTCAGGAGCGAGAAGAGCCACAGCGCATCGGTGCCGGGGCGGATGAAGACGTGCTCGTCCGCGACGCGGGCGGTCTCCGTCTTGCGCGGGTCCACCACCACCACCTTGCCACCGCGCTTCTGGATGGCCTTGAGCCGGTCTCGCACGCCCGGCGCGCTCATCAGGCTGCCGTTGGAGGCGAGCGGGTTGGCCCCGAGGATGAGCATGAAGCGCGTGTGATCGATGTCCGGGATGGGGATGAGGAACTGGTGCCCGAACATCAGATAGGCGGCGAGCTGGTGGGGGAGCTGGTCCACCGACGACGCGGAGAACTTGTTGCGCGTGCGCAGCGTCCGCAGGAGCAGCGGCAGGAACATCAGCGCGCCGTGGTCGTGGACGGTGGGGTTGCCCACGTACACGCCGAGCGCCTCCTTGCCGTGCTCCCGCTGGAGGGCGTGGAGCCGCCGCGCGACCTCGTCCAGGGCCTCGTCCCACGAGATGGGCTCCCAGCCGGTGGCGGTGCGCCGGACGGGTTGGCGCAGCCGGTCCGGGTCCTCATGCAGATCCTGGAGCGCCACGGCCTTGGGGCAGATGTGGCCCTTGCTGAACGGATCCTCCTCGTCCCCCCGGATGGAGGTGACGCGGCCGCCGGCGGTCTCGATCCGGAGGCCGCACATGGCCTCACAGAGGTTGCAGGTGCGGAAGTGCGGCTCGGTGGGTGAGGAGGACGTGCTCATGAGGGTCCTTTACAGACCACGAGAGGAGGGAGACCGGCGGCGGGCGGAAACGGCCACGAGCAACAGCAGGCCCACCCATACCAGGGTGTGGGTGGGACCCGGCGCGGAGGAACAGCCACCGGCGACTTTTTCGACGTGGACGTTGAACGAGCACTGGGCCGTGTTGCCGGAGGCGTCCTTCGCCGTCACCTCCACCGCCGTGTCACCCGGCTGGAAGAGGCTGCCGCTCGCCGGGGACATGGTGAGGTCCGGCGAGGTCGTCACCCGGTCCGTGACGGAGGCCTGGGGCAGCTGCACCGCCACGGCCCCCTTCGCGCCGGGCGTGATGCTCACGTCCTGCGGGCAGGTGAGCAGCGGGGGCAGGGTGTCGCGCACCGCGACGGAGAAGCTGCACTCGGAAGTGTTGCCCGCGGCGTCCTGGGCCCGCACCCGCACGGAGGTCTCTCCCACCGGGAAGGTGGTGCCCGAGGCGTGGCTGAGCTGGACGGTGGCGTTGGAGACGGTGTCCACGGCGTTGGCCACGGTGAAGTCCACCGGCGAGCCCGAGGGCCCCGTGGCCTCGAGTTGGAGGGTGGCCGGGCACTTGAGCGTGGGCGCCGTGGTGTCGCGGACGATGACCTGGAAGGTGCAGCTCGAGCGGTTCTTGGCCCCATCCGTGGCCGTCGCCGTGACGGTCGTGCTCCCGAGCGGGAAGCCGCTCCCGGCCACGCGGTCGTAGGAGATGCTCGGCAAGGAGGCCACGTCCGAGGCCGTGGCGGCCGGCCAGGTGGCGGTGGCTCCATTCGCGTTCACGGCCTCGACGATCTGGTTCGCCGGGCACGTCACCACCGAAGCCGTCGTGTCGCGCACGAGGACGGTGAAGGAACACTGGTTGCTGTTGCCCGCGGCGTCGGTGGCCGTCACCGTCACCTTCGTGGCGCCCTGCGCGAAGAGTCCGCCGGACTCATGGTCCACGGTGACGGTCGGCTCGCGGGTGACGATGTCGGAGGCGATGGGGTCGGAGAAGGTGACCACCGCGCCGTCCAGGCTCGTCGCCTCCACCGTGGCATCTTCGGGGCACACGGGCTCCGGCGGCAGGTTGTCCCGCACCGTCACGGTGAAGTCGCACGTGGCGACCAGGCCGGCCGCGTCGCGCGCGGTCGCGGTCACCACGGTCGTGCCGAAGGGGAAGAACCCACTCGGCCCATGGCTGTAGGAGAGGGCGAACTCGGTGTCATCCTCGGCCTGCGCCTCCGGCAGGTGGGCCAGCGCGCCCAGGGGCTGCTGGGCCTCGACGACCTGGTTCGCCGGGCAGGTGATTTGGGGAGGGCTGCTGTTGGTGAGCAGGGCCCGGGGCATGAGCCACGGCTCGCGCCCGTGCCGTCCATCGTTCGCGCCGAAGACGATGAAGTCCCCGAAGAAGGTGAAGGACTCGGGGTTCGAGCTCAGCTGCCCGGGGGCGATGTCGTGCAGCACGAAGGTACCTGCTTCGGTGCCGTCCGAGCGCCACAGCTCGGTCCCGTTCACGCCGTCGTTGGCGGCGAA
>NZ_DASVSO010000912.1:0-22680 GCF_036388035.1 Archangium sp.
CGCGCAGCTGGAGACCACCTACCACGCGGAGCCGGCGTTCTCCGCGCTCGTCCCCGGCGCGAGCCTGTGGACGGACGCCATGCACCTGGCGGGCCTCTATGAAGTGCTGGTGGCGGGAGGTGTGACGCGCGAGGGGCGGCGGCTGCTGCGTGAGGAGACGGTGCGCGCGTACACCACGCGGGCTGTCTTCGGGCTGGACCGCAGCAACCGGGTGCCCATGACGGTGGGGCGCGGCTTCCTCGTGGGCGCGCCCTGGCCTTCGTTCTACGGCGGGTGGGGGACGAGTGGCTGCTTCGGGCACGCGGGGGCCCTCGACACGCTTGCCTTTGGAGACCACGCCACGGGCCTCGCGGCGGCCATCGTCACCAACGGCAACGGGGGCAACATGGACTTCCTCCACCGCTTCCGCCCCCTGGTCACCGCCCTCCGGAAGGCTTGTCGCCCCTGAAGCCCCAGGGCGTGGACTCGGCGGGTGGGGGCGGGGCGCGTGTGAAGGGGAGCTGAACGGCTGTTCCAGTTCTTCTGAATCAGGGTTGAAAATCCCATGTGAAAACAATGGGTTGGGGATGAACCCCCCGATGTGCGGTGGAAGGGCGCCCGTTATGGGAAGGGGGCCATGGACGTGCGCAAGAAGCTGGAGATTCTCGCCGATGCCGCGAAGTACGACGCCTCGTGTGCGAGCAGTGGAGGCAAGCGCAAATCCGCGCCGGGCGGGCTCGGCAGCGTGGAGGGCATGGGCATCTGTCACAGCTACACGCCCGATGGCCGGTGTGTGTCGCTGCTGAAGATCCTCCTCACCAACTTCTGCATCTACGATTGCCAGTACTGCATCAACCGCATCTCCAGCGACACGCCCCGGGCGCGCTTCACCCCCGAGGAGGTGGTGCAGCTCACGCTCGACTTCTACAAGCGCAACTACATCGAGGGGCTGTTCCTCAGCTCCGGGGTCCTCAAGAGCCCGGACTACACGATGGAGCAGCTCATCCAGGTGGCGCGCACGCTGCGCGAGCAGCACCAGTTCCAGGGCTACATCCACCTCAAGGCCGTGCCGGGGGCTTCCGAGGAGCTCATCGAGCAGGCGGGGCGGTACGCGGACCGGTTGAGCGCGAACATCGAGCTGCCGACGGAGGCGGACCTGAGCAAGCTCGCGCCGGAGAAGAGCTTCGCCGTCACGGGCGAGACGATGCGGGAGATCCACGTCCGCGTGGAGCAGTCGAAGGCCGAGCGCCAGGAGAGCCCGAAGGCGCCTCGCTTCGCGCCCGCGGGGCAGAGCACGCAGATGCTCGTCGGCGCCACGCCAACGCCGGATGCCATCATCCTGGACACCGCCCACCAGCTCTACACGCGCTACGGGCTCAAGCGCGTGTACTACTCGGCCTACAGCCCCATCCCCCTCGGGGATGCACGGCTGCCCGCGAAGGCGCCGCCGCTGGTACGCGAGCACCGGCTCTATCAAGCGGACTGGTTGCTGCGCTTCTACGGCTTCAGTGTGGGCGAGCTGCTTCCACCCGAGCATCCCGAGCTCTCCCTCGATCTGGACCCGAAGCTGGCCTGGGCGCTGCGCCGGCGCGAGGCCTTCCCGGTGGACGTGAACCGCGCGCCCCGCGAGCGGCTGCTGCGCGTGCCAGGACTGGGCGTGCGCACGGTGGACAAGCTGCTGCGCATCCGGAAGTGGCACCGGGTGACACTCGAGGACCTGGTGCGGTTGCGCGTGCCGATCGCCCGGGTGAAGCCCTTCGTGGTGACGGCGGACCACCGGCCCACGGCACTGCTGGACTCACCCCGGCTGCCCGAGCGGGTGCGGCCCTCCGCGCAGCAACTCTCGCTCTTCTCCACCGCGGCGGTGGCCCGCACGGGGGAGCTGTGACGAGGGTAGGGGTGGGACAGGACCTGGAGTCCTTCCGGACGGCGGCGCGGGGATTGCTCGCGCGGGGCGTGCCTCCGGAGCAGGTGCTCTTCGAGGATGCGCGGCAGCGGCAGGCCTCGCTCCTGGCGCCGGAGTCGGTGGCGGATGTCGCGCCCGGGCCGTCGCTGTCCGTACCGGGTGCCTTCCTGGAGCTCGCCGGGCGCGTGGCGTGTCACCGCTCGCCGGAGCGGTGGGCGTTGCTCTACCGGGTGCTGTGGAGGCTGCTGCACGGGGAGCGGCGGCTGCTGGAGGTGGAGAGTGACGCGGACGTGTACCGGCTGAGGAGTCTGGAGAAGGCGGTGCGGCGGGACGCGCACAAGATGAAGGCCTTCGTGCGCTTCCGGCGCGTGGAGCGCGACGAGCAGGAGCACTTCATCGCGTGGCACCGGCCGGACCACCTCATCGTCGCGCACGTGGCGCCCTTCTTCGCGCGGCGCTTCCCGTCGATGCGCTGGAGCATCCTCACGCCGGACGCGTGTGTGCACTGGGACCTCGAGCGGCTCACGTTCAGCGAGGGTGTCCCACGCTCGGAGGCGCCCGAGGGGGACGTGCTGGAGGAGCTGTGGGCGGCGTACTACGTGTCCACCTTCAACCCGGCGCGGCTCAACGTGCGGGCGATGCGCGCGGAGATGCCGAAGAAGCATTGGGCGACGCTGCCCGAGGCGCGGCTGATTCCCCAGCTGGTGAGGCAGGCGCCGGAGCGCACGGCGTCCATGGTGGCCCCCAGGCTGGAGCCATCCGAGGCGAGCCGCTTCCTCCCCTCCAGCCGGGAGCTCCCCGCGCTGGCGGCGGCGGCGAAGGAGTGCCGGGCGTGCCCGCTGCACGAGCGCGCGAGTCGGACGGTGTTTGGCGAGGGCCTGGCCACGGCGACGGTGATGCTCGTGGGCGAGCAGCCGGGAGACGCGGAAGACCGGGAGGGGCGGCCCTTCATCGGACCCGCGGGGCGGCTGCTCGACGAGGTGCTGGAGGGGGTGGGGCTGCGGCGCGAGGAGCTCTACGTCACCAACGCGGTGAAGCATTTCGGGTGGACGGGAGACGAGAAGCAGCGGCTGCACGCGAAGCCGGGGCGGCGCGAGGTGCTCGCGTGCAAGGCGTGGTTGGAGGCGGAGGTGGCGGCGGTGAAGCCCCGGATGATCGTCTGTCTGGGGGCCACGGCGGCGCAGGCCTTCCTGGGGCCCGGGTTCCGCATCAACCTGAGCCGGGGGCAGGTCTTCGAGACGCCCTGGGCGAAGGCGTGGATGGCGACGTTCCACCCCTCGGCGCTCTTGCGGATGCCGGACGCGCGGAGCCGAGCCGAGGCGCGCGCCCATTTCGAGGCGGACCTGCGCAAGGTGGCGGAAACCCTGCGCGCCCTCCGGTGACCTGAGCTAGGCTGGTGTGTCTCCAGGGGGTAACTCGTGCTCCGTCGATCCATGCTGGTGCTCACGTTGGGGTTCACCGCGCTCGTCGCGGGAGGGTGCAAGTCCTCGCATCCGGCCGTGAAGGAGCTCTCCGTCCCCGAGGCCGTCGCGGCGCACAAGGCCGGGGCTGTGTTCGTGGATGCGAACACCCCGGAGTTCCGCCAGGGCAACGGCAAGGTTCCTGGCGCGCTCCTGCTCGACAACTACCGGCAGTACGACGTGGCGTCCGTGCTGCCGCCGAGCAAGGACACATCGCTCGTCTTCTATTGCAGCAACAAACGTTGAGGCGCGTCTCACGTTGCCGCCGGTCGGGCGGCTGAAGCGGGTTACACGAAGGCGTTGGTGCTGTCCGAGGGACTCAAGGGTTGGAAGGACGGCGGAAACCCCACCGAAGCGGTGCCGTGACGGTCCGTTGAGCCAGCCCGCGTCCGGGTCTAGTTCGCCGCGAAGCAGTAGAACAGACCCGCGCCGCCCGTCCCGCGAAGGGCGTCCTGGCTGCAGCCGCCACGCGAAAGGTGCGACGAGTTCCAGGACCTCGCGGCCTCGGTGTCGCTCAGGCCCCGGCGATCCGAGTGTCCGAGCATCGCCGCGCCTTCGGTGCCGCTCTTCGTCCAGTTGCCACAGGTCCAATCCTCGGCGCCCGCGAACGCGGTGCCGTCCGGCTGCGAGCCCGTCAGGACGTCATGCCGGTTCGGAATGTCGCCCGCGCCCTCGACGATCTCTCCCTTCTCGGTCAGCGCCGTCTCCTTGGTCAGGTTGTTCTGGCCGTGCAGATCCCCGAGATTCCCGGCGATGATGACCTCCTTGGCGTTCTGCCACGGGCCGCTCCCGATGCGGTCCCGGGCATTGACGGCCTGCTGGCCTCCGGACGCCTGCGTGCTGAGGTAGGCGCGCCAGGTGTGGTTGCCGGCGCCCACGGCCTGCGCGAGGGACTGGCAATGGCGATCAGCGCCTTCCAGGCCCCCCAGGTTGGCGCCCTGGCCAACCCCCACGCTGGTCACGAAGAACGTCATGAGGCTGCCCGTGTCCTGCCCATCGTCCGATTCGCATCCCACCCCGCCGAGCACCAGCAGCGCCGTCGGCGCGAGCAGCGACCACCGCATCGTGTGCTTCATTGTCGTCCTTTCGGTTCGGCTCCGAGGACGACAGCATAGGGTTCCGCGTCGGCTCGTCATTCGCGACCCGGCCGCACCGTTGTCTTGTCGACCCGCAGGGACAGCGGTGGCGCCAACCCTAGCGGGGGACCCCGCCTTGCCCACCCGGCCGCCACTCCCGCCGCAGCAGCCCGTACATCACCGCGTCCTGCGCCTCGTCGTTGAGGAAGTACCGCTCGCGCTGGTAGCCCTCGCGTTGGAAGCCCAGGCCCTCCAGCACCTTGATGGAGCCCGCGTTGCGCGGATCCACGTCCGCCTCCAGGCGGTGCAGCTCGAGCGAGGTGAAGCCGAACTCCACCATCCGGCTCACGGCCTCTCGCGCGTAGCCCTGGCCCCAGTACGCGCGGCTCAGCGTGTAGCCGAGGCTCGCGCGCCGGTGCTGCCCGCTCAGATCCGACAGGGTACAGGTGCCCACCACCCGATCGTCCTCGCGCCGCGCGACGCCCCACTGGAAGAGCGAGCGCTCGGCGAAGCACTCGTGGATGTCTCGCAGCAGCTTCTCCGCCTGGGGCACCTCGGTGTACGCGGACCAGCTCCAGTAGCGCGTCACCTCGGGGTGGGAGAAGATCTCGAAGAGCGCGGGCACATCCACCTCTGTCATCCAGCGCAGGCGCAGGCGGTGCGTCTCCAGGGTCGGCAGGGACAGGGCATCGGCGAGCATGGTGCTCGCCAGCCTAACGATCTTCACTGCCCACCGCCTGCCGTTGTCCCGGGGGAGCCGTCAGCAACCAGCGCACGCCCGCGAGGCCGAGCTCCCGTGCGAGCTGGTCCACCATCTGGCCGTAGTGCTCCTGCACCCATTGGCGGAAATAGGCGTCTGGCACCGCGAGCACCAGGTGCCCGTCCTCCACGTCCACGGGACGCGCCTGGGCGAGCCATGTGAGGGCGTAGCGCTTCCCATGCTGCTGGAGCGAGGAGAGGCACTCCTGCCACCGGCGACCGGCCTCGGTGGACACGTCCACGGACGGTGGGCCGGACGCTCCGGACGGCTCCTCGTGCGGGAGGGGCTCGAGGTACCGGCTCCAGACTCGGGGGGTACAGAAGGCTTCCGCCGTGCAGCGAGGCTCTCGGGAACGTCCCCAATCCGAGTGGAGGTAACCGCGCCAGGCTTGTAGCAGCCGCCCCTCGTCGCCGCCGACCTTGCGCAGTGCGCCGGAGTACCAGCTCGCCCACCCCTTGGGCTGCTCCTCCACGGGGAGACCGGGAGAGGCACGACACCGCTCCGCCTGGCAGGTCTTGAAGAAGGCCGCGGCCCGGGCCCGAGCGTTCTCCGGCGCCGGGGACTCCTGGGGCACCGCGTCCTCGGACGGGGGAGGGACGAGCGCCGCGGTTGCCACGGACTGGCGCCACACCTCGCGCGGGGGAGAGGCGGGCACGATGTGCGTGCCGGGCAGGGCGAGCTGGATGGGGACCTCGTCCGTGGACGGCTCCTCGTCCGGGGGAGGGGAGACGGGGGCGAGACGTCCGCCCGCCATTCCCACCTCCACTGCTGCAGCAGAAGAAGTCTTCTTCTCACTCTCCTTCTCTCTTCTCCTTCTTGCGGGGGACGTCCCGGGTGCGTCCGCGGGACATCCGGCGGACGCGCTGGAGGCCTTGGCGGCGCGCTCTCGGCGCTTGCGCTCGGCCTCCTTTCCTCTCTGTTCGAGCACCTGCACGTAGCGATCAGCGAGGGTGAACCGGACGCTGTCTCCTTCCCGCACCAGAATCCCGGTGCGGAGCAGCGCGTCCCAGAAGGCGCCGGGCGCGCCCGTCCACCGCACCGCGCTCTCCACCGCTTCCTGCCAGACCGCCTCGTCCGCGGACGCGTCCGCGGAGCGTCCGCCGGACGCGGGAAAGGGCTCGAAGCGTCCGGCGGGCAGGGCCTGCACCGCCCAGATCTGGAGCTCCACCATGGCCCCCAGGAAGGCCTGCCGCTCCATTCCCAGTGTGCGTGCCGCGCACACCACGCCGAGGCTCATGGGGAAGCCCACGTCCACCTGTACCCAGTCCAAGCCGCCCATGTCACCGACTCCCCTGGGTCTCGCACCCGGTGCGCGCGATCCCCGTGTGCGTCTGGCACTCGTTGGTGTCCACGTTCATGTCCCCCGGTGGAGGGAAGGCCGCGGCACCCACCCTCAGAGGGAGGAGGCGGGCTTCGGCGTGATCCACACCCGCGATCTGCGCCGTCTCGTCCGGATCGTCTACCCCCGAGGTTTCTGATCCGACGGGTTCCGGTGCTCGGGCGCCGCCGAGGTGTCGACACCCCCCGGCTCCCGCTCTAGGGCTGTAGCAGCCGCTACAGGGTGCTACGGGCAGCTCCTCACGGGCAGTGGCTGCACGGGTTAGTTGCGGCTGCAAGGAGCGACTTCCCTGGCTGCGCGTGGAGTGGCCTCTCCTTGGGTCGCTACAGGCCGCTCCCCTGTTCTACACTCAACACATAATTGTGCCATCATGCTCCAACCTGGGAGGCGCGGGGGAACAGGTGGGCTCATCCACTCTTCCACCGTGCTGAAGACCTGGTCATCTCTTGGGTGGATCGCGCATGTCCGGACGCCGGATTGGCAGCAGGTACTTGTTGGAGCGGATGTTCGCTGGCGGTGGCATGGGGGCCATCTGGGTGGCGCTCGATGTGCAACTGCAGCGGCGGGTGGCGCTCAAGCTGATGGCGCCCGAGCGCATCGCCTCCTCCTCCGCGCGACACCAGTTCGAGCAGGAGGCGAAGGCGGTCGCCCAGCTTCACAACTCGCATGTGGTCCAGATCCACGACTACGGTGTCGATGGTGACACGCCGTACATCGTGATGGAGCTGCTCGAGGGGGAGGATCTCGAGACGCGGCTCGAGCGGCAGGGCCGGCTCTCTCCGGCCGTGATCTCCTCCCTGCTCAATCAGGTGGCCCGGGCCCTGTCCGCCGCCCACTCGGCCGGCATCATCCACAGGGATCTCAAGCCAGCGAACCTCTTCCTCGCCCGGGCCGATTCCGAGGAAGTGGTGAAGGTGCTCGACTTCGGGCTGGCCCGGCTGGAGGGCGGGAGCGCGGCGAGCTCCGAGCAGTCTGGCCGGGTGATGGGCACCCCGCGCTATATGAGCCCCGAGCAGATGCGGGGCGAGGCCAGCGTCGATCACCGCAGCGATCTCTGGTCGCTCGCGGTGGTGGCCTACCGGGCTCTCACCGGCCGCTTCCCCTTCTGCGCGGACACGCTCGGCGAGCTGCAGGGCCGGGGCTCCGGAATGCTCGACGAGCTGCCCTCCAGCTTCGTCTCCACGCTGGGCAAGGAGGTGGACGCCTTCTTCGCTCGAGCCCTGGACGCGGATCCCTCGCGCCGCTTCCAGTCCGCGCGCGAGCTGGCCGCGGCCTTCGCCGCCCTGGTGGAGTCCGCGCGCCCCAAGCGGGCCGCGAAGATCCTCGTCATCGATGACGAGCCGGACGCGGTGCTGTTGATGAAGCAGCGCTTCCGCAAGCAGATCCGCGAGTCGATCTACGAGTTCGTCTTCGCCTCCGACGGCCAGGACGCGCTGGACAAGCTGCGCCAGCACCCCGACACCGACGTGGTGCTCTCGGACATCAACATGCCGAGGATGGACGGGCTCACCTTCCTCGCCCGGGTCGGCGAGGTGAATCCGCTCGTCAAGGTCATCATGGTTTCCGCCTACAGCGACATGAGCAACATCCGCGTGGCGATGAACCGTGGGGCCTTCGACTTCCTCGTCAAGCCGGTGGACTTCCAGGATCTCGACGCCACGCTCGAAAAGGCGCTGCGGCACGTGACGGAGCTGCGCCAGATGGCGCGCTCCGTCGAGGAGAACCAGCTGCTGCGGATGTTCGTCAATGGCGGCATCCTCGAGCGGGCGCTGCCGATGCTGCGCGGCCCCGACATGCTGGCGGGCGAGCGGGTGGAGGCCACGGTGGCCTTCATCGACGTCAAGGACTTCACCCCGGTGACGCGCCAGGAGCAGCCCGAGGCGGTCATCCGCAGGTTGAACGCCAACTTCGAGGTCATCGTCCCCGAGCTGCTCTCGCGAGGGGGTGTGGTGGACAAGTTCATCGGAGACGCGGTGATGGCCGTGTTCCGAGACCAGGGGCACCTCGGTCGGGCGCTGGAGGCCTGTCTGGCGGCCCGGCAGCAGCTCCAGGCCATGGCCTTCCGGTATGGGGACGGCTCTCCGTATGCCCACGGGGCCAGCATCGGCCTGGACTCGGGCGTGCTGATCAGCGGCAGCGTTGGCGCCAAGGGGCTGGGCCGGCTGGACTACACGGTGCTCGGGGAGACGGTGAACACCGCGGCCCGGTTGACCGTGCTGGCCGCTCGCGAGCAGATCCTCATCGGGGACCACCTGCGGGAGCGGGTAGAGGCGGCTTTCGAGTGCGTGTCGCTCGGGGTGAAGACCTTGCCTGGCTCTTCCGTGGGGCTGTCCGTCCATGACGTCGTGGGCCGCAGACAGGTGCGTGTGTCCGCCTCGGATCGGACCGTCTCCATCGATGTGAGCGCGCCGGAGATCGTGCCTCACCAGGCCGCGCTCGTGGCCTCGAACGAGGAGTAGCCCATCCCATGCAGCTCATCATGAATCCGGGTCTGGTGGACGAGCAGATCTTCGCGCTCCCCGAGGGGCCCGTCACGATCGGTCGTACGGAAGAGAGCACCATCTGCGTGCTCCACAAGAGCCTGTCGCGCCGGCACGCGCGGATCGAGCAGGACGGCCAGCGCGTCTTCCTGGTCGACCTGGACAGCAAGAACGGGACGTTCGTCAACGAGGAGCGGATCTCCCGCTGCGAGCTGCGCGACGGTGAGACCTTCCGCTGTGGCGAGGTGCGGTTCAGGCTCGTGCCCAGGGCTCGCGCGCTCCCCCTGGGGCTGGCACCGACCCAGGTGCAATCGCTCCGGACCCGCTTCTCTCCGGGCTCCATCGACGAGCTGCTGGAGCGTCGCTCCGAGTCCGTGGAGGGGTCCGCCCTGAAGGTGAGGAGCCAGGGCCTGGAGGATCGGGCCCACGAGAAGCTCCAGGTCCTGCTCAAGGTGAGCCAGGTGCTCTCCTCGCCTGGCCCCATCGAGGCGCTGCTGGAGCGCATCCTGGACCTCGTCTTCCAGATCGTGGAGGTGGACCGGGTGGCGGTGCTGCTGGTGGAGCCCTCCACGGGACAGCTGCGCCCGCGGGTGGCGAGGGCCGCCCGGGGTGAGCTCCCCCCAGGTCCGTTCTACAGCCAGCGCATCGCCGAGTACGTGCGCACCCACAGCGTGGCGGCGCTCTTCTCCGACGCGCGGTTGGATCCCCGCCTGGACGACGCCACCTCGGTGGTGTTGCAGTCCATCCAGTCGTCGATGTGCGCCCCGCTCAAGCCCCACGACGAGGTGCTGGGCGTGCTGTACATGGACAACCTCTCGCGGCCCAACGGCTTCACCCAGCAGGATCTGGAGTTCATCACCGCCTTCGCCAACCAGGCGGCCATCGCGATCGAGAACGCCATCCTCTCCCGGAGGATCGAGGAGGAGGCGGTGCTGCGCAACACGTACTCGCGCTTCTTCCCGCCGGCCACCCTCAAGAAGCTACAGGGCTCGCGGGGCGCCTCGCTGGAGGCCATCGAGACGGAGGTGACGGTCCTCTTCTCGGACATCAGCGGCTTCACCGCGCTCTCCTCCACCCTGGAGCCCCGGCAGGTGGTGGATCTGCTCAACGACTACTTCCCGGTGATGGCGGAGATCGTCTTCCGGTACGAGGGGACGCTGGAGAAGTACATCGGCGACGCGCTGATGGCGGTGTGGGGCGCCCCGTTCTCGCACCCCGATGACGCGGACCGGGCCGTGTGCGCGGCCGTGGAGATGCAGAAGGCCCTGGCCGGGTTGAACGCGCGCTGGCGGGCCCAGGGCCGGCCCGAGCTCCAGATCCATGTGGGCCTCAACACGGGCCGGGTGGCGGCCGGGAACATCGGCTCCGAGCAGTACCTGCAGTACGCCACCATCGGGGACGCCACCAACGTGGCCAGCCGGGTCTGCTCCGCCGCCGCGGACGGGGAGATCTGCATGACCGAGGCGACCTTCGTGCGCTGGGGGCAGCGCGCCTGGCCCGTCACGGCGCTGCCTCCCACCTTTGTGAAGGGCAAGCAAGAGGCCCTGAAGCTCCACCGGCTGGAGTGGCGCGAACCCCTCATCCCGTGAGCCCGGCTCCTCATGTCCACTCCAGGCCGCTACCAGAGTAGGGAGCTCCTCACGGTGATTCTGCGGACGGCGCTCGCCGCCGCGGGAGCCCAGCGGGGTGTGCTGCTGCTCGAGCGGGACGGCGAATGGAGGATCGAAGCCGAGGGTGGGGGCGAGGAGTCTCCCGTCGAGGTGATGCTGGGGCTTTCGCTGAAGCAGGAGGCCGGGAGCGGAGCGGCGAAGCTGTCCGTGGCCATCGTGAACCATGTGGCGAGCAGCCGGGAGGAAGTGCTCCTGGACGACGCCACCCGGCAAGGGCCATACACGGAGGATCCCTACGTCCTCGCCTGGCAGCCGAAGGCCGTTCTCTGCCTGCCGCTGCGGGGCCGGGAGACGTTGAGCGGCATTCTCTACCTGGAGAACCACCTGTCCCCGGGCACTTTCACTCCGGAGCGGGTGGGCGTGCTGAAGCTGCTGTCCGGCCAGGCCGCCCTCTCCCTCGAGAACGCGCGCCTGTACGAGAAGCAGGGGGACTACATCCGCACGCTGGAGACGCGGCTGCTGGCCCAGGAGAGGCTCGCTTCCCTGGGGACGCTGACCGCGGGAATCGCGCACGAGATCAAGAACCCCCTGAACTTCGTCACCAACTTCGCCCGGATCGCCGTGGAATTGGTGGGGGAAGTCTCCGAGCAGCTCGACGCCCGGAAGGCTCGACTGGAGCAGGAGACCCGGGAGGTGTTCCAGGACGGCTTGACGGAGCTGCGGGTGACCGTCGAGAAGATCGAGAGCCACGGCAAGCGGGCCGACAAGATCGTCCACGACATGCTCATGTTCTCGCGAGGGCAGCGCGGCGAACGCAGGCCCACCAACATCAACCGGTTGCTGGAGGAGTCGGCCAAGCTCGTCTACCACGGGATGAGGGGCGGCGATCCGGGCTTCACGTTGAGCCTGCTCATGAACCTCGATGAGTCACTCGAGCCGATCGATGTGTTTCCCTCGGAGCTCAGCCGGGCCTTCATGAACATCATCCACAACGCGTGCTACGCCGTGAGCAAGAAGAGGGCGAGCGCGGGGGGTGGCTTCAGCCCGACCATCTCGCTCTCCACCCGGAGGTCTGGCGAGCGGGTGGAGGTGGGGATCCGAGACAACGGCATTGGAGTGCCTCTCGAGGTGCGGGACAAGATCTTCACGCCCTTCTTCACCACGAAGCCCGTGAACGAGGGGACGGGGCTGGGCCTGTCGATCAGCCATGAGATCCTCGTGGCGGCGCACGGCGGAAGGATCGAAGTCGACAGTCAGGAAGGCGAGTACACCCTCTTCTCCATTTCGCTGCCCAGGTCGTGATGAGGCCCCTCGCGCTTCTCAGCTCGCGTGCTTCGCCGGCTCGGCGGAGGACGGGGGCTCGCGGAACTGCCGGTGATACAGCTCCGCGTACAGGCCATTCCGAGCCAGCAGCTCCTCGTGTGTGCCACGCTCCGTGATGCGCCCGGCGTCGATGACGAGGATGAGGTCCGCACTCCGGATGGTGCTGAGCCGGTGCGCGATGACCACGCTGGTGCGGCCCGCGAGCAGGGTGGTGAGCGCGCGCTGGATGAGGGCCTCCGTCCGCGTGTCGATGTTGGCCGTCGCCTCGTCGAGGATGAGCACGCGCGGCTCGGCGATGACCGCCCGGGCGAACGCGAGGAGCTGCCGCTGCCCCTGGCTCAGCGTGGCGCCGCTCTCTCCGAGCACCGAGTCGTAGCCCTTTGGCAGCGCGGCGATGAAGTCATGCGCATGGACCGCGCGCGCGGCTCGCTCGATCTCCTCGCGGCTCGCGTCCGGCCGGCCATAGCCGATGTTCTCCGCGATGGTGCCGGAGAACAGGAACGGCTCCTGGATGACCGTCGCCATCTGTCGCCGGAGGCTCGCCCGCGTCACGCGCCTCACGTCCTCGCCGTCGAGCCGCACCACCCCGGCCGTGGCGTCGTAGAAGCGGGGGATGAGGTTGGCCACGGTGGTCTTCCCCGCGCCCGTGCGGCCCACCAGCGCCACCGTCTGGCCGGGTGGGATCTCGAAGCTCACGTCATGGAGCACCGGCTGCGAGGCGTCATAGGCGAACGACACCTGCTCGAAGGTGATGCGCCCCTCGGACCGCCCCAGGGAGCGCGCATCCGGGGCGTCGGCGGGCTCACGGGCCTCGTCGAGGAGGGAGTAGATGCGCTCCGCTCCGGCGAGCGCTGACTGCATCAGCGTGTACACCGAGGCCGCGAGCTGCACCGGCCGGAAGAACTGTTGCGTGTAGATGAGGAACGCCGCCAGCAGGCCCACGCTCAGCTGCCCCTGGAGCACCAGGTGGCCGCCGTAGCCGATGACGAGCGCCGTGGCGAGCGTGGCGAGCACGTCGATGGCCGGGGAGAACGCGGAGGTGATGCCCACCGCGGACACGTTGGCATCGCGGTTGGCGGCGTTGCGATCCCGGAAGCGCCGGATGTTCTCGTCGGTGCGGTTGAAGGCCTGGGCCTGCCGCACGCCGACGATCTCCTCCTGCAACTCCGCCGTCACGTTGCCCACCGTCTGCCGCGTCTTGCGGTAGGCGTTCCGGGCGCGGGCGGCGAAGAAGCCGGTGGTGAGCAGCATCACCGGAATGATGGTGAAGCACGCCAGCGCGAGGCGGACGTTGAGCGCGAGCATCGCCACCAGCACGCCCACCAGCCCCAGCAGCGACCCCAGGAGCTGCGTCGGCCCCTGCCAGAAGAACTGGTTGAGCGTGTCGACGTCGCTGAGCAGCCGGCTCATCAGATCGCCGATCGGCCGCTTGTCGAAGTACGAGAGGGGCAGGGATTGGAGCTGCTCGAAGAGCCGGGTGCGGATCGATGCGAGCACCTTCTGGCCCGCCGCACCCACGCGCCGCGTCTGGGCCCGCCCGGACACCGCGCCCGCGCCGTAGACGACGAGCAGCAGCAGCATGGTGCGCAGCAGGCTCGCCGGGTTCTCGCTCCCGATGTCGTGGTCGATGGCCCGGCTCACCAGGTACGGCCCGGCGGCCTGCGCCAGCGCGCTGACGAGGATGAACACCCCGGCCACGAGCAGCGTGCCACGGTGGGGCCTCAGCTCGGAGAGCAGCCGGCGCGCCACCGCGCCACGACGGGTGGCGCGCTGCACCTCCAGCTCCGCCATCGCCTCGATTCCTCCGGGCCTCCTCACGCTGCCTCCACCTTTCCGGACTGCAACTGCGAGCCGAGGATCTCGTTGTAGAGCGGGCTCGAGGCGAGGAGCTGCTCATGGGTGCCCTGCGCCACCACCGTGCCCTCGTCGAGCACGAGGATGAGATCCGCGTCCCTCACCGTGCTGATCCGCTGGGCGATGACGAGGGCGGTGCGGTGCGCGCCGCGCATCAACCGGTCCAGCGCGCCCTGGATGGCGGCCTCGGTCTCGGCGTCCACCGCCGAGGTGCTGTCATCGAGGATGAGCAGGCGCGGATCCGTGAGCAGCGCCCGGGCGATCGCCAGGCGCTGCCGCTGGCCACCCGACAGCCCGACGCCGCGCTCGCCGACCACCGTGTCGTAGCCCTGGGGCAGCCCGGCGATGAAGTCCGCCGCCTGCGCCGCCTCGGCCGCCGCCTGGACCTGCTCCAGCGTTGCCTCCGGGCGGCCATAGGCGATGTTCTCGCGCACCGTCCCGGAGAAGAGCAGGGCGTCCTGTAACACCACGCCCAGCTGCGAGCGCAGGCTGGAGAGCGTCACCTCGCGCACGTCGTGCCCGTCCAGGAGCACCGCGCCGCCCGTCGCGTCGTAGAAGCGGGGGAGGAGGTTGATGATGGTGCTCTTGCCGGAGCCCGTCGTCCCGAGGATCGCCACGAGCTGTCCCGGCTCGGCCACGAAGCTCACCCCCCGGAGGATCTCCCGGTCGCTGCCCGCGTAGCGGAAGCGCACGTCGCGAAACTCGACCCGTCCCTGGAGCGGCGGCAGCGCCTGGGCCCCGGGTTTGTCGGCCACCTCCACCTGGGTGTCGAGCAGCTCGAAGACGCGCAGCGCGGACGCTCCGGCGCGGGAAATCTGCGCCGCGATGAAGCCCAGCGTCATGAGCGGCATGAGCAGGAAGCCCAGGTAGCTGTTGAACGCGAGCAGCTCCCCGAGGGTCAGCTCATGCCGGAAGATCAGCAGGCCGCCGAGCCCCACCACCATGAGCGTGCCGAGGTTGGCGAAGAAGCTCACGAACGGGAAGTTGGTGGAGATCGCATCGATGATCTGAAGGTTCTGCCCCAGCAGCTCGTCGTTGATCTTCTGGTAGCGAGCGGCCTCGCGCGCCTCGCCGGAGAACGCGCGCACCACGCGGATGCCACGCAAGTCCTCCTGGAGGACCCCGTTGAGGCGGCCGAGGGCGGCCTGCACCCCGCCGAACAGCGGCCCCATCTTGCCCATGAAGTTCCGTAGCAACCAGAGGATGGGGGCGATGGACGCCAGCGCCGCCAGGGCGAGCCTGGGGTTGATGCTGAAGAGCAGGACCGCGCAGCCCACCAGCATGGCGGTAGAGGCGGCGAGCTGGACCACGCCGGAGCCGACGAAGGTGCGCACCTGCTCGACGTCGTTGGTGAGCCGGGTGAGGAGCTGGCCGGTCTGCGCCTGGTCGTAGTAGCTGAAGCTCAGCCGCTGGATGCGTGCGAAGAGCGCGTCGCGCAGGTCGAAGGCGACGCCCTGGGAGATGCGCTCGGCCAGGTAGCCCTGGAGGAAGTTGAAGAGCCCACGACCCAGGGCGATGGCCACCAGTCCGCCCACGGCCGCGAGCACCACGGCGTTGCTGCCCCGGGCGATGCCCTCGTCGATGGCCAGCCGCACCATCTGGGGCGTGGCGAGGTTGGCGGCCGACACCAGCAGGAGCGACACCAGCGCGCCCGCCGTCTCCAGCTCGTAGCGCCGCAGATACCCGAGCGCCCGCCGGACCGCCTTCCCGCCACCGGCCGGGGCCACCGGTCTTCGTCCTGGTTCCATGTCCGGACAGACCTATCCAAGCGAGCCCGGATCCGCAACGAGCGAAGCTCACCCGGCGCCGGGCACCCGCTCGCGGCGCAAGGGGCGCCAGCGATAGGGGCACTCGCGCAGGTGCAGCACCGAGTCCAACCGCGCGTGGCCCGCGAGCGGCCCGTCCTGCATGTACTCGCTGTAGAGCTCCACCGGCTGGACGAAGCGCGCGTTCCACGGCCCGCGGTCGATGGTGAGGACGTAGACGTACCCGTTCGCCACCCCGAAGGCGTCGTAACACTCGACGAGCGGCTCGTGCAGCGCCTCCAGGCTCGTCCACACCGAGCCCGCGGGAGGCCCCGGCAGCGGCCGCGTGTCCAGCACGCCCACCAGCTTGCCTCCGGGGAAGGGGGGGAGGGGCGCCACCGCGAAGGTGAGCGCGTCTGCCTCGCGCGCCATCACCATGTCCGCCTCGCCGAACTCGTGGAACTTGAACTCGGTGAGGGTGTTGCCGATGCGGCGCATCAGCGTGTCGTTCGTCTCGCTGCGCACGAAGTAGCCCCCGCGCCGCCAGCGGCCGTCCGCGTCCCGATAGCGCACCGCCGCGCGGTAGCTCACCTGGTAGAAGTTGACGCCGACGAGGCCTGTCAGCCCCTGGGGGCGCATCTCGCGCAGCGAGGACATCAGCACCTGCACCCAGGCGCTGCCCTGGTGCGGCTCCGGCTCCAGCGGCGCGGGGAGCAGGCGGGAGAGCGCGTCCGGCGCCACCGCGTAGTTGAGGGACAGCGCCTCCACCCACACCGTCTGCACCTGGGTGAGCCAGGGGACGGAGGGGCACTCCTCCATGCCCGGGCTGGAGGGGCTCACGTCCTGGGCGCGCTCCAGGGCCGCGTGGGCCTCGCGCAGCGCCGTGTGGCCGGCCGGAGTGGGCTCGAGTCGGCCTCGCTTCTTCTCGGTGAGCAGCCCCCGCCCGGAGAGTGCCGAGAGGACCGCCTCACCCGCCGCGCGTGCCACGCCCGCTGACTCCAGGCGCGAGAGCAGCTCCTCCCGCATCAACCCGGAGGGCTCCAGGGCCAGGGCCACGAGGGCGGCCAGCTCTTGCGGCGTGGGCGTCATACGAGCCGGGGCCGCGCGCCACCCTCGGCCAGTCGCCGGCGCCGGGCGCGGAACAGCAGCACGCCGCCGGTGAGCTGCGTCAGGCCCCACAGCACCCCAAGGCCCAGGAAGCCCTTCTCGGGCATGTGCGCGAGGGCCAGCGCGGCGAGCGCGAAGACGGCCGAGGCCACGTACCAGCCCCGTCCCATCAGCGCCCCCATGACGGAGAAGGCCATGGCGACGAGCACACAGGCGACTGGCGGCATGAAGAGCAGCTCCAGCCCCATCACCCAGTTGATGAGCGCCACCAGCACCATTCCCGTCATGCACGTCGTCCAGATGGACCACACCTGCCGCTCGATGAAGGAGCGCACGCCGGCGGCCTCGCGCCGCTGTAGCCACACGATGGAGAGCAGGTCGATCGCGATGACGGGCACCCACAGCAGCACGAAGGGGCCGGGAGTGCGGTGGCCCTGCTGGAAGAGCACGTGCGTGCCGAGGAAGCCCCCGCAGTTGGTGAGCGCGTGGATCATCCAGATGACGCCCCAGTTCTGAAGGGCCGAGTCATCACGCGCCTGGGAGACGACGCGCCGGATGAGCTGCAGGGCCTGGTCCGCTTCCTCTCGGTTCATGCGTGGGGAGGAGCCTAGATGACCACCTCCACCACCCGCCAGGGGCCCGTGCCGGCCTTCACCAGGATGCCCGGGTTGCCGCCCACGAAGAGCGTGGTCCGGGCGCTCACGCCCACGTGGACCTTGCGGTGATCCTCCGGCTGCCGGGGCGCCGCGACGGGGCGGTACAGCTCGAAGCGGAACAGGTCACCGCCGAGCACGGCGCGGGCCTGGGTCTGGGCCGTGCGGAGCTCGGCGTCGGTGGGTTGGACCTCGCGGAAGGAGAGCACGTTCCACGCCCGCTTGGCCGGGCGGCTGGTGACGCCCACGGCCCGGTAGGCGCGGGCCATGGCCA
Organism: Archangium sp.; assembly: GCF_036388035.1. GTDB lineage: Bacteria > Myxococcota > Myxococcia > Myxococcales > Myxococcaceae > Archangium. Next base: position 17,567 of record NZ_DASVSO010000912.1, read on the forward strand.
GCACGCGGGCCACGTAGCGGGGGGTGTCCACCCGCCCGGTGAGCTTCATGGTGAAGCGGTTGGCGAGGGCGCTCTCCACGTAGTCCACATGCGGGAAGCTGGCGTACTCGACGACCTGCGTGTTGCCCACCTGCACCAGGCGGGGCCCGGGCACTCCATCCCACGGCAGGGAGCCCGTCTGACCGATCTCCTCGTCGGTGAGGGGGCTCACGGTGGGGAAGACGTCCGAGAAGCTGCGCCCCGCGTCCGGCGCCACCGAGGGCCAGAAGGTGCTGAGGGCGGCGCAGAGCTTGGCATCCTCGGGGAAGGGACTGCCCAGCCCGTAGGCGGCCAGGTGCAGGGTGTCACCGGTGACGTCGTGGCTGGTGTCCCAACCCGGGGCGAAGATACCGGCGGCGGCATCCGGCAGGTACACGTGCCGGGCCATCTCCATCGGCGTGGTCGGGCGGGCACGGACGACGCGCCGGCCCAGGGGCAGCGAGACGATGGCCGTGACGGTGTCGTCCTCGGGGCGGAAGCCCGCGCCGGACATGCCACCATCGCCCGAGGTGTTGAGCTGGAGGTTGGGGGCCATGCGCTCGTCGGAGAGCGTCAGCGGCGGCGTCTCCCAGAGCAGATCCCTCAGCGCGGCGGGGGCTCGCTCCAGCCACCAGTCCATCAGCTCGCGCTGGTCGCAGGTGAAGAAGAAGTCCGGCGCCGTCACCAGGGAGTAGGCCGGGATGAAGCGGGGCAGCTGGGGGCGCAGCTGCGGGCAATCCGTCACCACCCACCCGTCCCCCGAGAAGTCCAGGTAGTGCTGTGCCCGGTAGCCGCCCTCGCGGGACACCTCCACCACGTCCGGCAGCGTGTTGAGGTCCGTCACCGGCCGCGCGAGCCCGGGCACCTGCCCGCTGGGAACATGGCGCACGTGGACGTACTCGGGCGCGCGACGGGCCCCTCGGCGCACCGGGGGGATGCCCAGGCTGGGGGCGAAGTCGCTGTCGCGGTTGGTGGGCACCTGGAAGGTGAGTGGCTGGCCCCGGAAGGTGGCCGGCTCCACCAGTCGCGCGTGAGGCACCGGCACCAGCAGCCCCGCGCCGTGCTCGGGGTTCTGGGAGAAGCCGGCGATGCCATCGGTGAAGCGGAAGGGCGGGCCGTCGATGTCGGGCCGCCGCCAGCCCGTGTCGTGGCCCTGGCGGATGAGCTCCAGGTGGACGCGCCGGAGCTTCTCGTTGAGGTGGTGGGCCTCCAGCGCCACGGTGAGGTCGAAACCCTGGAGGCACTCGCGGCCGCTGAAGAGCTTGTGCAGGGGCACCCAGAACTGGCGCCTCGCGTCATCTCCCGCGGCCGGATCGCCGAAGATGCGCGGGTTCAGGGCTCGGAAGTTGAAGCGCATGGGGCCGAAGGAGGCCGGGTTTCCCGAGCGCTGCACGGCGATGTACGCCGCATAGCGGGCGGGCAGCACGCGGATGGCGTGGTCATCCCCCTCGACGAGGGGGACGAAGCCCCGGCTGCGCCGGTCATAGAGGGGCTCGCGCGTGCCCACCCGTGCCACGCCCGTGCGCGAGAAGCTCAGGTCCGCGTGCTTGCGGTGCACCGTGTCCGCGGCGACGCGGTACTCGACGGCGAACACCGCCACGGCCAGGGGCGCGCCCGCCGCGAGCGAGCTCAGCCCCTGGAGCGAGGGCGGCTGCACCCCGAAGACGTAGTTCTCGACGATCTCCAGATCCCGAAGGGTGGGGAACTCCTCCAGCTCCTGCCCGTCCACCTTGAGCACGTTGGCGGAGGCCAGGCCGTGGAACAGGAGGCTGCGGGCTGGGCTGCCGGGCTCGATGCCCCGCTCGCCTTCCTGGGAGAAGTCCTCGAAGCCGGCGACAGCGCGGTCGATGCGACGCAAGCGCTTGCGCAGCTCGGCGCCCAGGTTGTTCTGGGTGATGTCGAGACCATGCTTCGCGAAGAGCCGCGCCCAACCCCTGGGAGCGAGCCGCCGGCAGACCGCCTTCACATCGTCGATGAGGGCCATGGGTCCGCAGGTTGGATCCGAGGCACGCTCCCGCGACATCACCCTGCGGGCGTGGGGTCCCGTCCACCAGCCAGCACTCATGGACCGGGACCTGGACATGGGATGAGCGCAGAATAGACAAACGTTAGACAAAAAAGTCAGCGAGTGTCCCTGGATTCAGCCAGGGGCATGGGCGCTAGACTCGTTGTCCCTCCCTCGGGGTGACGACCGAGGCCGTGCGCGGAGGTCCGCGCCGCATGGAAGCAAGGCCTTCGCATGCTCGTTCGGTAGTACCCCATGGAAAAAAAGCATGCTGTAGCAATGTTTTATTGTTCCCATTGCTCCCATTGAGGGCAATCCCTCGCGGCCCGGCATCTTCTGGTGCGCGGACTCCTCGTTCTCTCTCCAGGCAAGCACACCCTTGATGCCGTCTCCGCTCTCTCGCCCCTCCGCCTCTCTCGCCCGCGCGACGCTCCTCAAGATGGGGGTGCGCATCGCCATCGTCATCGCCCTCACCACGCTCGTCAGCTACTTCCACATGCTCCACACCCTGCGCGGGGAAGCCGTCCAGCAGATGGAGCGGCATGTCGCCGAGCGCAGTCAGCGCGAGCAGGCCATCTTCCTCCTGGCGGAGGACAACCACGCGCTGCTCCAGAAGGCCCTGGACGAGCGGATTCAGGCCACGAGCCAGCAGGATCCGAACCCTCGCTTCGACAGCCTGTTCACGCAGCTGCCCGACGGCACGGTCCGCTCCCGCACGGAGGGTTTCGACGGGACGCACATGGTGGGCCTCTTCGTCCCCAAGGGCGTGTCGCTCGATACCGGGCTGCGCCGCCGCATCCTGGCCGCCTACGACGTGGCCGCCCAGTACGGGCCCGCCTTCCTGTCACGCTTCATCAATACCTACATCACCCTGGCGGAAGGTCCGGTCCTCTCCTTCTGGCCCGGGCGCCCCGACTGGGCCCTGGAAACTCCGCCGGATTACCCGACCCTCGGGTACGAGTACTACACCATCAGTCTGCCCGAGAAGAATCCGCGCAGGAGCACGGCCTGGAGTGGCATCTTCATCGATCCCATCTCCAAGAGCTGGATGGTCACGGTCACCACCCCGTTGGACGCGGACGGCCGCCAGGTCGCGTCGTTCTCCCACGACGTCCTGCTCGATGAGTTGATGGGCCGCTCCATCAATGACCACCTGCCCAGTGCGTACAACCTGCTCGTGCGCGACGACGGTCATGTCATCGCCCACCCCGAGCTGGATCTGCGGGAAGCCACCGTCGGCTACGACATCCTGGGCACCACCGCGTCGGCAGAGGGGGGGGTTCCCCCGCGGCTCGATGAGACGCAGCGGAACCACCTGCGCGCCCTCTTCGAGCGGGTGAAGGACCGTCAGCCCGGCGACGTCATCCTGGATCTCTCGGAGTTTGGCGAGTACCTCGCCGTGGCCCGGCTGCGCGGGCCCGAGTGGAACTTCGTCACGGTGCTGCCCAAGAGCGTGGTGTCCTCGGCCGCCTTCAGTGCGTCGCGCTATGTGCTGGTGTTCGGCGTGGCGTCGTTGGTGCTGGAGCTGCTCATCATGTTCTGGGTGCTCCGGCGGGAGATCTCCCACCCGTTGAAGGCCCTCACCCAGGCGGCCCACTCCGTGGCGGCCGGTGACTTCCAGGTCGATCTGGGCACCTCCCGCGGTGACGAGCTGGGCGTGCTGGCGGGCGCCTTCCGGGTGATGGCCGACAAGGTCCAGCAGCGCGAAGAGGAGCTGCGCAAGGCGAACGAGGGGCTGGAGCACCGGGTCGAGGAGCGCACCCGGGAGCTGAAGGAGGTCCACCAGCAGCTCGTGAAGACGGCCCGGCAGGCGGGCATGGCGGAGATCGCCACCAACGTGCTGCACAACGTGGGCAATGTGCTCAACAGCGTCTACACCTCGGCGCAGCTCGCCCGGGAGCGGCTGGGCCGGATGCGGCTGGATCAGGTAGGCCGCGTGGTCAGCCTGCTCGAGGAGCGCCAGACCGATCTCTCGACCTTCCTCACCCAGGACGATCGCGGGCGCAACGTGATGCCGTTCCTGCGCCGGCTGGGGCAGAGCCTGCTCGAGGAGCGCCAGGAGCTCTTCACGCTGCTCGATGACGTGGGCCGGTACACCGAGCACATCGGCGACATCGTCAAGGTGCAGCAGAGCCATGCCCGGACGCCCCGGCTGAACGAGCCGGTTCCCCTGGATGGACTGGTGGAGGATGCCCTGCGCATCAACTCGGCCGCGCTCCTGCGCCACCAGGTGAAGGAGGAGCGGCACCTGGCCTCGCTGCCGCCAGTGCTCACCGACAAGCACAAGGTGCTGATGATCCTGGTCAACCTGATCAGCAACGCCAAGTACGCCATGGATGAGACCCCCGTGGAGCGGCGGCTGCTGCGGGTGAACATGGAGCGCTCGGGCCCCGACCGCGTTCGCATCGACATCCGCGACACCGGCACGGGCATCCCCCCGGAGCTGCTCACGCGCATCTTCCAGTACGGCTTCACCACCCGCAGGGACGGGCACGGCTTCGGCCTGCACTCCAGTGCGCTGGCGGCCCAGGAGCTGGGTGGCTCCCTGTCGGTCCACAGCGACGGACCCGGGCAGGGAGCCACGTTCAGCCTGGAGCTGCCCTTTCAACCGGCCGAGGAGGCCAAGACCGCATGACAGCCCACAAGATCCGGATCCTCGTCATTGATGACTCCGAGGCCATCCACAAGGACTTCCGACGGATCCTCTGCCCGGAGCAGAAGCAGGGCGGCGGTGAGCTCGATCTGCTGGAGGATGCGCTCTTCGGCCCGGCGCCTTCCGCCAGCTCGCGGACCGAGGTGGAGTTCGAGGTGGAGTCGGCGCTCCAGGGCAAGGAGGGGCTCGCCAAGGTGGAGCAGGCCCAGTCCTCGGGCCACCCTTACGCGCTGATCTTCCTGGACTACCGGATGCCCCCCGGCTGGAACGGTGTCGAGACGCTGCGGCACCTGCGCAAGGTGGCGCCCTCGCTGCCGGTGGTGCTCTGCTCGGCCTACTCCGATTACTCCTGGGAGGAGATCGTCCGCGAGTTCGGCCAGTCGTCGCTGCTCCAGGAGATGCGCAAGCCCTTCAACAGCCAGGAGATGCGCCAGATGG
>NZ_DASVSO010000913.1:0-7097 GCF_036388035.1 Archangium sp.
AGGCCGCCCGGGTCGGTCCTCTCGCTTCGGTTTGCGTACGGGGAGCAAGGGCTGAATGAGGTTCCACTGCACGTCGGTCAGGTCCACTTTTAAAGTAGGACCACACCTGCGGCCAGAGAGGTTTACCTCGCCCAATTCCGAGATCGGCTCTACTCCACGTCGTCGGTCCCCGGTGTGTCCGTGGGCAGAACCTTCCAGAGGTGGGGCTTGTCGTGTTGGGGAGGAATCATCCCGAGGGGCCAGCCCTTGGTGGTGAGCTCGGCGTAGCGGTACACGCGGCCGCCGAGACGGAAGGCATGGCCTCGCACGGGCACGGCGATGCCCACGGCGGCGTGCGAGAGCGGATCCGAGTAGAGGATGGTCGCGTCGAGGCCCGCCTGGCGCAGCAGCATCACCGCGAGCACGGCCTTGGAGTCACAGTCCCCGCGGTCCTGCGCGGGGACGAGCGCCGGGGGGAGGATGCCGAAGGGCTGGTCATCCGGCTGCGCGTAGTGGATGCGCTGCACGAAGGAGACGATGAGCTCGGCGGCCTCCACGGGGCCGAGGCGCTGCGCGCGGATGTGCTCGACGAAGCGGTTGCCCAGCACGCGCACGGGCTCGGCGTTGCTGCGCATCAGCTCCTCGTAGATGCAGCGCATGTCCGCCTGGCATCCCGGGGGGGCATGGTACGTGAAGCGGTCCGCGCCCAGCGCGCGGAAGTGCATCTTGCGGCCGTACGCCACGTGGTCGCTCGCGAGCGAGCGCTCGAGGGACTCGCCCAGGCCGTAGCCCACCCGGTACTCCGGAGGGGCGAGCGACTCGGCGCGCCACTCGAAGGTGCGTGCCTGGCTCAGGGGCGTGGTGGGGGGGATGAGGGCCAGGCCGAGGTGGGTGCCTCGGGCGCCGGAGGGCTCGAGCGCCGGGGCGGGGAGGGGCTCCTGCGTGGGCGCGGGGGCCGGGCCGCGGACGAGCGACTGGACGTCCATCGAGACGAGCCAGCGCAGCCCCAGGAAGCAGCAGCCGCTCGCGGCGATGAAGAGGACGAGGAAGAGCGCGAGGAGCCTCTTCCCCGGGCTGGCCGGCGGGGAGTCCACGGGGTCAGGAGGGGGCGCGGTACGTGGAGGAGGGGAGCTCGGGGAAGGGGATGAGGCCGTTGAGGGCGGCCTGGAGGCCCGGCGCGGTGAGCAGGGCGATCACCAGGAGGATGGCGGCCAGCACGAGCGCGAGCGCCACGTTGCCGCGGCGCACCTCGGCGAGCTCGTCCACGCCGGGGGTGATGCGATCGAAGAGGAGCATGCCCAGGGCGAGCACGCCGGTGCCCACCAGGAGGGACACCCCCACGTGCATGAGGGCGAAGAAGGTGAGCCGCGCCATGGCTCCGGGCTGGAAGGGGGCGCCGCGGAAGGTGAGGTCCACCGCGTCGAAGGTGGCATTCACCGCGTTCTGCACCAGCCACCCGAGCGCGAGCAGGCTGGCGGCGTGGACGATGCCGGCCGCGACGTTGCCCTGCTGGAGCTCCACCGTGGGGTTGGTGCCGAGGAGCCGGTTGAGGCCGCGGAACGCGAGCCAGATGCCGAGCGCGGCCACCAGCCCACCGAAGACCACCTTGGACAGCCCGACGGCGACGAGGAGCAGGTTCATGCGGAAGGGCCCAGTGTAGGGGGAAGGCCGGGGTCACGGAATCATTCAGAAGCACCACACCCTCCGGGTCTTCCAGGGCCCGCCTGCCCCCTTCCTCTCACGGCTCCGCGCTGGCGGGGGCGCACGAAAGGGAGGCATCGACCCGAGCGGTGGCGCATGATGTCCCGCATGCCCCGGTCGCCCCGTCCTCCGGTTCCTTCACCCGCCCCCGCGCCCGGAGAGCTCGCCCGGGCGCAGCAGCGTGCGGGCCGCTCCGCCTTGCTGGGGCTGGCGCTGCTCGGTATCGCGGCGCTGGCCAGCCCCCTGCTCTCCTACCGGCAGGACGTACAGAATGCCCGCGAGGAGGTCCTCGGGCATCTCTCCAGTCAGGCCCAGGTGCAGGCCGAGGCGCTGGGTGTGCATCTGGGCCTGCTGGAGGCGGAGCTGCGGCGCCTCGCCGAGCATCCGCATTTCTCCCCCGAGGGAGGCCTCTCCGAATCGGACATCTCCGTGCTGGACGGTGCCTTCCACCACTCGCCCCTCTTCTCCGAGGGCGTGGCGTTGCTCACCCCCGAGGGGCGCCTCGTGTGGAGCGACCCGCCCCACATGGCCCTGGGAGACTCCCCCCTGACCTCCCGCTCCTGGTTCCGCCGGGTGCTGTCGGACGGCGTTCCGGACATCCACCTGTTGGAGGGAGAGGGCGGGCCGCTGGTGGTGGCGGTGCCCATCGTGCGCTCCGCGAAGGTGAGCGGCGTGTTGGTGGGGGAGCTGCGCTCGGGCGCGCGCCCGCTCCCGGGGGTCCGGATGGCGGGCGAGGACATCTCGCTGTTGGTGGATGGAGACGGGCATCTGCTGCTGCCCATGCCCCCACCGTTCGCCTGGTCTCCGGGGAGCGTCTCGGAGCTGCGCGCCTTGATCGAGACTCCCGGTCCCCTCGTGATGGGAGGCACGCGCATGCTGGGCGCGGCGGCCCCGGTTCCGGTCCCCCCGGGGGTGGGCGGCATGCTGCTGGCCGTGCTGGAGGACGAGGCTCGGGACACCGAGCTCCTGCGGCGCCGCTTCCTCGGTCAGCTCCTCTTCCACCTCACCCTGCTGGGCGGCACCATTCTCATCTTCTCCCTCCTGCTGCGGCGCTCGTATCACGCGCTGCTCGCCGCCGAGGAGCAACTGCGGCGCCAGGAGACGATGGCCGCGCTGGGCGCCGCCAGTCAGCTCATCGCCCATGAGGTGAAGAACGCCCTCAATGGCATCCAGGCGGCCCTCTCCCTGCTCCGGCCCGCCGCGTCCGCGGGAGAGGTGGCCCTGCCCGCCCTGCGTGCCCAGGTGCAGCGGTTGGGACACCTGGCCCGCTCGCTGCTGTCCTTCGGTGCACCGCAACGGATCACCCCGCGCCGCACCTGCGAGCTGCACCTGCTGGTGGAGGAGGCCCTGCAGTCGGTGCGCCTGGTGCCCGAGTTCGAGGACGTCTCGGTGACCACGTCGCTCACGGAGGGCCTCACCGTGGAGGCCGACCCGGCGCTGGTGGTGTCCGCCATCGACAACCTGCTGCGCAACGCGGTGGAGGCCGGCGCGGTGGCTCGCGACACGGGGCTGCGGCCCACTCCGTGGGTGCGGGTGACGCTCGTGCGCGAGGCCGACGAGGCCGTGCTGCGGGTGGAGGACAACGCGGGGGGCGTGGATGAGGACCTGGAGCCCCGCCTGTGGGAGCCCTTCGCCACCGCGCGCTCCAAGGGCGTGGGTCTGGGGCTGCCCATGGCCCGCACCGCCGTGGAGGCCCACGGCGGCAGCCTCACCTATACTCGCCTGCCCGACGGCAGTCGCTTCTGCCTGCGGCTTCCCCTGGAGCGCGCCGCATGAGCACCTCCCTGCTGCTGGTGGATGACGATCGCACCTTCTCCTCGCTCGCCGCCTCCGTCCTCTCCCAGGAGGGCTTCCAGGTGCGGACGGCCCGCTCGCTGCACGAGATGCGCGCGGCCCTCGCCCGCGAGGCGCCCGATCTGGTCATCCTGGATCGCCGGCTGCCGGATGGTGACGGGCTCGCCTTCCTGCCCGAGCTGCGCGCCCAGCAACCCGGCACCGTGGTGCTGATGGTGACGGCGCACGGGGACATCGCCAGCGCGGTGGAGGCCATCCAGGCGGGCGCGCGCGACTACCTGACCAAGCCGGTGGAGCTGGATGACCTGGTGCTGCGCGCGCGCCGCGCCGCCGAGGACTTGCAACTGCAGGAGCGCCTGCACCGGGCGGAGAGCGCGCTGGAGGGACGGCGGCGCCTGCTGGTGCCGCGCTCGCCCGCCATGCGGCAGACGCTGCAGATGCTGGAGCGCATCGCCACCTCACCCCGCAGTCCCGTGCTCCTGCTGGGGGAGACGGGCGTGGGCAAGGAGGTGCTCGCCCGCCACCTGCATGCGCTGCGCAAGGAGCAGGGGCCCTTCGTCCACGTCAACTGCGCCGCCCTGCCAGACACCATGGTGGAGAGCGAGCTGTTCGGCCACGAGCGGGGCGCCTTCACCGACGCGCGCACCGCCCGACGCGGCCTGGTGGAGGTGGCCAACGGCGGCCTGCTTTTCCTCGACGAGGTGGGCGAGCTGCCGCTGGCGCTCCAGGCCAAGCTGCTCACCTTCCTGGACAAGGGCGCCTTCCGGAGGCTGGGCGGCAGCAGCGAGCTGACCAGCAGCGCGCGCGTGGTGGCCGCCACCAACCGCAACCTCACCGAGGAGGTGGCCGCCGGCCGCTTCCGCGAGGACCTCTACTTCCGCCTGAGCGTTTTCAAGGTGGAGATTCCCTCCTTGCGTGCGCGGCGCGAGGACGTGCTGCCACTGGCCGAGTCGCTGGTGGCCGAGCTGTGCGCGGAGCTGGGCCGTCGCCCGGTGGGCTTCTCCGCCGCCGCGCGCGAGCGGCTCGAGGGCTACCCCTTCCCCGGTAACGTGCGCGAGCTGCGCAACGTGCTCGAGCGGGCCCTGGTGCTCGAGAGCGGCCCCATGCTGGAGCTGGAGGCGCTCGCGCCGGGCGCTCGGGGCCCCTCTGCCCTGGCCGATCCCGACGCCTTCGTGGTGGGGGGCCCGCCGCTCCCCTTGGAGCAGGTGGAGCAGCGTTATGTGCGGCACGTGCTCGAACGCCTGGGGGGCCGCCGGATGGATGCCGCCCGTGCCCTCGGCATCTCGTATCCCACCTTCCTGCGCCGGCTTGGCGAGGAGTGACACGGTTGTTACCGTGAGGGCCGCGCCTGCCCGCTTGCCGCCGGGGCGGGGATTCAAATTTTTTTCAGCGCGAGACCCGCGACTTCAAGTTTCTTGAAGTGCCGCCCGCCGCCCCCGGCCCCCCTTCAGAGGGAAGCCGGTCTCCACCGCACCGGCACGCCCTTTGCGAAGGGTTGCCCGGATAACGCGTCGCGGTCTCCGAAAGGAGCGTGGCGCCTGCGAATCGCGGAGGCGGTAAGGCGATGAAGTCGAACGAGCAAGCAGCCGGCGGCGCCGGCTCTCTCCGGGGAGTGCTGGCGAGCGACCTGCCGGCGTCCCTGGTGGTCTTCCTGGTGGCCCTGCCGTTGTGCATGGGCATTGCTTTGGCCTCGGGCGCCCCCATCATGTCCGGCCTCATCGCTGGAGTCGTGGGCGGCCTGGTGGTCGGGATGTTTGGTGGCGTGCCGCTGCTGGTGAGCGGCCCGGCGGCCGGCCTGGCGGTGATGGTGTTCGGGTTCATCCAGGACCTGGGCTTCGCCACCACCTGCGCGGCGGTGGCCGCCGCGGGATTGATTCAGATGGCGCTGGGCGGCATGAAGGTGGCGCGCGCCGCGCTGGGCATCTCCCCGGCCGTCATCCACGGCATGCTCGCGGGCATCGGCATCCTCATCGTCCTGGGGCAGCTGCACATCGTGCTGGGCGGCGCTCCGCAGTCCAACGCCTGGGCGAACCTGCGCGAGCTGCCGGAGCAGATCGCTGACCTGCATGGCCCCGCGACGATCCTCGGGCTCATCACCATTGGCATCCTGGTTGTGTGGCAGGTCATGCCCAACAGCCGCCTCAAGAAGGTGCCGGGACCGCTGGTGGCGGTGTTGGGGGCCTCGGTGGCCGCGGCGGTGTGGGGTGGGGACGTGAAGCGGGTGGAGCTGACCGGCAGCCTCTTCCAGAGCATCCAGCTGCCCTCGCTGCCCCAGGGCAACTGGGGGGCCTTCGCGGTCGCGGTGTTCTCGCTCGCCCTGGTGGCCAGCGCCGAGTCGCTGCTGAGCGCGGTGGCCACTGACAAGCTGCACACCGGTCCGCGCGCCAACCTGGACAAGGAGCTGTTCGCGCAGGGCATGGCCAACACCCTCTCGGGTCTGCTGGGCGGCCTGCCCATCACCGGCGTCATCGTGCGCAGCGCCGCCAACATCGCCGCGGGAGCCAAGACGCGCGCGTCCGCCTTCATGCACGGCGTGTGGATGCTGCTCTTCGTCTCCCTGCTGGGCTCGTATCTGGGGCTGGTGCCCCTCACCGTGCTGGCCGGCCTGCTCGTCCACGTGGGCGTGAAGCTGGTCAACATGCACCACATCCAGGAGCTGCGCCGGCGCGGGGAGCTGTCCGTGTACCTGGTGACGGTGTTTGGCGTGGTGGGCATCAACCTGCTGGCCGGCATCGCCCTGGGCTTTGGCGTGGCGGTGGCGCGGCTGCTGTGGCGGCTGGGCCGGGTGCACGTGCAGGTGCGGCAGGAGGGTGCGGTGCACCAGGTGCGCGTGGGCGGCGCCCTCACCTTCGTCGGTGTGCCCAAGCTGTCCGCCGCGCTCGCCGAGGTGCCCACTGGCGCGCAGGTGGAGCTGGACCTCGCGGTGGAGATGCTGGACCACTCCGGCTACGAGGCCCTGGAGAGCTGGTGCCAGAACCACCGCAAGACGGGCGGCAAGGTGTGGATGGAGCCGCTCGAGGAGGTGTGGTCGCGCAAGGGCGCCGCTGCCTCCACCTTGTCCGTTGCCGCTGTTCCCTCTTCTCCCACTCTTTCCTCGGAAGGTGCCTAATGAAGAAGCTCGTTCAGGGTCTGCTCGATTTCCAGCGTCACGGTCTTCCCGCCTATCGCTCCACCTTCGCGCGCCTGGCCCATGGCCAGACCCCCGACTGTCTCTTCATCGCCTGCTCCGACAGCCGCGTGGTGCCCAACCTCTTCGTGTCCACCGACCCGGGTGACCTCTTCGTCATGCGCAACGTGGGCAACATGGTGCCGCCCTCGGACTCCGCGGGCCTGTCCCTGAGCGACCGCTCCGAGGCGGCGGCCCTGGAGTTCTCCCTGCTGACCCTGCCGGTGAAGGACATCGTGGTGTGTGGGCACTCCGGCTGCGGTGCCATGAAGGCCATCCTGTCGGGGTACAACGATCAGAAGACCCCCAACCTCAGCAGCTGGCTGGACGTGGGCCGCCCCGCCCTGGCTGCCTTCGAGCGCGGTGGGAAGGTGGGCGAGGGGTTGGCTCCGGCGGACCGGCTCAGCCAGCTCAGCGTGCTGCAGCAACTCGAGCACCTGCGCACCTATCCCCTGGT
>NZ_DASVSO010000914.1:0-29378 GCF_036388035.1 Archangium sp.
CCCGGCGCAGGGGCTGGCTGAGCGTCTCGCTGGCCTTGCGCACGCGCTCGAGCACGGTGTCCACCCGGGTGCGCAGGGCGGGGGCCACGGGGCGCTCGCGCAGCCGCTCCAGCGCGTGCTGGGCCCGGCGCGCCCGCAGCCGCACCTCCTCGCAGCCCGTGTCCGGCGGCAGCGAGAGGAGGGCGTAGAGGTCCTCGGTGCCGCGCGTGCTGTAGGGGGCGAGCACCTGCTCCGCCTCGGCATCGGCGGCGGCGTCTCGCGGAGGGCGCAGGGTGCTCAGCGGCTGCCCCAACATCAGGTGCGCCACCGCGGCGCGGAAGGCCAGGGAGGGCTCCACGAACTGCACGCCGAAGCCGGTGGCCATGCCCCAGGGGTGGGCCTCCTCGGGCTGCACGTGGCGCACCACCTCGCAGGCGCACCGCAGGTCTCCCTCGGGGTGCGGCAGGGCCACCTCCAGCCGGGAGAGCAGCGGCGGCAGGCGCCCGTCGGTGCACAGGAACATGCCGCCGCGCGACAGGTCCGAGCACGTGAGGAGCGCGGGCGGCGAGCCGGGGCCGAGCGTGACGAGCACGGGGAGGGGCGCGAGGGCGGGGCGGTGGACGGCGAGGGGGGCCAGGGGCGGGGGCGTGAGGGCCGGGCCCCGGGCGCGCGCCCCATCGAGCACCACCTGGAGCGCGCCGCGCATCGTCGAGGCGCTCGGGAAGCGCTCCTCGGGGTCCTTGGCGAGCGCGCGGAGGATGAGGGTGGAGAGGGCGGGGGGGATGTCGCGGCGGTGGGCGGTGGGCGGCTGCGGCTTCTTGGACTGGTGGGCGAGCAGCAGCGCGGTGAGGGACTTCTCCTCGAAGGGGCGCCTGCCGGTGACGAGCTGGTAGGCGATGACGCCCAGCGCGTACAGGTCGGTGCGTCCGTCCACGGGCTCGCCGCGGGACTGCTCCGGCGCCATGTAGTCGGCCGAGCCGATGATGTCGCCCTCGCCGGTGTCCGTGCCCAGCTCCTCGTCCAGCAGCTTGGCGATGCCGAAGTCGAGCACCTTGACGAAGGCGGGGCCGTGGCCGCGCTGGAGGAGGAAGAGGTTCTCGGGCTTGAGATCGCGGTGGACGATGCCGCGCGCGTGCGTGGCCTCGAGCGCGTCACACACCTGGGAGATGAGGGAGACGGCGACCTCGGCGGGCACGGGCCCGCGCGCGAGCAGCGCCGAGAGGGGCTCGCCCTCGAGGTACTCCATGACGAGGTAGGGCCGGGGCGGCGCGGGGTTGATGTCGATGATGTTGACGATGTTCTCGTGGCCGATGAGGTTCACCGCGCGCGCCTCCATGTGGAAGCGGCGCAGCACGTGGGGCGAGCCGGCCAGCCGGCGGTGGAGCAGCTTGATGGCCACGCGACTGCCGATGCCCTCGTGCTCGCCGAGGTACACCGTGCCCATGCCACCCTGGCCCAGCCTGCGGGTGAGCCGGAAGCTGCCGATGCACGTGCCCAGCAGCGTGTCCGTCTCGGTCTCCGGTGGGGGGAGCGAGGCGGCGAGGGTCTCGCATTGCTCCGCGGAGTCCTCACGGCCCGACTCGATGGATGGGGGGCTGACGGAGATGGATGCGGACATGGTGGGCCCCTCGGAATGTCCCCCCGGACAGGCCCCGGCGGCGGGAGCACGGCGGCGAGTTCATTGTCCCCGTTGAGGAGGGGGAGGGGGAGGGAGGATGGAGGCAATGGTTCATCCCGTGCCCGGAGTTCTGCCTGCTATTGGACACCCGCCTGCTCGTGGTGCCGGGGACCGACCCCTGACTCGCCAGGCCGATGTCATTGCATCGACGGCTCCCCGGAGGCATGCATCTCGAATGCCTCATTTCACATCTCGCTTTCTCGACTCGACTCCCGGAGACCCGCTCCAGGACACGCGCTCGCGCCAGGTCCTCGGCGCGCTCTGGTCGAAGGTGCAGCCGACCCCCGTGTCGGCGCCGCGACTGGTGGCGTACGCCCAGGAGGTGGTGGACCTGCTCGGCCTGGACGAGCAGACCCTGCGCTCCGCCGAGTTCGTCCAGGTGCTCGGGGGCAACGCGCTGTGGCCGGGCATGGTGCCCTACGCGGCCAACTACGGGGGCCATCAGTTCGGCAACTGGGCGGGGCAGCTCGGCGACGGGCGCGCCATCGTGTTGGGGGAATTGCTCGCCCCCAACGGCACGCGGTACGAGCTACAGCTCAAGGGCGCGGGTCGGACACCTTATTCCCGCCGAGCCGATGGACGTGCGGTGCTGCGCTCCTCCATCCGCGAGTTCCTCTGCAGCGAGGCCATGCACCACCTGGGCGTGTCCACCACCCGCGCCCTGTCCCTGGTGGCCACCGGCGACGAGGTCATCCGAGACATGTTCTACGATGGCCATCCCGAGGCCGAGCCCGGTGCCATCGTCTGCCGGGTCGCCCCGAGCTTCCTGCGCTTCGGCAACTTCGAGCTGTGCACCAGCCGCGGTGACGTGGGGCTGCTCAAGACGCTGGCCGACTACACGCTGAAGCACTTCTACCCCGAGCTCGGGGAGCCCTCGAAGGCCACCTATGCCGCCTTCTACCGCGAGGTGGCGCGCCGCACCGCCCGGCTCATCGCGCACTGGCAGGCGGTGGGCTTCGTGCACGGGGTGATGAACACCGACAACATGTCCATCCTCGGCCTCACCATCGACTACGGGCCCTACGGGTGGCTGGACGACTTCAACCCCGGGTGGACGCCCAACACCACCGATGCCGAGCAGCGCCGCTACCGCTATGGCAACCAGCCCAGCATCGGCCTGTGGAACATCGAGCGGCTGGGCGTCGCGCTCTGGCCGCTCCTGGAGGAAGAGGAAGCGCTGGTGGACGAGGGGTTGGCCGAGTACCAGCGCACCTTCGCGGCCGAGATGTCGCGGCGGTTCTCCGCGAAGCTCGGGCTGTCCTCCCTCGAGGACGAGGCGGACGTCGCGCTGGTGAACGACTGCTTCGCGTGGCTGGCCGCGTACGAGACGGACATGACCCTCTTCTTCCGAGGGCTGTCCCAGGTGGTCACCGCGCCGACGGCTCCCCGCGAGCTGCCCCGGGTGGTGCGCGACGCCTTCTATGGAGAGCCGCCGGAGGCGCACGTGGCCAAGGGGCTCGAGTGGCTGGCCGCGTGGTGGCAGCGCACGAGGCGCGAAGGGGTGCCACCCGAGACGCTCGCGCGGCAGATGGACGCGGTGAATCCGAAGTACGTCCTGCGCAACTGGCTCGCGCAGGAGGCCATTGATGCCGCGCACAATGGCGACGACAGCAAGGTGCATGCGCTGCTCGAGGTGATGCGCCGGCCCTTCGACGAGCAACCCGGGCGCGAGGCCTACGCGGCGAAGCGGCCCGAATGGGCGCGCTCGAAGCCGGGCTTCTCGGCGCTCTCGTGCAGCTCCTGACGAGCGCCTCTCAGGGCCCGATGAGGACGCCCGGGTTGAGAATCCCCTGGGGGTCGAGCGCCCCCTTCACGGCCTGGAGCGCGAGGGCGAAGGGCTCGGGGCGCTCGCGGTCGTACCAGGGGCGGTGCAGCCGGCCCACGGCGTGGTGGTGGGTGATGGTGCCACCGTGCGCGCTGATGGCCTCGCTGGCGGCGCGCTTGAGCTCCATCCACTGCTCCAGCTGACCGCCGGGCCTCGCCGGGCCGATGAACGTGTAATAGGGCGCGGGCCCGTCCGGGTAGACGTGGGTGAAACGGCAGCTCACGAGCCCCCCGCCACAGACGCGCTCCAGGGCCGCGCGCATGCCCTCCAGGATGGCACCGTGGAGCGCGTCGAACCGGTCCCACGTGCAGGCCGTCTCGAAGGTGTCCGCGATGACGCCGAGGCTCACCATGACGTTCTGCAGGTAGGGCGCCTCGATGAAGGCCGAGCGCCAGCTCTCGGCGGCCCCACTCGCACGCGCCTGGGCGCCGGGCTCCTCGGCGCGGTAGCGGGCCCCCTCGCGGCACTCGCCCCCGTGCGAGGCGGTGAGGGCGAGCGCGCGCTCCATCCACGCCTGGAGCGGATGGTCGGCGGACTCGAAGGCGAGCACGAGCACGTGGGAGCCATCGTCCGCCACGCCGTTGACGAAGGACTCCTGCGCATCGAGCAGGCGGCAGTTGGAGGGGTGGAGGCCGGACTGGGACAGCTCGCGGACGGCGCGCACGGCGGCGGCGAAGTCGGTGAAGTGGACGCTGGCACTGGCGCGGAAGAGGGGGCGGGACTGGAGGCGCACCCAGGCCTCGGTGATGACGCCGAGCGTGCCCTCGGAGCCGAGCACGAGCCTGTCCGGCGAGGGGCCCGCGCCGGAGGCGGGCAGGCGGCGCGTCTCGTGGACGCCGCGCGGGGTGAGCATGCGGGTGGACTGCACCAGGTCGTCGATGTGCGTGTAGAGCGTGGCGAAGTGGCCCCCGGCGCGCGTGGCGATCCACCCGCCGAGGGTGGAGAACTCGAAGGACTGCGGGAAGTGGCGCAGGGTGAGGCCGTGGGAGGCGAGCTGCGCCTCGAGCACGGGGCCGGTGGCGCCCGCCTGGATGCGGGCGGCGCGCGAGACGGGGTCCACCTCGAGGACGCGGTCCATGCGGCGCATGTCGAGCGACACGGCGCCTTGAAAGCCACTGCCGATGGCGGCCTCCACGCCGCGCACGACGCTGGTGCCGCCCCCGAAGGGGATGAGGGCCACGCGGTTGTCGCCGCACCAGTCCATCACGGCGCGCACCTCGTCCTCGGAGCGGGGGTGGGCGACGAAGTCGGGCGCCGGGGAGAAGTCCCCGTGGAAGCCGCGCACGAGGTCCCCATAGCCCTTGCCATAGGTGTGCGCGGCCCGGTCCGCGTCCTCGGCCGAGCACAGGGCCGCGAGGGACTCGGGCGGAGCGACGCGGGGGTGAGGCAGTCGCAGGGCCTCGAGCGGAGTGGGCTCGCGAGGCGCCAGGGCGGGGCCGCCGAGCATCGCGGACACCTGCTCCCCGAGGGCGCGCCGGGTCGCGATGTCGGGGAACTTGTCCGCGTAGCCCCAGCCCCAGATGCTCGTCGCTCGAGTGCTCATGGGGCGCGAGCGTACTCCGAGATTCAGAGGGAGAAGACCTCCACGCTGCGCACCCCCAGCCGCAGCTGGCCAGTACCTGACCGACGCTCCACGATGCTCGCGGCGTCCTGGATGCCCAGGGTGCTCAGCTGCTTGCGCACCCGGTGGATGTCCACGTTCAGCTTGTTGCTATCCGTCGCCAGCATCTGACAGAGCATGTCCCGCTCCACCCAGCCCCGCTCGGCCTCCGGCAGCTCGTGCTCCTTCAGCCGGATGCGCGCCAGCGTCGCGAGCAGATAATGGTGGGAGCGGGGAGCCAGCACCGTGTGCTGGTTGCCGTGCACGAGCGTCACCACCACGTGCTCCTCGTCGCGACTGACGCCAATCTTCAGGTGGAGGCTTTCCAGGCCGGACACGTCGCCCTCGAGCGTCTCCGTCGTGGCCGAGGGCAGCTCCAGCACCCATTCCTCTCCTCCCAGGAGAAGCCGCTCCTGGTCGGCCACGTGACGCCGCTCCTCGCAGGACTCCAGGAGCCAGCGCCCACTGCCCTCCAGGAAGATGCTGGCCAGGGGGTGCTCGTCATCCGGCAACACCAGCAGCGAGCCCGCGCTCTCCTGGACTCGCCCGCTCGTGGCATGCCGGGCCCGTGCCGCGGGGGGGCCCGCATCCACCAGTTGGAAGCCTGTCCCGCTGGGGCCCAGCAGGAAGGACTGGCCCGCCTGGAGTGCTACCCGCTCCCCGGGCACCAGCCGCCGCCCCTCGAGGAAGGTGCCATTCTTGCTGCCCAGGTCTCGCAGCTCCCACGTGTCTCCCCGCCAGTGAAGACTGGCATGCTCCCCGGAGACACGCGCGTCTTCCAGGCGGACGTCACACGCCGGGTGCCGTCCCAACAGGCATCTGCCTCCGAGCGAGAACCTGCGCCTGCCCTCCGTCTGAGTGAGAATTCCCATGGTGCGGTGAGCCCCATGCTACCGTCTTCACGGTGCCCGACACATCTGGCGCGAGCGCCCTGTTGACCGGCTACCTGGAGGAATGTCGCACCCGAGTCATCGAGGAGATCCGCCGGATGGTGCCCGCGGAGCGCCCCCAGGCCGCCTTCCTCTACGAGCTGATGCTCGAGTACCCCCTGCGCGAGGCCAAGGGCCTGAGGCCCGCGCTCTGCATCGCCACCTGTCGCGCGCTGGGCGGCACGCTGGAGGCGGCACTGCGCCCGGCGGCCGCGCTCGAGCTGTACCACAACGCCTTCCTCATCCACGACGACATCGAGGATGAGTCCCAGCTGCGCCGGGGTCGCCCCACGCTGCACCACCTGCACGGCGTGCCGGTGGCCATCAACGTGGGGGATGCCATGCTGGCGCTCTCGCTGCAGCCGCTGCTGGACAACATCGGCTTCATCGGGCTGGGGCCCTCGCTGCGCATCCTCCAGGCGGTGGCGCGCATGGCGCGCGAGTCCGCGGAGGGTCAGGCGCTCGAGCTGGAGTGGATCCGCCGCGGACAGTGGGCGCTGGAGGACGAGGACTACGTCCACATGGTGGAGCAGAAGACGTGCTGGTACAGCTTCATCACCCCCGTCACCCTCGGAGCCATCGCCGCCCGGCAAGACGCGCGGCGCACGGAGCAGCTCGCGGAGTTCGCCCGCTGTCTGGGCATTGCCTTCCAGATCCAGGACGACGTGCTCAACCTGAGCGGTGAGGTGGGGGCGTATGGCAAGGAGATCGGCGGCGACCTGTGGGAGGGCAAGCGCACCCTCATGCTGTTGCACATGATGCGGCATGCCAGCGCGCGGGAGCGGGCCGAGGCCGAGCGCATCCTCTCCCTGCCCCGGCCCGGTGCCCTGCCACTGCCGCGAGGCCCCGAGCTGGAGCCCTTGCTCGAGCAGCTCGTGAGCCGGGGCGAGCTCACCCCCGAGGGCCGTGAGCGGCTCCGCCACGCGCTGGCCGAGTCCCAGCCTCGCGCGGAGGAGAAGACGCCGGAGCAGGTGGGTTTCCTGCTCGAGCTCATCCATCGCCACGGCAGCCTGGACTACGCGCGCCGGGTGGCCCGGGAGTGGCTGCGGCGGGCCGAGCAGTCCTTCACCGCGTGCGAGGGCTGGCTCCTTCCTTCGGAGCATCGCCATCTGTTACAAGCGCTGCTCTCCTACGTCCTCCAGCGCGTGAAGTGATGGCCGACTCCGGCGCTCCTCCGTCCCTCCTCGATTCCGTGCGCATGCAGGCCCTGGTGTTCGAGGAGCTGCGCCGCATCCAACGACTCGTGGGCGAGCGGATGCCGCTGCCCGGGGCGCGGGAGGGCGCGGCGGAGGGCTCCGAGGAGGGGGAGCAGGTGGAGCTGCTGCGGAGGCTGCAGGGGGTGCTGCTCCAGCACCCGCTGTCGGCGCAGGCCGCCTTCTCCGCGCTCATGGCCGAGGGACGGCGCTTCGCCACGACTCCCGAGGGCGCCGCGTGGAAGGCCGCCCTGGCCAGCTCGGAGCTGGTGCGCAACGGGCGGCTGCTCTGGGACGTCCTCTCGCTCAACCTCCTGGAGGAGGAGCAGTCCACGGTGGTGCCCTCCGCGTACCTGGAGGCGCTCTTCCGGGCGGCCTCCTCGTCCGACGTGGAGGCGCTGCTGCGCCGGCTGCGCGATGCGAGCGCGAGGGACGGCCATGGCGCTCCTTGAGGAGCTGCGCGCGGATTTCGCCGACCACGACACCGTCCTGCACCTGTTGCTGGGGCTCCTCTCGGTGTCGCGCCGGCTCGAGCCCTTGCTGCCGGAGGCGCCCCCCGGTGTCCCAGCGCAAGCGCCTGGCGCGCTGGCCGAGGCGGACGAGCGGCGGGTGCTGCTGCTGCTCGGGCTGGTCTCCGTGCGGCGCACGTTGATGAACACCCTGGAGCCGCTGAGGGCCGCGGCGGGTGCTCCCGAGCGGACGGAGGCTCCCACGGCGCCAGCCGCGCTCCCGAGCCTTCGCGAGCTGCTGCGCTGAGCCTTCGCCCCGAGCCCATGCTCCCGCCCCGGCCCGACCCGAAACACCTCGCCAGGCTGCTGGCGGACACGGACTACTTCCGGCGCTCACCCTCGCGGCTGGGCGGGAGGGGCGAGCACAAGGAGTGGCAGCACTTCATCGTCCACACCGAGGGAATGAACCTGCTCGTCAACTTCAGCCTCCTGGACGAGCCGCGGCCGGGCCGCTCGGACTCCGTCGAGGTGGCGCGCCTCATCGTCATGGCGCACGGCGAGGGGGGCTGGGAAGGAGACGTGGAGCGCTTCGAGGACGAGGAGGTGGAGGTGGAGGCGGGACACCTGCACGCCCGCTTCGGCCGCAACACCTTGCGCTTCGAGGAAGGCACCTGGCACCTCACGGTGGCGCTGCGCGAGCGTCCGGTGTCCGTCGAGCTGGAGCTCGTCCCCGTCACGCTTCCCGCCCTCTCGGCGCAGCACCTGCTGGCGCCCCAGCGGCCCATCTCGTGGCTCTTCCTCCCGAGGCTGGAGGCACGGGGCACCGTCACCCTGGGCAGCCGCACCGTGCGGGTGGAGGGGGCACCGGCCTACCATGACCACAACTGGGGACACTTCCGCTGGGGGGATGACTTCTGCTGGGAGTGGGGCTCGGCGGTGCCGCTGGAGGCGTCCAACCCGTGGAGCGCGGTGCTGGTGCGCATGGCGGACCGGCGGCGCACGGCCGCGCGCTACCAGGCCCTCTTCCTCTGGGGCGGCGGCGAGTCGCTGCGTGTCTTCCGCGACGAGGAGCTGCGCTTCTCCACGCCCTGCTGCTTCCAGCCCGGACGGACCTTCAGCCTGCCGCGGCCACTCTCCTTGCTGGCGCCCGGTACGGCGGCGGACCTGCCGCGCGTGGTGGAGGTGCATGCGCGGGGGCGTGGGGACGAGCTGCGGCTGACCTTCACGCCCCAGCACGCCGCGCGGCTGCTGTTGCCCGCAGAGGGCTCGCTGGAGCAGCTCACCGCCATCCACGAGGTGCTCGGCCCGGTGTCCTTGCAGGGGCGGGTGCGCGGCGAGGCGGTGGACATGGCGGGGCCCGCCGTCTTCGAGTTCGTCCGTGGCTGAGGCGCGGGTGGCCGGCCTGCTGGCCGAGTCCTTCGAGGTGCTCGCCCGGGCGCACCGGGAGGCCTACACGCGGATGTGCGAGCGGTTGGCGGGGCTGTCGGTGTTGCTGGAGGTGGAGGGAGAGCGCTTCTCCGCCGCGTTCTCCTCCCGGCGGGCCTGGGTGTGGCCTCCCAGCGGTGAGGAGGTGGCCCGGGTCACCACCCGGAGGCGCACCGTGCTCGACGTGCTGGATGACAGACAATCCCTCACCGAGGCCGTGCTCACGGACGCGGTGGAGGTGGTGGGGCCGCTGGACACGCTGCTGCGGCTCCATGAGGGACTGGGGGTCTACGTGCAGGGCGCCGTGCGGTGTCCCGGCTTCGCTCCACTGCTGCGCCGCTTGCGCGAAGCGGGGGCTCCGAGTCCATGATTTCTCCTTGAACCCCGCTGGCGGGAGCAGGTGCCGAGATGCCATTGAAGTCCAAGCAGAGACCCCCAGTCGGAGAGGAAGGCACGAAACCTACCGTGTATGTCTACGGCGGCGGCGTGGCGGGGATGACCGCGGCCCACGAGCTGGCCATCCGGGGTTTCAAGGTGCACCTGTACGAGCAGGAGCGGGCGCTGGGCCCCCGGGGGATATTGGATCAACCGTCATTGGGAGGAATGGCTCGCACCCAGTACTTCGCGACCACCTCGAAGCAGGAACTCTATTTCCATGTGGAGCCCCTGGGGCGGTTGGTCGAGCAGCTCCACCAGCCCGAATCCCGGGATGCGGCGGAGAGTTGGCTGGCCTGTGACAAAGAAGCGAGCAAGCTGCTGGAGAGATTCTTCGAGATGCTCTGGGAGTTCCTGTTGACGTCCAAGGACGCGGCGGCCGAGGACACGGCGTCGGCTCTCCTGGAGGCTCTCGGGAATGTGCTCTATGGCGACAACCTGCTCGCCTTCACGAAGGCCCTCAAGAAAGAATTGCTGGAGACGCGCATCCTGGCGGTGCTGTCCAAGACACCTCTCTCGTTGAGGACCTTCGTGGGAGAGGCGAGGGCCTGTCTGGACTCTCAGTATGTCGAGGGACTCGCGAGAAAGAAGGCGAGGCAGTCGCTCGCGTCGGCGCTGACGAGGGCGTTCGCCATCGATAGACGAGGCAGGTTCCGGATGGCATGCCTGAAGGAGGTCTCCGAGTTCGCCAGGAGCGGGCTGCTCCCTGGCGCGCTCGCCTTTCTTCTCAGGTCCACCCTTCAAACGCTCCTTCCCTCCATCGATCCGCTCTACTACCTCCACAGGAGCTATGAGACGAACAAGCAACGGAGGCAGGGTGAGTCGCAGGAGCGCGTCGATCGGGCACTCGCCACCGATCTGAGGGTCACCCAGCCGGTGCAGATGACGGACGCCGGAGGCAATTTCCCCGAGTGCTGGCTGGAGTTCACGCGCGAGAGCGGCTCCCTGCGACTCTCGGACACGTCACAGGCCGTCCTGGAGGTCGCCGTCCAGTACGTCAAGGACCTCATCGTCCATAAGCAATTCCATACGGAAACCGGCGAGCTGACCGATGTGCGGATCCTGGTCCAATCCTTCGTCGCCTCGGGTCTGGCCGCGATGCGGGGGATGGCCGGGGAGAGGCGGGGCGGAGTCGCCGCCGTCGCTGATGAATCGGCCGACGAGCTGGCCAACCGGGCCGTCGAGATTCTTCGGGAGCACTTCGCGGGCGTTCGCCTCGCGGAGCACGTGCAGGTCTATACGAAGACCGGCGGGTTTCTCAACACCTACGCCACGGCCGGCTTCGCTCCCTCCCTGCGCAACTGGATCCGCGTCATCTTCTTTCGTCCGCAGCTGCCCGGAGAGCATGGCTACCGCTTCTTCCCGTCGTACTACCGCCACGTCTTCGACAGCATGCGCCGCATCCCCCTCCAGGCGGCCCCTGGCCGACCCCCGGGGGGAACCGTCCTGGACAACCTCGTTGCCCTCCCGGAGATTGGCATCTTCAGCGAGCGCGGCGCTCCCTTCATCATGAGCTGGACGCCGTCCCCGCCTGGCGCCGCGCTCTCGCGCGCCGACTACAACCGGCGCAACCTGGCCAGCCTGCGGATCAGCTCCCAGGACCTGCTCCAGTTCTCGTTGCGCGTCCTGCGCTACATGACCTCCAGCTCACGGCGCCGGGCCAGGGAGATGGAGGAGCTGTCGTGGTGGGAGTACCTGGAGGGGCGCGAGTCGAGCACGGGCACCCGCTCGTACCATTACAGCGAGGCCTTCGAGCACCTGGTTCAGTCCTCGAGCCGGGTGCTGGCCGCGTTCGATGGCGCCAATGGGGATGCGCGCACCTGCGGCAACACCTACGTGCAGCTCCTCACCCAGGCGCTCGTTCCCACCGAGCACGACAACTGCATCTTGAACGGGCCCACCACGGAGGCGTGGTTCACCCACTGGCGCAGGTACCTGGAGGAACTGGAGGTGGAGTTCCACCACGGGGAGCTCCTGTACTTCACGCAGGAGCACGGACGGCTCGAGGCGCGGGTGCGGTTGTTCCCTCCGGACGAGCTGAACACCGGGAAGTCCGAGGTGACACATGGCGCGGAGGCGGGGGACCGGGACGCGTATTTCGTCGTCGCCACGGACCTGTGCTCGGCGGCCGCGGCGACGCGGTACCTGAACGACACGATGTCCCGGCAGCTCCACGCCTATGCCCACCGGGTGCCGAAGGAGGAGGGCTCGGACGCGTCCACCTTGAGAGATCCGAAGGATGTGTCCAGGAGGAAGCCCTGGGACCGGCTCCAGACCATCGCCGGCATCCAGTTCTTCTTCCAGAAGCACGTGAATGTCTTCGATGGCTATATCTATTGCGTGGACGCCGAGTGGGGGCTGTCCGCCATCTGCAGCCATCTGGTCTGGCGCGAGCGGCCCACCGGTTCCTCGCTCAACCCCTATCAATCCATTCTCAGCGTGGACATCGGGGACTGGAACACGCCCTCCAAGTACCTGGGCATCCCCGCCTGTGAGTGCACGCCCGAGCAGCTCCGGGACGAGGTGCTCCGCCAGCTCCGGGTCTCGCTGAGCACGCGCGAGTCCGGACGGAGTCTCGACGGCTCGGTCCTCCCGGAGCCCGACTGGGTCCACATCGACGAGAGCCTCGAGTTCGAGAGCCTCGTGGGCCAGGACAGGCCCCGGAAGCTGCTCCGCAACACCGCGCCCTATCTCGTCCCCATCGTGGGAGACTGGAAGCACCGGCCCGGCCCCCAGCCGTGGGATCCCTCGCCCGAGTCCGATCCCGCCCCTCGCCTGCCCTATGAGGAGAAGGTGTGGCAGGCCCCCCATGGAGGCTACCCGGTGCACTACGACCGGCTCGTGTTCGCGGGGACCTACCTGAAGACCTTCACGCGGATGACCACCATGGAGTCCGCCAACGAGTCCGCCCGGCACGCGGTGAATGCCATTCTCGACCACTACACCGCACACCATGCCTCCGCGCGGCAGGAGGTGTGGCGCGAGTCCCGGGAGCCGGGCCCGAGCGTCCTCAATCCCTACGAGCGAGGCCTCTTCCCCACCTCACCCCAGGGGGACTACTGCCGCATCTGGGACCCCGAGCAGAACGAGCTGCCGGACTTCGAGCTGTTGCAACAGCAGGATGACGAGAACTTCCAGCGGGGGCGTCCCCACCCCATGGACGCGCTGGGCCTGGAGGTCCTGCCGTCGCTGCTCTCCAAAACCTCCGGGATGGGGGAGGCCTTCGACCAGCTCCTCAAAGCGGTGGCCTCGAGCGGCGCCGCGGCGCCCCAGGCCACGCAGGGACTGCTGGCCGCGTTGCGGCACCTGCGCACGGTGCTGGAGGCCGCGCGCCCTCCCCGGGGTTATTGAGCGCGCAGTGCCTCGGGCCAGGCGGCCACGCCGGGCACCAGCGCGGCCGCCAGCGCTCCGGGGCGCACGACGCCCTCCGCCTCCATCCACTCGCGGGCCTGGTGCTGGAGCGCCTGCCCCTCGGGGCCGCCGCGCACGGCCCCCAGGGCATACCGGGCCGCCTCGCGGTAGAGGGCCATGTCCTCGCGGGCGAAGCCCTCCACGGCCTCCTCCAGCCGACGCCGGGCCTCGGGGACGTCCGCCTCCTGCCACGCGAGCCCCGCGCGCACCAGGCAGCCCAGGGGCCGGGCACAGCCCAGGGAGTCCTTGTCGAGGGCACGCACCTGGGCGCGCACGTCCGCCAGCAGCGCGGGCCTTCCCCAGCGCGAGGCCAGGTCCCCAGGCGCGCTGCCACCGCCCTGGAGCGAGGCCGCGGCCGCCAGCGCCGCCCGGGCGCGCATGTGCCGCAGGTTCAACCCGGTGGTGCGCATCGCCAGCATGAAGGAGCCTCGCAGCGGCTCCCACTGCTCCAGCACGGCCCGCCAGGCGGGCCAGGGCTCCGCGCGGTAGTGCGCCGTGTACACGGCGGCGATCAGGTGCGCGAAGTGCTGGCGCCGGTAGGCATTCTCCGGCCAGGAGGCCGTGCGCGGGGACTGGGCCGCCATGCCTTCCTCGGCCCGCGCCCGCGCCTCGTCCGCCTTGTCCCTCGCCAGCCACGCCACCACGGGCTCCCCGAGGTACGCCTCGCACCGCGCGTGCAGGTCTCCCCGGTAGAGGGCTTCCCGGTGGAAGGACTCCAGGCGCTCGCCCAGGTGCCGCAGCTGGCCCCGCATGGCCAGGGCATGGTGGTGGAAGATGGCCAGGGTGACGCGCTCCCAGTCGCTGCCGGGGCACTGCTCGCGGAAGAGCGCCTCGGCGCGCTCACTCTCCTCCACCACCTGGCGCCAGTGGCCCCGGGTATAGCCCTGGTTGACGAGCGCCAGTCCGTACCACGCCCGGTCATACGGCCCGCCCGTGCGCTCCACCTGCGCGCGCACCTTGCCCAGCAGCCGTGCGGCGCTGGCCTCCATCAAAGCGCCCCCCGTGTGCAGCTCCATGGTGGCCTCCAGCGCCATGGCCCGGCTCAGCAGGGTGGCATCCCCCAGCCGCCGCGCGCCCAGCAGGTGCATCATCCGGAAGGCGTCCGAGAGCATGGGGTTGACCATCGTCCAGCTCGTGCAGGCCGACCACAGCACCTCCAGGCGGTGCCGCTCGGTGGAGGCGTCCGCCAGGGGCGTCAGCGCCTCCAGGTGCACCGGCCGGGAGAGGAAGAGCAGCCGGCGCCACGTCCCCGCCCACACCGCCGAGCCGAAGGAGCCGGGCACGGACACGCCGAGCGCCCGCAGCACGGGGTGCAGCTCGCGCCAGCCTTCGTCGAAGCGGCCACTCTTGAGGTACTGCTCGGACGCGCGCCGCTGGAGGTCCCTCACCCGGGGCAGCTCCAGCGCGCCGCCCAGCGCGCGGGCCGCCTCCAGGTAGTGGTGGGCCGCGTCCTCGGACCGGCCCTGGTTGGCGAGCGCCTCGGCGAGCCGCTCCAGGAGGAGGGGGCGATCCGCTCGCGTCCCCAGCAGCTCCAGCGCCTTGCGGTAGAGCGCGGCGGCGTTCTCGAAGGCGAGGGCCCGGGCGGCCCGCTCGGCCGAGCGCACCGCATGAGGCCCGGCCCGGAGCGGCTCTCCCGCGCCCTCCCAGTGCAGCAGCAGGGCCTCGTCGTCCTCGGAGCCGCGCGCGGTGAGGGCCTCGGCCACGGCGCGATGCCGCAGCGCCCGCGTCCCGGCGGGCAGTGTGGCCAGCAGCGCCTCGCGGATGCGGTCATGGTAGGCGCCAATGCCCGGCTCTCCAGCGCCCGGCACCTCGCGCAGCAGGCCCGAGTCCCGCAGCGAGGCCACCCGCACCCGGCCACCCTCGCCCAGCCCCGCGGCCTGGAGGGCGATGCCGCGTGCCAGGGGACGCCCGGCCAGGGAGGCCACCTCCAGCACGGCGCGCTCCTCCTCGGGGAGGGACTGGATGCGCTCGAGCAGCAGCCGGGCCACGTCCACCTGGGTTTCCCCCGGGGCCCCGGAGCCCTCGCGGACGGCGTGCGCGCCGACGTGGTGCGCCAGCTCGCGGGCGAGGAAGGGGTTGCCCTCGGCCTGGGTGACGACGGCGCGCACCTGGGAGCCGAGGCCGGCCGGGCCGAGCAGGGCCGAGGCCAGTGCCTCCACCTCCTCGGACGGGAGCGCCCCCAGCGCCAGCTCCACGGCGTGGGAGTCCCCGCCGGGCCGCGTCAGCTCCAGCAGGCGGCGCAGCAGGGGGCTTCCGTCGCGGTCCTCGCCGCGCCAGGTGAGCACCAGCAGCACGGGCGGAGCCGGAGTGCGCAGCAGCTCCTCGAAGAGGGGCGCCGAGTCGGTATCCCCCCACTGCACGTCATCGAGCCACAGCACCAGCGGGCGAGGCCCCCGGGCGAGGCGCTCGAGCAGCTCGCGCAGGGCCTGGGCACCCTGGCGCCGCAGCTCGGCCGCGTCGGGGAGGGGAGTGGGGACGGGCTCGCGCTGGAAGGCGGCCAGCCGTCCCAGCACGGGGAAGAGGCGGACGAGGGCCGAGGCGCGCGAGGGCACCAGCGCGGCGGCCTCGGAAGCGGGCAGGGCCTCCAGGTGGCGGGCGAGCGCGTCGATGGAGGCATCGAGGGCCGCGTAGGGGACGCGCTCCTGGGGGTGACAGCGTCCCTGGAGGACGAGGGGCGCGCGGTCCGGCGGCTGGCGCGCGAGGAAGTGCCGCACCAGCGAGGACTTGCCGATGCCGGAGGGGCCATGGAGGTGGACCGTCACCTGCTGGCGCCGCGAGGCCACCGTGTCGAGCGCCTGGGCGAGGGCCGCCAGCTCGGGGGCACGGCCCACGAAGAGGGGGCCCGGAGCGGAGTCGATGGCCGGGAGGGGGAGCGCGCGGGAGCCGGGAGCGAGCCGGGCCGAGCACACGTCCACGCCCGGGCGCTGGGCCGGGTCGAGCGCGAGCAGCTCCATGGCGAGCCGGGCCAGGTCCTCGGGAGCGCGGGGCGCCAGCTCGAGCACGGGGGGCGGGGACCGGAGCACCTTGTGCTCCAGGGGGCTGCCGCCGAGCACGGCGAAGGGAGGCGCGCCGGTGAGCACCTCGTAGAGCATGGCGCCGAGGGCGTAGAGGTCGGCGGCGGGAGTCACGGGGCCGCCCGTCACCTGCTCGGGAGCCATATAGGCCGGGGTGCCCACGGGCCTGCGAGGCCGGGGGTGCTCGGGGCGGGGCGAGTGGAGCGTGGAGGTGAGGCCGAAGTCGAGGACGACGACGCGCTCGTGCGGAGTGACGAGCACGTTGGAGGGCTTGATGTCGCGATGGACGAGGCCCGCGGAGTGCAAGGCGCGCAGGGCGTGGCAGAGCTGCACGAACCCCTGGCGCAGCCGCGCCCACGAGGCCTCGGTGCCTTCGGGAAGGGGGGCGAGGGGAGGAGGCGGGGCGCTGGAGGAGGGCGCTTCACCGGTGGAGGCGTCGAGCGTCGAGCCACCCGAGCCGCCGAGGCCGAGCCCCCCGCGAGACCAGTGGAGGAAGTCCACGCCCTCGAGGGCTTCCATGGTGAAGAAGCACGCGTCGCCCTCGACGAACAGCTCGTGGAGCTGGAGGAGGTTGGGGTGGACGATGCCGGCGCGAGCGCGGAACTCCTGCTTGAGCCGGTAGAGGGCCTCGGCCGGAGGCAGGCGCAGCGTCTTGAGGGCGACGTCGCGGGAAGTCTCGCGGTCGAGGACCCGGTAGACGCGGCCCGTGGCGCCCTCGCCCAGGAGGGTACGCATCTCGAAACGGCCGGTACCGACGAAGGACGCGGGTTGGCGCATGGGGGGGCCTGGCGGGGTGGCGGAACGAGGAGAGGTGCCCGAAGCATTACAGCGTCGCGAGGAGACACTCCGCCAGAATTCAGCGGTCAGCAACAGGACGCGGGCCGAGGGCCTCCTGGTACATTGCGTCAACGCCGTGCCTGGGAGTGGAAGGACAGCGGAGGGGGGAGACCAACGTGGGTGACATGCCGTGGGAGCGCTCCTTGCTGGACCAGGCGATGGCGCTGTCGCTGTTGTCCTGGCGGGTGCATGTCTTCGAGCCGGCGCGAGCGCTGAAGCGGCTGGGCCTGTACGCGCCGACGACGCTGGGAGCGCCCCTGGTGCCGGGAGTCGCGGGAGGGGGAGGGCCGGAGCTGTCGAGGCGGCACCGCGAGCCGGTGCTGCTGGCGGAGGAGCCGGCGGGCTACGGGGAAGTGAAGGATTTCGACCGGGTGGCGGGCCTGTACGAGGCGGTGGTGCGGCCGTTCTCGGAGCCGATCATCGACGAGGTGGTGGAGCTGATGAAGCCGCTCTCGCCGAGGGCCCGGGTGCTGGACCCCTCGGCGGGGCCCGGGGGAGCGGCGCTGCGGCTGGCGAAGCTGGTGCCCGAGGGCGAGGTGGTGGCGGCGGACCTGTCACGAGGCATGGTGGAGACGGCCTGGCGCGCAGCGCAGCAGGCGGAGTGCCACAACATGGCCTTCTTCCAGGCGGACGTGGCGAAGCCGCCCGAGGCCTTCGAGGGGTACTTCGACGCCATCGTGTGTTGCCTCTCCTTCCACCACTACCCGGACGGAGAGGCCGCGGTGCGCGCCTTCCGCCGGGTGCTGGCGCCGGGAGGACGGGTCTTCGTGGCGGACGCGGGGCCCAAGTGGTTCGTCGAGCTGGCCCGGCCCATCTCGGAGCTGGCGGACCCGGGGTTCGTGCGTCACCGCACGGGCGAAGAATTCCTGCAACTCTTTGCGGAGGCTGGTTTCTCTTCCGTGTCCTGGGTGGAGGCTCTGCCAGGAATTGGAGTAACCGTCGCCTCGGTGTGAGCTTTTCCCGTGCCCTGCGGGGGCCGGGTGGTTCTGGCAGATGTCTGCTCAACGATTCATTTGAGCGACCCTCCACGAATCAGGCGAGTAGCCAAAGCGTGATTGGCCTCCGACATTGAGGATTCTGCTGCGAGAACTTCCTCATGAGCGGCGTTGATCATTTCCGGAGGCTGCCCAGAGTTCTTCAATCGTTCGAGGGTCTGCTCCGCTTGCACAAAGCGCAACTTCGCAAGCTGATAGGCTGCCTCTAACGCGGAAACTTCGGGTGTGGCTGGCGTCCGGGCCTCGGCTGTGTCCAATGCGGTTTTCGCATGCAGTCGCGCCTGGGTTGTCTCCTGGCCGGCACGCTGTACTCCCTGCCATAGCGATACGGCCATATCCAATACCTCGGACGGTGACTTTAGCGTTTGGAAGAAGGCCGTGCGCTCCTTGCGCACCTCCAACCGGGCTAACCGGATTTGCTCCTCAAGTGCTGCGCGGAACTCCCAGGTGTGCCTCGAATCTTTTATCCACTGCGTGCCCTTGCCACGCCAAGCTTGCTCGAACGTGTAAAGCCTCTCCTTCAGATTTGAGGCCGCCTCCCAGAAGATACCTATTTGAGCCTTCACATCGGTCCAGGCGGCAAAGAGTCGCATCACCGCGAAGACCGCAGTGATTACCAAGGTCAACTGACCACTCCAACCGACCTGGGCGAAGCTTGCTATGATAGTGGCGAGGATCGCCAATAAGGTGACGAACACAATCAAACGAGTTTGGCGCTTCTGGAAGTTCTGCTTGGCAAGCAACTCTTGCTCGTACCATTTGATATTGAGCTGATATTCCGTGGCATGCTTGACCAGCAAAACACCCAGTGGACCCTCCAGGAGTTTTTCCTGGTCGTTCGTATCAAACCCAAGCCGACTCAGAAATATCCCGGCCTGAACCGTTGCTTCGCCTGGCGGACGGAATTGCTGCTTTCCAGGAGCGCGCTGAGCGGCCACTTCTTCGAAGCGATAGGGCTTGAACTCATTGGCCTGAGACTGCTTGTTTTTCTTCGGCACGGTCTCAACGGATTGCGCCCCAGCCTCTCCAGGCTTACTCATGGCACCACCAATTTCACTTTCAGGGCGGTCAACACCCGCTCAATCGGAATGGCGTAAGCTCCGGAGAAGTTGACGGCCACGAGCAGCGCCACGGCTTGACCCGAGCTGGGGTTGATCAGGAGCGCTCCGGAGTCTCCCATCAGGCCGAGCCTCTTGCCGTTCTCGCTCTGGAGCCAGAGCAAACCATCGAAGAGAATCTCCCCGAGGCCTTCGTATTCGAGGCGACAGCACTGGTTGAGGGTTTTAATCACGCCGCGACCATGTGGCGTACTGCGTCCGGAAAACTCCACCACCATGTTCTCTTTTGGCGGCAAGGGTTCATGCGAGCGCAGCTTTACTGGAGCGATGAATTTCGCGCTGACATCCTTGCGGTCGAGGATGCGCGCCACGGCGCAGTCCACGTAGTTGACGTGGGTGGGGGTAAGGGGGACGAAGTCCGACAACTCCACCAACTCCGCGATGGGCCTGCCACCGGGATCGTCCACCGGTCCCGGCTGGTAGATGAGCGTCTTAGGTTCCAAGACATTGCTGGGAACCAGCACGTGGCTGTTGCTCAGGATGTACAGCTCGTCCCCACGAGAGACCACGGCTCCGAGCGTACCGGCTCCCATCGGGCCGGCAGAACGCGGTCCCACCGAACAACCTGGCTGAGCTGGCTTGAGTGTCCCAGTGTGCCCTTGTGACGGGAGGAACCAAGAGAGGAAACTGGCAGCGCGCATTGGCCACATTCCTGCACCTCGGTTTCTAATTCCAGGCTCCACCGGGGGAGGCCGTGCTCCGCAGGCACGAGCGCTCCCTTCCTTCGTTTTGAGCTGGGGGAAAGACCAAGCCACAAGAAGGTCCAAATCGCCCAGCCCGCGTCAGCTCACTTCTCCTTGTCCTTGTCGGTGGACTCCTTCCCTTCCGCCTTGTCGGAGCCGGACAGATGAACATCAAGAGTTATCATGTAGCTGATGCTTGGCGCGCCCAGGCTTCTGCCGACCAGCAGACCGTTGTACGTCTTGTTGCCGTCGCCGTCGGAACTCAGGCGGAACAAGTCGTAGCCGAGGCCTACTCCGAAGCGGAACACCTTAAAGGCGGTGGCCCCCACGCTCACGCCCACGCCAAACTGGGCCGTGCCCTTCGTCAGATCCAGCCCCTCCGAGTAGGCAAACATGTTCATACCCAAGGTGGAGCGCTCGTCACAAGTGAATGCGTGGTAGTACCCACCACCCACGCCCGCACTCACTGGTCCGCTGACGTCCACGGTGCCGTTTCCAGGGCGACGAATGCGAAGGAAGGGAAGGGTGAGACCGAAGCCACTGCAGTCCAAACCTGTCTTGCTCACCTCCTCCAGCAGGCCAGTCAGCGCGACGTAGTTGACGTTCTGCAATCCATTACCGCCGTTCGCATCGTTGGCCACGGCCTCGCAAACCCGTGTCGCCCGACGCAGCCCGGTGGCTGAGAAGCTCTCCGGATTGCCGCTCAACACACGGTCGAGGCACCACGCCGCCAGCTCCATGTACCCAGGCTTCTCGTACTTACGCCTGAAGTCGGCCATGGTCTTACAGTCAAGCTCATCGCGGCAATTTTCGATGGCTTCCTTGACCTTAGGCGGAAGCGCATTGGGATTGGCAATCGGCTGCGGGTTGACCTCGACGACAGCAGCAGCCGGCGCGGTCTTGCAGGCCACGGTGTCCTTGTACGTAGGGGTGGAGCACACCTTGACCAGCTCAAGGCAGCCTATCGTGTCGGCATGCGCTGGGGTTTGGCAGGCTCGGGCGAGTTGCTTGGCCGAATCTCCAGCGTTGAGCAGCCCGTATAACGTCGGATCCGCGCCGGGCGGCAGCGCGGCAGGGGCAGGTACCGCAGGCGGCGGTGCAAGAGGAGCAGGGGGCGCCGGTTGGGCGCTGGCGTGCAACCCTACGAACAAAACTAATGAAGCGGAAATCAGAATCCAGTTGCGCATGTAGGCTCCACAGCGGTGAACATGGAGGGCTGACCAGCAAGGACCGAGCACCAAGAACAGCCGAGGATGTGTATGGCAGGCCGCTTGAGAATGCGATTACACGCCATTACACGCTGCGCTCGCAGCCTCCCATGCTGGCCCAACGGGGGCCACCACACAAAGCGTGGTGCTGAGCCCGGTGCAGGCACTGCCCGCACGAAAGCTGCGAATAGACCAGATGGAAGTTGTCCGAGCTGGAGTGGCTCCGGAACCGCTGAGGCTGAACCGCTTTCCGGGGCCCTTACAGCCGAGTCTGTTCCATGGCCGGCTCTGGAGCCTCACTCCCAGTGTCTGTCGTTGCGGCGCTGCCGGTACTTCACGCAGCACGGGCAGCGGGAACTCCAGCGGCTTTCCGTCGGATGCGTGCGTGTGGCCGGTCACCTCCGCAGCGCCCATGCCCTGTCGCTGTGGCTGGAAGGTGGCCTGTGGATTGCTCGCCGAGCTCGGTGGGTCTTGGCGGCGCGGTGCTCGCCGTGTTCCATTAAGGTCCCATCCAGAGCGGACCACATGACCAAGACGCTGACCGCCATCGGCGACAGCCTGGGGCTCATCCTCGACAAGACCCTGCTCGACAAGCTGGGCATCGACAAGGACATGCCGCTGGAGGTGGAGACGGATGGGACGTCGCTCATCATCCGTCCCGTGCGCGCGGAGGATCGGCGCTCGCGTGTGCGACGGGCCACCGAGAAGATGATGGACGCGCACGCCGAGACCTTGAGGAAGCTGGCCCAGTGACTCCGGACTTCCTCTCGCTGGAGGACGTGCTGGGCATCCACCCGCTGCAGCTCGCCCGCTTTGGTGGGGGCGAGGGCGTGAGGGAGGCCGGGCTACTGGAGTCCGCCATCTCCCAGCCCCAGGCGACGTTCGGGGGCCAGTACGTTCATCAGGGCGTGTGGGAGATGGCGGTGGCGTACCTCTTCCACGTCGTCAGCAACCACCCGTTCGTCGATGGGAACAAGCCACCATGGCCGTCGCCGCGGGCCAGCGGACGAAGGCCGAGGAGACGGCGACCCTGCGGCGCATCGCGGGCGTGGACGCGCCGAGCAGGTGAGCGACGGCTCGTGCTACGCGCGGGCGGGTCCAGCTCCCCGGCGATCCACGCTCCACCGGCCTGCGCCGCGACAGGCGATGTAGAGGAACAGCAGGCAGTACAGGAGCGCCAGCTCTCCCTTGTTCACCGCCGGGAAGAACTGCGCGCCAAAGCCGAGCTTCCAGTGAAACTGGATGTAGGCGACCGCCATGGTCCCACTCGCGAGGAAGGCGGCCCAGACCGTGAAGGCGCCGGCCGCGATGGCCAGGCCCGTGACGAACTCGATGAGTCCGCCCAGCCAGAGCTGGGAGCCGACCGGCGGCTGGAACTCCGTCAGCACCCCGAAGAGCTTCTGAACGCCGTGGAAGGCGAACATGAGCCCCGCGACGATCCGAAGGAAGGTGTAGGCGGCTTCGACCCGGGGTTCCAGGAAGCGATTGAGCATGCCCCCATCTTCACCCCATGCGCCGCGAGGCGATCAAGGCTCTGGGGAGCCCAACTCCGACTTCCGCACGGATTGCCGAGTGGCCCCTCCAGTCCCAGGTTCGCGAACCGCTCGGGTAGACCGTCCTGCTTCCGTGACCCCGTCTCCTCCTATCTGGGCACTGGAGGAAGCATGCACGCCGCGAGTGATCGTCCTGTCGGGAGGTTCATTGTCCTCATCTCGACCCTGGTGCTCGCCGTCTCGCCGCTCGGGTGCGCGTCGAAGGAGCGCGTCTCGGCACGACAGGCGGAACCGAAGCCGCAGGTGGTGGAGAGCCCCAGACACCTGTTGGATCCACTGACTCAGGAGGAGTTCCAGACGGCGGCCTCCGCCATCAAGGCCGACGCCCGCTGGAATGAGAACATGGGGTTCGCCCTGGTCTCCCTCCACGAGCCGCCGAAGAGCTTCGTGCTCGGCTCGGACGGCAACCCGGTGCGCCGTGAGGTGTTGGCGATCGTGATCGACAAGGTCGCCAACGTCACCTCGGAGATCGTCGTCAACGTGCTCGACCGCTCCATCCAGCGTTGGCAGGCGATCCCCGGCGTCCAGGCCAACTACCTGCTCGAGGACTATGAGATCGCCGAGGAACTCGTGAAGGCCGATCCGACCTGGCGAGCGCTGGCGGTGCAGCGGGGCCTCCGGGATCTCGACAACGCGCACATCGACGTATGGGGCTTCGGTGGAACGACGCCCGATGGCGCTCGGCTCGTCCGAGGACTGACGTTCGCCGGGGACGGGGTGCGGAACGCCTATTCGAGACCTGTCGAGGGACTCGTCGCCATCGTCAACCTCAACACGCGACAGGTGGTCCGCGTCGAGAGCACGGGGACCGCCCCCCTCCCGCCTGGGGCCGAGTACCACAAGGACCTGCTGCCCCCGCTCCGCGAGCCGCTCAAGCCCCTCGACATCAGCCAGCCGGACGGTCCGAGCTTCACCGTCGAGGGGCACCTCGTGAAATGGCAGAACTGGCGGTTCCGCTGGGGCTTCCTGCCGCGCGAGGGGCTCGTGCTCTACCAGGTCGGGTATGAGGAGGCCGGCCGCGTCCGACCGATTCTCTACAAGGCCTCCGTCGCGGAGACGGCGGCGATGTACGGCGACCCGGACCCGAACTGGAGCTGGCGCAATGCGCTCGACGCGGGCGAATACAACATGGGGGTGCTCTCCGTGAGCCTCGAGCCGGGCAGGGACGTTCCGCGCCACAGCACGCTCTTCGATGCGGTCCTGGCCGGCGACGATGGCGAGCCGTACACCCTCCCGCGCGCCGTGGCGCTCTACGAGATGGATGACGGCATCCTCTGGAAGCACATCAGCGAGGACTCCGCGGCGGAGGTCCGCCGCTCGCGAAGCCTGGTGCTGCTCCACTCGGCGGTCGTCGGCAATTACGACTACATCTTCCAGTGGATCTTCCGACAGGACGGAACCCTGGAGGCCCGGGTGGACCTGAGCGGCATCATGCTGGCCAAGGGCTCCGAGTCGAGCCGCTTTGGCACGAAGGTGGCTCCGGGGACGGTCGCCATCCTCCACGAGCACATGGTGAATTACCGGTTGGACTTCGACGTGGAGGGCCCGGCGAACAGCGTCTATGAGACCCACGTCAAGGCGCTGCCAACGGGCCCGGACAACCCGCGGGGCAACGCCTTCGTCGCGGAGACGACGCTGCTGGCGGCGGAGGACGGGCGCGAGGGGGGCCATGCCCGCCAGTGGAGGGTGGTGAACCCGAACGAGACCAACAGCCTCGGCGAGCACCCGGGGTATGTGGTGTTACCGGGTGACAGCGACGAGCTGCTCGCGCAGCCGGACTCGGGCATTCGCAGGCGCACGGGCTTCGCCCACAAGGCGGCCTGGCTGACCCGCTACAAGGAGGAGGAGCGGTACGCGTCGGGCACCTACACGGTGCAGAGCTCCGAGAGCACGGGCCTGCCCGGCTATGCCAACGGGGAGTCGCTCGAGAACACGGATGTGGTCCTCTGGCACACGGTGAACCATGTCCATATTCCGCGCCCGGAGGAGTGGCCGGTGATGCCGCGCACGAGCGTGGGCTTCAGCATCGCTCCCTTTGGCTTCTTCACCCAGAACCCCGCGCTGGATGTGCCAGACACCGAGCCTCGGCAGGAGGGCCAGAGCGGGGCAGCGCGCAAGGGGCGCTAGTAGCAGAACGGCGTGCCGTACTCGGAGATGCGGCACGCGGCCCCGCTTGACGTCACGGAGGCTGCTGCAGCCGCTGGGTGACGCCGATCAGTCGGGGAGATGTGACAGATACCACTCACGGTCTGGGTCGCGCTTGGGAGGCGCGAACTTCGCCTTCCATCGAAGGGCACGCAGTACATCCTTCACGGCGATTGGGTCCAACCCGAGCTGACTTGATGCCTGACGTATCAGCGCGAGCGTGGCCTGGAGTTCGAGCGCCGGGTACGAGGCTCGAAAGACCCTTCGCACCTTGGCGTCATCCGAGAGGAGCGGGAGCCCGAGCGAGCCGGCCAGGGCAACGGCGGCTGCGTCGACATCCGTCAAGTGGGCCGCCGAGGAGACGAGGGCCTCGACGAACTCATCGCCCAGGAGTTCTGAAGGTTGCACGGTGAGAAGCCCCGCCTGCTCCAGCGGGCTCCAATCGGCGGGGACCCAGGTGGGTTGGCCCTCATCATCCAATGGGCCGCGAAGGCGCTGGGCCTCCTGCCGGACTTCAGGGAGGACAAGCAGCGTCCAGTCCAGCGCGCGCATGAAGTCGACGGCTCTGTCCGTCGCCAGCAGGTTGATGGCCGAGCACGCATCGATGACGACCTGCTTCGTCGGCATCGATTACCTCGCGGTTTGGACTTCCAGGACGTCCTCGCCGAGGTCCAGGACCAACTCTCCACCTTCGGCGGCTTCCACCTGGCGTGCGAGGTACAGCTCACGAGCCACGATCCGGTCACAGTGCAGGTAGCTCGCGAGTTCACCTTCAGAGAGGAGTTCCTGAGAATAGGCTTCCAGAGCCAGCCGCTCGTACCGTTGAGGGAGCCAGCGCTCGGCTCGTTCTTGGACGGGTGCCAGGCCCATCTGCTTCTGAGCCGCCACCGGGCGGAAGTTGCGTTGGATCAGCTTCTGGTACGTCCCGGGCGGGAGGAGTTGCAACTCCTCCAGGCGTAGCGTCATGGCCTGAAAGGACACGGCATAGAAGCGGGCCATTGCGATGAGGTCAGCGGCGGAGAAGTGCGCCCCCTTATCCCGGAGGTGCTCGGTGAAGCGGCGCCGAACTCCCGTGGCGGGCATGAGGAACTCGGCGGCCAGGGTCTCACTGAAAACTTCGGAAGGGTCGAGCCGGCTCTCGAACTTCGCGGGCAGGACATCCCCGGCCTCTCGGTCGCGCAAGAAGTGCCCCAATTCATGAACGAGGGACCAGCGCCTGCGCTCACGTGGATGGAGTCGATTGAGTGCGACACAAGCGCCCAGGACGTCGCTCCAGAGGAAGATGGCCGCGACTTCCGAAGGGAGTGGAAGGTGGAAGATTCGCAGGCCTGCTTCCAACTCCAGGAGCGGCTCGAGAGCCAGTACGGGTCCGTCACCGAGGTCGAGGTGCCTGCGGAGAAAGGCCGCCGCATCCTGTCCTGAGAGCCGGGGAGCCATCCCTGCCGGTGCGTTGGAGGCACGGTAGGTCGTAACCGCTTCCAGCGGTGCGGGTGTACGAGTGACGGAGAGTACCTGCTCAAGCTCCACGTATTGCCTGCCGAGGACCTTGAGACGTTCGACGGCGTCCTCCACTGCGTCATTTCGCGTGTGGCGAGGCCCCATTCGAAATCGCGGTGATGCATCCGCGACGACCGTGTGCTCGCGCAGCAATTCGTTCAGAGAGGTGGAGAGTGCCTTCGCGAGCTTGAGCAGCTCGGCGTTGGTTGGGCGCCTCTCTCCTTTCTCCATGGCGACCAGCGTGGTGCGAGCGACACCGATGCTCTCCGCCAACTCGGCCTGGGTCTTGTTCAGCCGCTTGCGCGCCTGCGCGAGCCGCTCACCCAACTGCGCTGAGGAGATCATGGTTGACCTGTCTGGAGATGGTCGGGTGCGGTGAAGATGTCCTGGTCCGGCATCGATTCTCCTATGGCCATGGGCCTCCACAATTCCGACAATGTCAGACATAATCTTCATGACCGAGCATTTCAATACGACATTGTCGAAAGGAGAGGGGTCTCCTTCAACCCATTGAAATCACGAGGGTTTTGGTCGATTTCCCGGCCGAAGATCCCTCACGCCGAGTGCGACAGAGAACCTGCTGCGCGACACATACGCGTGCCCTGCGGTTGCTGACCGCCTTGGGAGTCCCAATTAGCCGGAGCGTCGGCTTCAGCCCTTGCGCCACACCTCGCTGGCGAGCAGGGCCCGCGCGGCGAGGAAGCCACACAGCCCATGCACGCCGGGCCCGGGGGGCGTGGAGGACGAGCAGATGTAGAGGCGCGGGTCCGGCGTGGCGTACGGGACGAGGCTCGCCACGGGGCGTGCCAGCAATTGCAGCCCCTCCATCGCGCCGCCCGAGATGTCCCCGCCGATGCAGTTGGCGTTGTAGGCCTCGTACTGCTCGGGCGAGCGCGTGTGCCGGGCGAGGATGCGCGCGCGGAAGCCGGGGGCGTAGCGCTCCACCTGGGCCTCGATGCGCTCGGTCATGTCCACGGTGGAGCCATTGGGCACGTGGCAGTAGGCCCACCCGGTGTGCTGGCCCGAGGGCGCGCGGCTGTCGTCGAACAGCGTGTGCTGGGCCAGCAGGACATAGGGCCGCTCGGGGGCCTCGCCGCGCGCGATGGCGGCCTCGCTGGCGGAGATCTCCTCCAGCGTGCCCCCGAGGTGCACGGTGCCGGCGCGGGCACACCCGGGCGCGAGCCACGGAATGGGGCCGGAGAGGGCCCAGTCCACCTTGAAGACGCCGGGCCCGTAGCGGAAGCGCCGCAGCTTCTCCACGTACTCCGGGGGCAGCCGGTGGCCGGCGAGCTTCACCACCTGCGCGGGCGTCACGTCGAGCAGTACGGCGCGCGAGCGTGGCAACTCGTCCACGTTGTGCACGCGGTGCCCCGTCTCCACCTCGCCGCCGAGCGCGCGCAGGTAGCTGACGAGCGCGTCCACGAGCTTCTGCGTGCCCCCGCGGGGAAACGGCCAGCCCACGGCATGGCCCGAGGCGAGCAGGAGGATGCCGAAGGCGGAGGTGAAGGAGCGCTCGAGGGCGGAGAAGGAGTGCGCGGCGGAGCCGGCGAAGAGGGCGCGCGCCAGGGGCCCGTGGAAGGCACTCTCGGCGAGTGAGCGCGCGGGGCGCATCGCGCGCAGGCCGAAGCGGGCGAGTCGAATCGGCCGGCGGGGCACGTGCAGCGGGTCGCCGAGCTGCGCCATCACGTCGTCGAAGGCGCGCACCATGGGGCGCATCCACCTTATATAGCGCTCGGCGTCGGGGCCGAGCCCCTGCGCGGTGGCCTCGAGGCCGCGCTCCAGCAGGGCGGCGGTGCCATGGTCCAGCGGGTGCGCGAGCGGGGCGTCCGGGTGCACCCACTCCAGCCCGTGCGCGTCGAGCGGGAGCTGCTGGAAGAAGGGCGAGGCCGCGGCGAGCGGGTGGATGGCGGAGCAGACGTCGTGGACGAAGCCGGGCAGGGTGAGCTCGGCCGAGCGGGCGCCACCGCCGGGCGTGGGGCCCGCCTCAAGCACCCGCACCGAGCGGCCCGCGCGAGCCAGGGAGATGGCGGCGGCGAGCCCGTTGGGGCCAGCGCCCACCACGACGGCATCGAGCAGCGAGCTCATATGTCCCGCAGCTTCACCCGACCTGATGGGTACAGGGTGCAGTTGCCACCGGGTTGCGTTCACCAGTGGACGCCAGGAGTCGTCCGGCAACCCGGAACCCGAGCGGGCAGGCGGGGGCTGTGCGGGGACGAGGTGCGCGGGGAGGGCGGGCATTCCCATCCTCCGGGGCGGGTGTTCACACGGGAAGCGGGGGAGCGGACATGGCTAGCCAGGACCTGAAGGGCAAGGTCGCCATCGTGACAGGGGCGTCGAGCGGGGTGGGCTGGCAGACGGCGGTGCGGCTGGGCGAGGCGGGGGTGCGGCTGTGCGTCACCGCGCGGCGGGTGGAGGCGCTGGAGAAGCTGCGCCACCAGCTGGAGGAGCGGGGCGTGGAGTGCATCTCGGTGCCCGGGGACGTGACGGTGCAGGAGGACGTGGAGCAGGTGGTGCGCGAGTGCCTGACGCACTACGGCCGCGTGGACATCCTGGTGAATGACGCGGGAGTGCAGTCCTACGGCCTCTTCGACGAGCTGCCCTGGGAGCACATCACGCGCATCTTCGACATCAACTGCTTTGGCTTCATGCGCTTCGCGCGGGCGGTGCTGCCGCACTTCCGCGCCCAGGGCAGTGGCCACATCCTCAACATCCAGTCGATGCTGTCGAAGGGCTCGGCGCCGCTGCTGTCCGCGTACAGCGCGAGCAAGCACGCCACGCTGGGGTGGGCCAAGAGCCTGGAGATGGAGCTGATGGGGACGGGCATCCAGGTGTCCAACATCCTGGTGCCCTCGGTGTCGAGCAACATGTTCGCCCACGCGCCCACCATGTTTGGCCTGGCGCCCAAGCCGGTGCCGCCCACGTATGACGTGGACGTGGTGGCGCGAGCGGCGGTGCGGTGCGCGCGGCGCCCGGGGAAGACGGTGGTGCCGGTGTTCCTCCAGGGCCGGCTGATGCTGTGGGTCAACGCCATCGCCCCCTGGGCGGGCAAGCTCATCATGGGCCAGTGGGGCGCGCGGATGCAGATGCGGGACGAGCCCGTGGACCGGCCCGAGGGCAACCTCTTCCATGCGATACCGCAGGGCGTGGGCCCCGAGGGCCCGGTGCCACCCACACCGAGGTGGAAGCGCTACTCGGCGACGGCGGGCCTCATGGCGCTCATGGGCGGCCTGGTGTTCGGCGTGGCCGGACTGGCGCGCGCGGCCCGCTGAAGCGGACCGGACCCTACCTCTCCCGTCAGACCTTCCTGTAGAATGCGAGCAGTCAGGCGGGAAGGCCTGGGAGAGGAGCGGACATGGGTCGGGGAAAGCGTCCAGCCACCTACGAGGACATCGAGGCGTTACCGC
>NZ_DASVSO010000915.1:0-21442 GCF_036388035.1 Archangium sp.
CGCGGCGGTCGCCGATGACCCGAGCGGGCACCCCGGCGACGATGGCCCAGGCGGGCACGTCCCGGGTGACGACGGCGCCCATGCCCACCACGGCATGGTCTCCGATGCGCACCCCGTCGGTGATGCCGGCGTTGGCCCCCACCCACACGTCCTTGCCGAGGATGATGCCGCTCGAGGTGACGGGCTGGGAGCGCACGGGCCGGTCCGGCGCGAGCCCATGGTCGAAGGCGTAGAGGGTGGCGCCGGTGGCGATGCGGCTGCCCTCGCCGATGTGGATGCCTCCCGCTCCGCCATCCAGGCTGACGCGCGCGTTGATGCTCACCCCGGCCTCCAGCACCACCGGCCCATGGACGAAGGCATGGGCGGCGATGCTCACCCCGGGACCGATGATGCGGATGGTGCGGCCCGGCTCGGCGAACAGCCGCGCTTCCGGGGCGATGAAGCACCCCTCGACGATCTCCACCGTCTCCAGCTCCCGCAGTCGGTCCTGGACCTCCTTCTGCCAGGCCTCGGCCCAGGCCCGGTGGCGCGGCTTGAGGGAGAAGTAGAGCCACGGCATCCAGGAGAGGCGCAGCTTGTGCTGCTCGCGGCGGCGGGCGTCGAGGTCGTCCACGGCCCCTGACTATCACGGACCCCCGTGCTACACGCGCGCGCTCCCATGAAGACCTGTGTGTATCCAACGAGGCTCCTGGTCTCGACCCTCTGCGTGCTGCTCGTCTCGTGTGGCGCCACCCGCCACGCCGCCACGCCTGCTGTCGACGAACTCACCCGCTACGTGCTCATCATCGAGGCGTCGCCCAGCGGGCAGGTCACCCACGACTGGCGCCGCGCCGAGGAGTTCGATCTCTCAGGATACAGGCTCCAGTCCAGCAACCCTGAGACGACGTATGGACGCATCGTGCTCGTATCGAGGAGTTACCAGCGCGACTGTGACGAGGAGAACCGACAGTGCATCAAGATGTGCATGAGCCGCCCACTTCCTCGGGGGTTCGGACACACCACGTCCGGGGGACGCGGAAAGGGTGGGAAAGAAGAGTGGTGCAACACGCAATGCAGGCAACCCTACCTCGATTGCGAGGAGCTAAAAGGTCGCCGCCCCCAGGAGTTCTCCGCCGTGGACGACGCACTTGACTGGTTGAAGCGCAATCATCAGTCGATTCTAGTGGGAAGCGTTGTCGTCATCGCGGGAGTCGTCTTCGTCGCGGTTTCCGCGGGTGCGGGGCTCGTTGTCCTCGCACCGGCAGGTCTTCTGGCATTCTGACGAGCCCGGCTCGGACTCCTCATCACGGCGACGTCGTCATATGGAAATCGGAAAACTCATTTTCGAGGCGATGAATCTCCTCGGCCTGATTCAAGAGAAGACTCAATCTCCGGAAGAGAAGGAGCTGCTTCTCGCCGCGGCCGAGGCGCTCAGGTTCATCAATACGACTGGCCAACAATATGACTTCGAGGATTACCGCAAGGATCTCGGGGCCGAAGGGCCCCAGATGGTGATTGCCGCCTTCTCAACGCGCGAGGAGGCGGAGGCGTGGCTTGAAAACCACCCCAAGCCGCCTCATACGGCCTCCGTGCTGATCGCGGACGAATACCATACAGTTTATTACTGGCGTGACCGCAACCTCCGCCGAATGCCCTCCACCCCGTCTATCGAGTACCACCTCGAAGAGATGATGCGGGACGGTCTTCCTCCGCCGCCGGTGGCCACCTTCGATACGCGGGAGGAGGCCAGAGCCTGGTTCTACAACCTGCCCGAGCGGCCTTCTCAGGCCGTCATCCAGCTCGGGGGCGAGCCCTACCTCGCGGCGTATCATCGCAACATCAATCACCTCGCCTTCCACCCCTTCTCCCTCGTCGAGAGGCTGAAAGAGTGGCGGAAGAAGCAAGCGGAGGACCCCGAGCCGCAGTCCTGATGGCCTCAAGGCCCGGTCCGCCTCACACCCCGGCCAAGGCCATCCACGCCGCCGGATGCTCCCCGAGCCTCCAGGCGAGCCCCCCAACATGTGGCCCCCAGCTAGAGTGTTGCGTGGCCAGACACCCTTGGTAGGAGTCTCCCTCCTGGAGAACGACGCATGAAGGCCGCACCGCCGCATCCGCAGGAGGACGCCCGCCTCGCGGCGCTCGACACCCTCGAAATCCTCGACACGACGCCAGAGGCCGGCTTCGACGACCTGACGCGTCTGGCCTCGCACCTGTGTGGGACGCCCATCGCCCTGGTCTCCCTGGTGGACCACTACCGGCAATGGTTCAAGTCGCGCGTCGGGCTGGACACGCCGGAGACGCCGCGCGACCTCGCCTTCTGCGCCCATGCCATCCTCGGCGAGCAGCTCTTCGTCGTGGAGGATTCTCACAACGACGAGCGCTTCCATGACAACCCGCTCGTCACCGGCGGGCCCCACGTGCGCTTCTACGCCGGCATTCCCATCAAGGGCGCGAGCGGCCTCAACATGGGCACCCTGTGCGTCATCGACCACAAGCCGCGCCACCTCACGCCGGAGCAACAGGACGCGCTGGCCGTGCTCGGGCGGCAGGTGGAGGCCCAGCTCCTGCTGCGGCTGCGGGTGCGCGAGCTGGAGCGGCGCGAGGCGGAGCTGCGCTCGCAGCGCGACACCCTGGCCAGCGTGCAGCACCAGAAGGACGCGCTGATGCAGCGGGTGATGCGCGACTTCAAGACACCCCTGGCCAGCATCCTCACCAACGCCACCTTCACGCTCTACCGCCCGCACCTGCCGGACGAGGTGCAGCGCGCCACGCGGGAGATCCGCGACACCGTGGACGGGCTCCAGCGCACGGTCCTCAACCTGCTGGACGCGAGCAGCGACGAGGCCTCCTTCACCCTCAACCCGGCGCAGTTCGACGTCTCCCTGCTGCTCTCCGAGGTGACGCGCGACTTCCAGCAGCGCCTGGTGGGCTCTCCGCGCCGCTTCACCCAGAGCGTGAAGCTGGTGGAGCCGCTCCTCACCGGCGACCGCGAGCTGCTGCGCCGCACCCTCATCAACCTGCTGGACAACTCCTTCCAGTACACCGCGCTGGGCAGCAGCCGCGTGACGCTCGAGGCCTCCAACCCCGAGCCGGGACTGCTGGAGCTGCGGGTG
The DNA here is from genome assembly GCF_036388035.1 of Archangium sp. GTDB lineage: Bacteria > Myxococcota > Myxococcia > Myxococcales > Myxococcaceae > Archangium. Next base: position 3,093 of record NZ_DASVSO010000915.1, read on the forward strand.
CGCGACGAGGGCCCCGCCATTCCCGCCGCCGCGCGCGCGCACCTCTTCGACGCCCACCTGCCCGAGCACACCCCCACCACCGGCCGCGCCGAGGGCGGCAACCGGCTGGCGCTCGCCTTCTGTCGCCGCGCCGTGCAGGCCCACGGCGGGTGGCTCTGGGTGGAGGACAACCACCCCAAGGGCGTGGCCTTCTGCATGCGCCTGCCCTCCCGCCCCCACGGGCCCCTCTTCTCCACCTCCTGAGCGCTCAGGGCGGCGCCGTCCGCCCTCGCGACTCCTCGCGCAGCGCGGGGCTGTGCCGCTTGACCCCACGCGCCACCAACGCCGTCAGCAGCGCCCACGCGAGCCCCGCCATCCACCCGCCCACCACGTCCGTCGGGTAGTGCACCCCGAGGTACACGCGCGTCAGCCCGATGAGCAGCGTGAGCAGCAGCGCCACGCCCATCAGGTACGCCTTGAGCCTCCGCCGCTCGGTGAGCTGTGCCAGCAACGCGCCCAGCGTCAGGTAGACGATGGCCGACAGCATCGCGTGCCCGCTGGGGAAGCTCTCCGTCAGCACCCCGGTGAGGTGCGGCACCACCGTGGGCCTCGGCCGGGCGAACAGGCTCTTGAGCAGCGAGTTCACCAGCGCGCCCCCCACCGTGGAGCCCACCACCAGCGCCAGCGTCCGCCAGCGCCGCACCAGCACGAGGAAGCCGCCCACCGCGCCCACCGCCAGGGTCAGCACCGACACGCTGCCCAGCGCCGTCACGTCCCGGGCCACCTCGGCGAGCCACGGGGGGCCGATCGGCACCTGGGGGCTGTCCGCCCGCCGCAGCGACAGCAGCACGCGCTCGTCGAGGTGCTGGGTGTCCTGCTCCCGCACCTCGTCCGACAGCGCGATGAAGCCCAGTCCCACCGTGAGCAGGGTCAGCAGCGTGGCCAGCAGGACGATGCCATCCGCCCCCATCACCCTGGGGACGCGCTCCCGCAGATCGGCGAGTCGCATCCCCTCACACTAAGCGCTCCCCCGTCGTCGGGGAGCCCACCCCGGGCCGGGATGTCGGCGGCTGTGCCCCCTCGAGCCCCCCCATGCGTGCGCTCCCCGACGCTGTCCTCCCCCATCTGTACGCTCCCGTGCAGACGGCGGGAGGCGGGACTTGGGAGGACAGGCGCCCATCACCAGCTTTCAGGCACCATCTTGTGTGCTGGTCCGGGCACGTCAGTGGCTCGGAATAACCTCTCCGAGCACCCACCCTCGGCCCGCTTTGGGAGTGACGGTCCCCATGTTCGCTACTGCTACAAATGTCGCGTCCGCCCCGAACTTCAGGACGGGTCTCATCAACAAGGTCTTCTTCATCCGCTGGGAGCAGCCGCCCAGCCCGCTGGAGCTCCAGACCGTGACCACGCGCTTCCGGGAGTCCTACGAGGCCTACCGGCAGCAGCTCGTCTGCGTCGTCACCACCGCCCCCAAGGCGCGGGTGCCCAACAGCGATCAGCGCAAGAACCTCTTCAAGATGCTGGAGGACCACCGCAAGTACATCTGCGAGCTCCACCTCGTCATGGAGGGCAACGAGCTGCAGCACAACCTGCAGCGCATCATCGCCTCCGCGCAGCTCATCGTGACGCGCATCTACGACAACAACTACGCGCGCCTGCACAAGCACGGGGACACCATCGCCCCCTTCCTCACCCACCGGCTCAAGACGGACGGGCTGAAGATCATCCACGACGCCCGCAGCCTGGGGCTCGTCCTCTAAGCGGAGGCACGGCCCCGGGCGCGGGGGGTGGGGCACTACCGCGCCATGCAGACGTAGTAGTTCTCGCCGTAGTAGTCGTCGCTGTCGGCCGCGAGGGCCTGGGAGAAGCCCACCCGCCGCAGCGTGTCCACGAGCGCGTCCGTCTCGAAGAAGGTCACCATCTCGTTGGGGTCCGTCACGAGCCGGCGCGTCACGTCCACGTGGTAGGTGGTGGCGGCCTGGAGCGCCTCGTCCCAGCGGCCCTCGGCCTTCCACTCCTCGATGGAATTCACCATCACCTTGCGCAGATCCGGCCGCTTGCGCGGGCCCGTGGCGATGAGCACACCGCCCGGCTTGAGGTGCGCGTGGGCCTGGCGCAGCACCTCCTCCGGCTCGGGCACGTAGAAGAGGACGTTGTTGAGCAGCACCGCGTCCGCCTCGCCCGGCACCTCCGCGGGGAAGGAGCGCACGTCCCCCTCCAGCACCTTCCAGCGCCGCCGCGCCTCCTCGCTCGCCTCCTCGTGCCGGCGCCGCGCCAGCCCGAGCATCGCCGGGTTGTTGTCGAAGCCCACCACCGTGTGCCCCCGCGCGACGAGCGGCTGGCTCACCAGCCCCGTGCCGCACCCGGCGTCGATGATGTAGCGGCGTCCCTCGGTGTCCCGGTGAATCTTCGCGGCCATGCGCCGGTAGCAATTGAGCTGGGAGCAGATGGCGTCATAGCTCCTGGCGAACTCGGTCCAGATGTTGTCGACCATTGGGGGCCCTCCTTCCGGGAAAATCCCAGAATACAGGCGCTCAATCTAAGGAGTCGGGAAAGGACCGGAACCTCCCCAACCGGGGAAGGCGCCCAAAAAAAAACCGGGCCCCGCGTCCGTGCGAGGCCCGGTGGGAGGGCGACGGCAACGCCCTCGCGCTTCGCGCTCAGTGACGCTTCATCCACTTGAGGATGGGGGCCCAGACGGCCTTGTCCGCGTCGCTGGCCAGGAAGAGGTCCGCGTGGCCGTAGTCGGCGAGGCGCGCGGCGGACGACTCGCGGCGCACCATGTGGACGCTCACGTCCCGGCTGCCCAGCAGCTTCGTCGAGTGCAGGCCGTACTCGCCGAAGCCGCCCGCGGCCCCCACGTACAGCACCGGCACCTTCACCTCGCCCAGGTGGTCGTCATACGGCAGGTCCTTCTGGCCGCACAGGAGCTGCTCGCCCTCCACCACCTCCTCGAAGCTCTGGTAGGGGCGCGCGGAGGCGAGCATGTCGAAGAACTGCCGCTCCTTCACGTACCGCAGCCCCGTGGGCAGCGGCGCCTCGCCGAACTGGCCGGAGGTGAAGTGGTAGAAGGGCACCGCCGGCTCGACGCCGTGCTTCGGGTCGGAGATGAACTGGAAGGTGGCCGCCCCGAGGGCGACGGCGAGCTGCCGGTAGGGCAGCGGCGGCATCGGCGGCAGGGCCACCGTGTCCGGCAGGGCGATGGCCGCCTGGCCCAGCGACAGCACGCCCACGCCGGCGCCCGGCCCGAGCAGGCCGCCCTCGAGCTGTCCCGCCTTCAGCGCCGCCTCGGAGAGCGCCGCGCGGGTGCAGGCCCACTCGCGCTGCTGCGCGGCCTGGGGCCCGAAGTGCAGCACCGTGTCCACCGGGATGAAGCCCTTCACGTGGCGCTGGCTGGGGGCCACCTGCGTCTCCGCGTTCAGGTAGGCGTAGCCGAGCATGCCGCCGCGGCTCCAGCCCAGCAGGTCCATCCGGCCATTGCCGCTCCCCGTCAGCGCGCGCACCCGGCGCGCCACGGCCAGGCCCGTGCCCACGTCGCGCACGTGCATGCCCATGTTCCAGCCCTTCATGAAGGAGAAGTCCCGCGTCTCCAGCGGCAGGTGGGTCCACCGCAGGTCCACGCCCCACACGTCCACGCCCCGCTGCGCCAGGTAGATGGCGATGGAGTGGTCCACCGGCACCGCCTGCGTCTGCGTGCTCGCCATGAAGGCGCCGGTGAAGTTCCACCCGTCCCCGTGCAGCATGAACACGGACTCGGCGCTGCTGACCGGACGCCCGGGCATCCGCTCGCGCACCACGCGGTGCAGGGTGATGACGTCATGGGCGTCGGGGCCCACCTGGAGCTTCACGCTGTAGTGGTAGACGTCGTCGACCACCCGCTCGCGCTCGAAGCCGCCCACCAGGTGCGCCTCCGCCGCGCCCCCCAGGAGGCTCTCGGTGTCGGACAGCTGGAGCATCGACTGCTCCTGAACCAGCTCCTGGGCCTCGGCGGACAGCGCCTCGGAGACGGGGGTCTCGGCACCGCATCCCATCCAGAGCAGGGCGAGTGGGACGATGTGGCGGAGTTGGAAGCGCATGGGGTCCTCGCGAAGGGTTCTTCTGGGCCGGAGAAGCAACGTCTCTGCCGTTACACCGGCCCAATGGGCACGGGTCGAAAGCAGGAACCGGTCCAACTCTCCAAGCCCGCGAAAGGATTGGAATGCCCCCTGGGACATGCCGTCAGGGCTGAAACATGCCGTTGATAGTGAACAAAGGAAAGCCTGATTTTCAGAGGGAACGGACGAGCTGCGTCGAAAGTGAAACTCGTGCTTCAAGAATGAATCAGAAATCGTGCAATTCTCGCGCTCTGAGACAGGCAGGCTCTCCCCGTGGGTAAGTACGCCCTGACCCCCCCGTCAGCCATGACCCTCCCGTCCTGGAGGGCGTGAGGGCGTGAACGGCGGCCCCGGGGGCTTCTTGTGGCCCCCAACCGCCGGGCCCACACTCGGCGCCCGGGAGGAAGCCCATGGCCTTCGCCACCATCGACCCCACCACCGGCAGGACGCTGCGCACCTTCGAGGCCCACCCGCTGGACGAGGTGGAGGCGCGGCTGCGGCGGGCCGAGGAGACGTTCCGCACCTTCCGCCACACCTCCTTCGCCGAGCGCGCCGGGTGGATGCGCCGGGCGGGGGAGCTGCTGGAGGGCGAGGCGGAGCGCTACGGGCGGATGATGATGGAGGAGATGGGCAAGCCGCTGGAGGCCGCGCGCGCCGAGGCCCGCAAGTGCGCCACGGCCTGCCACTACTACGCGGAGCACGCCGAGCGCTTCCTGGCGGACGAGCCGGTGGACACCCCGCCGGACACGAGCTTCGTGCGCTACCAGCCGCTCGGGCCGGTGCTGGCCATCATGCCGTGGAACTTCCCCTTCTGGCAGGTGGTGCGCTTCGCCGCCCCGGCGCTGATGGCCGGCAACGTGGGGCTGCTCAAGCACGCGCACAACGTGCCCCAGTGTGCGCTGGCGCTCGAGGAGCTCTTCCTGCGCGCGGGCTTCCCCGAGGGGGCCTTCCAGACGCTGCTGGTGGACGTGCAGGGGGTGCGCCGGCTCATCGAGGATCCGCGCGTCAAGGCGGTGACGCTCACGGGCAGCGAGGGCGCGGGGCGGGACGTGGCGCAGCGCTCGGGCCAGCAGCTCAAGAAGGTGGTGCTGGAGCTGGGCGGGAGCGACCCCTTCGTGGTGCTGCCGAGCGCGGACCTGGACGCGGCGGTGGAGACGGCGGTGAAGGCCCGCCTCATCAACAATGGCCAGTCCTGCATCGCCGCCAAGCGCTTCATCGCCCCCGAGCCCCTCTACGCCGAGTTCGAGCGCCGCTTCGTCGAGCGCATGCGCCGCGCGGTGGTGGGAGACCCGGCGGACCCGAAGACGGAGGTGGGGCCGCTGGCCACCGAGGGCATCCGCGGCGGGCTGCACGAGCAGGTGGAGCGCAGCGTGGCCGCGGGGGCGAAGCTGCTGCTGGGAGGCCTCAAGCCACCCGGGCCCGGCTTCTGGTACCCGCCCACCGTGCTGGCCAACCCGCCCCCGGGCTCACCCGCCTACACCGAGGAGATGTTCGGCCCGGTGGCCGTCCTCTTCCGCGCGAAGGACGCGAGGGACGCGCTGCGCATCGCCAATGACTCGCCCTATGGGCTGGGCGCCTCGGTGTGGACGCGCGACGAGGCCGAGCAGCGCCTCTTCATCGACGGGCTGGAGGCCGGCTCGGTGTTCGTCAACGGCATGGTGGCCAGCGACACGCGCCTGCCCTTCGGCGGGGTGAAGGCCTCGGGCCACGGGCGCGAGCTGGCGCGCCACGGCCTGCTCGAGTTCCTCAACATCAAGACGGTGCGCCTGGTGGCCGCCCAGGGCACCACGCCCCAGAGGACGCAGGCCCAGGCTAACGAGTAGGCACCCGCGTCGGAGGCGCGCCGTCGCGGTGCACCTCCTCCAGGGCCTCGGCCACCGCGTCCATCTCCTGGCCGAGCTGCTCCACGCTGCGGCGCAGCCCCACCCCCGCCACGTCCGCGCTCGCCGCGTCCGCTGAGCGCACCCGCAGCACCTGCGTATAGAGGTTCTCCAGCGTGTAGGAGAGGCGCATGTGCTCGGCCTCCAGCCGCGAGGCCGCCGTCGCCAGCTCCGCGCGCTGCCGGCGCTGCTCGTCCAACAGCCGCAGCGCTCCCTCCAGCCGCTCCTTCACCACCGCGTCGCGCTCGGACTCCACCCGCGCCACCACCCGCGCGCGCTCCTCCTCCAGCCGGTGCTCGTCCTCGGGCGAGGAGAGCGCGCGCAGCTCCCGCTCCCGCCGCGCCAGCTCGTGGCAGCTCTTGCGCAGCCCCTCCACCGTCTGCTCCGGCTGGTGCACCACGTCCCGCAGCACCCCCGGCCCCGCGCGCAGCTCCGCCAGCAGCTTGTCGCACAGCGCGTCCACGCGTGCCGTCCTCGGGTCCTCCTCCACCTTCCGAGGCGCCTCGGGCTTCTTCTCGGGCGCCTCGTGCCGGGCGTCCTCCCGCGAGCCCGCGCCCTCCCCCGCCCCCAGCCGCTCCACCTTCCGGGCGTGGCCCAGGATGCCCGCCGCCGCCGAGCCCATGCCGAGCGCCACGAAGACGAGCCACCACAGCTCCCGGCGCATGACGGCCATGCCCACCATCACCACCGCCGCCAGGGCGAACACCCACCCCATGAATGGGTTGGCCTCCTCGTGGCGCCGCTGCTGCTTCATGGCGCGCCGCGCGTCCCGCCAGGCCTGACGCCGCAGCTGCTTCTCCCACCTGCGGCGATGCCTGCGCCCCAGGTGCCGCGCCCACTGCTGCATGTCCTGGCCGAAGTGCTGCCCCCACTGCTCCATCTCCTGGCCGAACTGACGCGCCCACTGCTCCATCTCCTGGGCGTGCTGGCGCTCCCACCGCTCCTTCCACTGCGCATGGTGCCGCTGGCCCTCGGCGAGGGCCTCCATCATGCGGCGCAGGTGCTTCTGGAGCGGGGTCTCGGGCGGCGGTGGCGGGGCCATGACGACCGTTCCATCCCACGAAATCCGCGCTTCCACCAGCCGACGGGAGGAGCCTTTGCCCACTGGAAACCTGCCCCGGGGATGGAGGAGCCCCGCTCACTTGTTCGCAGCCCCAGAGAGTTCGCCCTTCAGCGCCTGAGACGCGGTGAAGACAGCGTGGGTGACGGGGGGCGCAAGGGGGAAGACGCGGGTGGCGATGACTGGAGCAGAGGGTTTCGGACCGGAGGCGATTCGCGCGCTACGGGGAGAGCTCAGCCGCGCGGCCTTCGCCCGGCAGCTCGGGGTGACGCCCCTCACCGTGTACCGCTGGGAGCTACCGCCAGCCGCCCCGCAGGCCCGCCGACCGAGGGGCCGGGTGGTGCGGGCGCTGCGCCAGCTCGCCGAGGGCGGGCCACCGCTCCTGTCCCCTCCTCCCGCCCAGCGGGGCGGGAGCGGGTTCCGCCCCGAGGCCTCGCGCGAGGAGCGGGCCCAGTTCTCCGCCTGCCTGTCGCTCCTGCACCGGGCGCAGTGGCGTGCCGCCGAGGACACCCTGATGGCACTGCTGGCCTCGGGCGCCCTGCGCTCCCAGGAGGCGCGTGCCATGGCCTCGGTGGGCCTGGCCTACGTGTACCGCTGGGGCTTCGAGGACGTGCGGCGCGCCTTCACCCTGCTGCTGCCCCACCTGGCCGAGGCCGAGGCGGGCCTGCTGCCCGAGTCCACCGAGCTGTACGTGCACGTGGTGGCCGCCAACCTCTTCGCCTCGCCGGACGGCCGGATCTTCGACGCGGGCAAGGTGAACGTCCACGTGGCACGCGCCGAGGCGCTGCTGCGCAAGGCCCCCTTCGCGAATGCGGAGGCACACTGCATGCTGCGCATGGCGGAGGTGGCCGCTGCCTTCTACCAGGGCGCCCCCGAGCTCATCTCCCGCCAGCAGGGGCGCCTGGAGGAGTCGCTCGCCGGGGTGGTGGACCCCACGCTGCGGCTGCTGGCCGGGGACGGCATCGCCCACGAGACCGCCATCCGCGGCGAGTCCTCGCTGGCCACCCGTCGCTTCCGGGAGCAGGCGCGGGAGGCGGAACGCGTGGGCTATGCCTTCCTCGAGGCGCGCAGCCTCGCCTTCCTCGCGCAGCGCCGGCTGGACGAGGCGTGCGAGCCCGACGAGGCGCTCGCGCTGGTGCGCCGCGGCCGGGAGGCGGCCTGGGGCGGGAGGATGGCGCGGGGCTTCTCCTTCATCTTCGCCGCGCGCGCCGAAGCGGACGCCCTGCTGCGGCTGGCCCGCTTCGCCGAGGCCGAGACGGTGCTGGACGAGGGCGAGGCGGTGGTGGAGGCGCTGAGCTGGACGCCGCACCACCTGACGGTGCAGCGCGCCCGCTTCCTCTACCTCACTGGCCGTTACGCGGACATGCACCAGCTGGCGGCCCGGCTCTCGGGCTACGCCGGGCCCATTCAACAGGCCCTCACCCGCATCTACGGGTGCTGGGTGGAGGCGCTCGCGGACTGGGCCGAGGGCCACGCCCAACGGGCCGCGGAGGGCTTCGCCACCGCCCATGCCCGCGTCCTGGAGGTGGGCGGCTGGCCCTACCTGCGGCGCGACTGCATCATCGCCGAGGTGGGCGCGCGTGCCGCGGCCAACCAGCTTCCCGAGGCTCGCGCGGCGCTGCGGCGGGCCCGTGCCATGCTGGAGCAGCTCCCCTCCGCCTGGAGCACCGCGCTGCTCCACCGCCACGAGGGCGTGCTGCTCGCGCGCGAGGGCCGCTCGCCCGAGGCGCGCGAGAAGCTGGAGGCCTCGCTGGCCACCTTCACCCTGGCCGGAGATGTCACCGAGACCGCCCTCACCCGCCGCACGCTCGCCCTGGTGATGCGCGCCTTTGGCGAGCCCGGCGCCGAGTCGTGGCTCCTCCAGAGTGAGGAGGAGCTGCGCCGCCACGGCATCTCCCCGCCCCCGGACTTCGGCCCCGAGCACCTCCAGCCGCGGGCACGGGAGGCCGTGCCCTCGGACGCCACGCCCCGGCTGGGCGCCGAGTCGCTGCTGGTGCCCTTCGAGCGGCTCGCCGTGCGCGGCATGGGCGCCCCCCTCATCCAGCGCGAGCTGGTGGCGGTGCTGGAGGGCCTCTTCCCCGGCCGCTCCCCGCGCCTGGAGGAGTTGGACTCGCAGGGCCACGCCACACCGCTGCTGGGCCAGGACGGCGTGCCCGCCAGCGAATGGGTGGAGTTTGGCGACGGGTGTGGCCGTCGGCTGCGCCTGGGCGTGGCCGGGCCCCTGCCCGCGGACGGACGGGCGCTGCTCACCGCGCTGGCGCGCCTGGCGGGCTTCGCGCTGGAGGTGGCCGTGCTGCGCGGCTTCGCCCAGGCGGCGCTCCCCACGCGCGAGCCCGAGGGCGCCCCCGAGGTGCCCGGCTTCATCGCCGCCTCGCCCGCCATGCGGCGGCTGAAGACGGAGCTGGCGGGACTGAGCGCCTCGCGCGCCACCGTCATCGTCACCGGCGAGTCCGGCAGCGGCAAGGAGGTGGTGGCGCGCGCGCTCCACCGGTTGTCCTCGCGGGCGGACAGGCCCTACGTGGCCTTCAACTGCGCCGCGGTGCCGCGCGAGCTCTTCGAGGGCCAGCTCTTCGGCCACCGGCGCGGCGCCTACACGGGCGCGGCCACGGACCACCCGGGCGTCATCCGCGCCGCCCACGGGGGCACGCTCTTCCTGGACGAGATTGGCGAGCTGCCGCTCGAGGTGCAGCCCAAGCTGCTGCGCTTCCTGGAGAACGGCGAAATCTTCCCCCTGGGCGAGACGCGGCCCGCGCTGGTGGACGTGCGCGTCATCGCCGCCACGCACCGGGACCTGGGGCAACTGGTGCGCGAGGGCCGCTTCCGCGAGGACCTCTACTACCGGCTGCAGGTGGTGCCGGTGCGGGTGCCCCCGCTGCGCGAGCGGCCCGAGGACGTGCTCGCCCTGGCGCGCCACTTCGTCAACCAGCTCACCCCCGAGGGCCAGGAGCCTCCGAGGCTCGGGCCGGATGCGATGGCCGCGCTCGTCGCGCACTCCTGGCCGGGCAACGTGCGCGAGCTGCGCAACGTCATCGAGCGCTCGCTCGCCTTTGGCTCGCTGCCGGAGGTGCTGGGGGCGACCCGGCTGCGCATCACGGGCTGAGCCCGGAGCCGCGCGCCGAGGAAGCAAGAACACCGCGGGCCAGGACAGGGGGCGAACCCGACCCGCGGTGCGTACCTACAACGACACCTGCGAAAAGATGCGCTCGTGGGTCGAGTTGGGGGGATCCCCGACCCACGAAGCGCTTCGGACACCGAAGCGTCCGAACTCGAAGTCGTTACCGGACCAACACCTAGCAGTCGGCGTGCCAACGCTTTCGGGCCCTGGGGAGCCGATTGGAAATCATCCAAGCCCCCCTCCCAGGCGCTCCCGAGAGCAGGCGGGCATTTCCAGCGGCCCATCCAACGCGCGGCGGGGGTATCCAGGGACCTGGGTGGATACGGAAGGAAGCACACCGACGAGGCAGGCGGGAGGAAGGGAAGCAGGCGGCCGGAGGCAACGGCACGCGGGGGCGGCGGCCGGGGGCAAAGTGCGTTAGGGAGGAGCCACCCGTGCCCCTGGCCCAACCGGGGACCTGACCGCCGATGAACTCCTCCGTGTCCTCCCGCTCCTACCGCGTCTTCAGTTGGTTCACCCTCCTCTACACGCTGGCCGTGGTGCTGTGGGGCGCGTACGTGCGCGCCACGGGCTCGGGCGCCGGGTGCGGAGACCACTGGCCGGTGTGCAATGGCGAGGTGGTGCCGCGCACGCCGAGCCTGCAGACGCTCATCGAGTACACGCACCGGCTGACGAGCGGGCTGGCGATGGTACTGGCGGTGGTGCTGTGCGTGTGGGGGCTGCGGGCGCACGCCCAGGGCCACCCGGTGCGCAAGGCGGCGGGGGCCTCGCTCTTCTTCATGCTGACGGAGGCGGCGGTGGGCGCGGGGCTGGTGCTCTTCAAGATGGTGGCGGACAACCCCTCCACCGCGCGGGCCTTCTGGATGGCGGCGCACCTCATCAACACGTTCCTGCTGGTGGGCGCGATGGCGCTCACGTGCTGGTGGGCGGAGGGCCGGGAGCGGGTGGTGCTGCGGCGGCAGGGGCTGACGGGGTGGCTGGTGGCGGGGAGCCTCGTGGGCGTGCTGGTGCTCGGGGTGAGCGGGGCCATCGCCGCGCTGGGGGACACGCTCTTCCCGGCGTCGAGCCTCGCCGAGGGGTGGAGCCAGGACGTCTCGCCCACGGCGCACGTGCTGCTGCGGCTGCGGGTGCTGCACCCGGTGCTGGCGGTGGGGGTGGGAGCGCTGGTGGTGTTCTCCGCGACGACAGTGGCGCGGCTGCGGCCCTCGCCCGCGGTGCGCAAGTCCGCGAGGCTGCTGAGCGTGCTGTACGCGCTGCAACTGGCGGCGGGGGTGGTGAACCTGGTGCTGCTGGCGCCGGTGTGGATGCAGCTCGTGCACCTGCTGCTGGCGGACGCGGTGTGGGTGGTGCTGGTGCGGTTGAGCGCGGCGGGGCTCGCGCTGGGCGCACCGAGGGCGGACGTGAAGGTGAAGCCCGTGCCCTCGGTGGCCTGAGCAAGCCCCACCTTCAATCACCCATCTGGCGGCTTCCCACCAGAACCAGGACATCAGCCAGGGGCTGCGTCCCCTGCGGTGCTAGCATCCGCGCCGCATGGACCCAGGCCGCCCGCTCCCTGTACAGCACAACCTGCGCTTGTTCCTCGATGCTGCGGAGCAGATCGCCGAAGTGGCGGGCTTCGATGTCTTCCGGCTCGGGCTGGTGGTCCATGAAGCATCCCGAGTAGTGGTGGCGCTGAGTGCCTCGCTGGAGCGCTCACGGCCCGAGACACCCGCGCTGCCCTTCCTGCGAGCCGGTCCGCTCTGCGCGGTGCAGTCCCTCCGGCCGCTCGCGGAGTTGGGTTCCCTCCTCGTCAAGCTGGAGTCGAACGAGCTCGGTGCCCCCTTCATGGACCCCCCTGTCCATTTCAAGAAGACCGAAAGCCCGAGCCCCCAACCGATACACGACGCCTGGCGCTACACGCGGAGCGACAAGCGGGAGCATGGGAGTGGAACCTATGCCGAAGCGTATCTGGCCGACCTCCGCCTGCTACCTCCCCGGGACCTCCTGGACGCGCAGATCGCCGCGGATTCCAACTACGCCCATGCCTCGCTCATCCGGCTCATCAAGGCCTACACGGGCATGGAGGCGGGGGGCTGGAACTCCTCGCGGCTGCTGCTCGTCGCGCCCTGGCCCGTGAGTGAACTCCAGGCCGCGAGGGAAGCAGGGCGCCTGCGCATCTCGGTGGTGGGCCTGGAGGGATTGGATACCTCGCGCTTCATCCTCAACATCGAGGGCACACAGACGGACTGGAAGCTCGATGCCAGCAGCCTGCGCTGGAAGGCCACGCCAGGCGCGAATCCCCATGGGACTACGTATCGCACGACCGTCGATGCCGAGGGCACCCAACCCCAGGCAGTGAACCTCTACCTCTCGCGTGCTCCCGCCATTTCCCTGCGCGAGAGCGTCCCTCGGGAGCAATCGCCCTTCGTCCCACCGCCCATCGTGCATCCGCCCGCCGCACCACTCCAGGAGACTGTCGCCGGGATGCGACTCACCGCGCTCCGCATCGGCTCCTTCCGACTCCTGCGCTCGGCGGAGCTGCGCTTCGAGCCGCCCTTCACGGTCATCGTCGGACCGAACCAGAGCGGAAAGAGCTCCGTGCTCGACGCCCTCCAGCTCCTCTCGGACGCGGCGCGCGGTGACCTGACGGATGCGCTGACCCGGCGCCGAGGCGGACTCGGCTCCATCCTGTCCCGTGGGGAGGCAGGCGCCCCCGTACACCTCGAGGCCGAGCTGGAAGCAGACACCGGCCAGCGGCTTCGCTACCTCCTCGAGTGTGGCCCGGTGGGCTCCTATGACTTCACCATCACGCGCGAGGAACTGGCCGAGCAGTCCCAGGACGCATGGGTGCCCATCCTCATCAGGACAGGAGCACAGGCCAGGGTCGCGGGTGCGCCACTCGCTCCCCCCAACGGCCGGGAGACACTCCTCGCGCAGCTCGGCTCGGTGACGCTCCCCGCCGTACGCCAGGTCCAGTCCTCGCTGGCCGCCATCATGGTGCATCCCTACTTCCGCACTGGCGCGGCCTGGGCTGACCCGGAGGCGGTGTCCATGCGGCAGCCATCCCGGCTCGAGCCCGGCACCCGGCTGGCTCGCACAGGCAACAACCTCTCGGCCGCGCTCTTCTCCATGCGGGAAGAACGCCCGGAGGATTGGACGGACTTCGTGGAGGTCGCGCGACTGGCCTTCCCGAGCCTCAAGGCGCTGCGCCTGCCCGCGGTGAGCCGGGGCATGGTGCAACTGCGCTGGGATGACACGAGCGGCAACGACTTCGATGCGGCCGAGTTGTCCGATGGAACCCTGGCCTTCCTGGCCACGCTCTGCGCGCTCTTTCAGCCGGGCAGCGCCCTCATCGCGGTGGAGGAACCCGAACAGCACCTGCACCCCGAGGCGATGATGCGCCTGATCGGTGCGGCACGGTCTCTTTCCGTTCGCCAGCCCATCCTCTTCACCACCCAGTCCGACACCCTCATCGGTCTGCTGGATGACGCCCCCGAGTGCATTGTCGTGGCCAAACGGGAGGGTGACGCATCCAGGCTGCTGCGGCCAGAAGCCGACGCGCTCAAGGAATGGCTCAGGAGCTTCAGCCTCCGAGAGATGCGCTCCGAGCTCGAAGGGTGGGGCCCCACGCCGTGACGAGCGTCCACATCATCACCGAGGACAAGACCGGCGGAGGCTTGGAGAGCCTCATCAAGGTGGAGGTAGCGCATCAGCGCATGCTGAAAGGGATGGAGCCCCTGGAGTTCTCCAGGATTCGCGGGACGGTCAACGGCAATGCCGAGCTGCTCAAGCAGTGTGGAAAGTACGACCTGTTCCGTTTCCGTTATTCTCCGCGCTTCGACCACGTGCTCTACGTCATAGATGCGCGCAATGCGTGGAAGCTGGAGCAACTCGGCGTCCAAGCTCCGCAGCCTCCATATGAGCACTCCCTTCCCCCCTTCATGGACTCCATCGGGAAGAAGCTGGAGTCGCTCGCGAAAGCGGGGCAGACCGACGAGCAGTGGCGGCGCATCCGAAGCGGCTTCCACGCGCATGTGCTCATCTGGGAGCGTGAGTCCCTCATCCTGCCTGTCGTGGACAAACTCGGCCTTGGCCAGGCCGTTGCCGACGTCTACGCCGAGCGGAGAGCAGCCGAGGCCGTCGCACAGCGCTTCCTCCAAACCGGCAAGAAGCGCGCATACAGCAAGGCCACGGACGGCAAGCAGTTCCTGGACCGGATCGCCAGGGACGAGACCCTCCGTGCTGCCGTGGTTGGCTCCAATCCCAGCCTCGCCGCCATCGTGAACGATCTGGTTGCACTCTGAGCCCCCTGCGCAGGGAGTGGCTCGCTTGTGATGGTCAGATTCCGGCGAGCGCACCCTCGGCTATCCCCGGGTCCACGGGCGCAGGAGCGCACGCGCCGGGGCGCCGTCCGCGCCCGTGAGGCGCAAGGGCAGGCACACCAGCTCGTAGTCTCCCGGGGCCGCTTCGCCGAGGTAGAGCCCCTCGACGATCCAGATGCCCGCGTCGAGCAGCGTGCGGTGCACCGCGGGGCTGTCCTCGTGGAAGCCCGCCACCGAGAGGTAATCCACGCCCACGCACCCCACGCGGCGCTCGGCGAGGAAGGCCGCGGCCTCCGGGTTCAGCCCGACGAAGGACTCCTGGAAGGGCAGCTCCCACCAGCGCCGATCGGAGTTGCGCGTGCGCAAGAGGAGCCGCTCCCCGGGCCGCGGGTCATGCGCCCGCAAGGCGTCCGCGCGCACCGGCCCCTCCCCCGGCAGGTGCACGACGCGCGCGCGGCCCATGGTGGCGTCGAGCGGCAGCGCGTCGATGCCCGCTCGCCCCGAGAAGAAGTGCACGGGCGCATCCACGTGGGTGCCCGCGTGCGCGCTCAAGGACAGGTGGGTGACGTTGGCGTCCGCGCCCTCCTCGAGCAACTGCACGCGTTTGATCTCCGGGGACGGGTCTCCCGGGTAATAGGGCATCGCGGAGGACAGGGGGATGGAGACATCCAGCCAGGGCGTGGCGTGGGACATGGTCGGAGCACCCTCTCTCTCTTCAGCCAAAGTGGACGATGCGCTTGATGCCGTCGCTCTTCCCGGCCAGCGCCTCGGGTACGGCCTCGAGCGGGTAGCGTGTGGTGATGAGGCGCTCGAGCGCCCCGGGCCAGCGCTCGGTGAACGCCTGCAGGTCGGTGAGCGCGGCCTCGAAGGCGTCGGGGCCGGCGTTGACGGTGCCGAGCACCACCTGGTTCTTGAGCACGAGCGACTTCATCAGCGTGCCGCCCTCCAGCTGCAACGGCTCCTTGCGGCCGGGCACACCGGTGAAGATGAAGATGCCGTTGGGCCCCAGGGCGCCGAGGACGTCGAAGGAGAACTTCGAGGCGCCCGTCGCCTCGTACACGGCATCCACCGCTCCGGCCCGGGCTTCCAGGTCGCCCGGAGCGACATCCTGGGAGGAGAGGTAGCGGCCGCCCACCATGTCCACCAGGGCGCTGCGCTCGTCCGGCGGACGCGAGTACGAGTACACGGTGGTGGCGAAGCCCGCGCGCCGCAGCGCCATCGCGCCCAGCAGGCCCACCGGCCCCGCGCCCAGCACCACCGCGTGCAGCGGCGTCTTCCCCTCGCGTCCCCAGGGCAGCCGCGCCTGGATGTGCTCGAGCTCCTGGAGCGCCTTCTCGCCGATGGTGAGGGGCTCAGTGAGGACGGCCACCTTGCGCAGGCCCTTGGGCACGCGGTGCAGCCAGGCCACCTCCTCCACGAACTGCTCGGCCATGAAGCCGTGCGCCTTCTGGATGCCGCGCTCGGTGTACGCGCCGCTGAGGCAGAAGTCCGGGCGGCCCTCACGGCAGGGACGGCACTCCGCCCGTGGGCACGGCCTGCGCACGCGCGGCACCACGAGGTCTCCCGGCTCCAGGCCCTTCACCCCTTCTCCCACCTCCACCACCTCGCCGAGCGCCTCGTGGCCGAGGATGAGGTACTTCGCCCCCTCGGGCGGCGTGCCGTACTGGAACCGGGCGATCTCCTGATCCGTCCCGCACAGGCCCACCTCGAGCGTGCGCACCCGGACCTGCGTGGGCTTCTCGATGCGTGGCTCCGGCACGTCGTCGATGACGCGCAGCACCCGCTCCTTCGGAAATACCGCGACGGCTTTCATGCCTCTCCCTTCGGGGATTGCCGAGCCCTGTCGGCGTGTGGAGAACACCGCACTGCCACCGCGACCGTGGGGGCGCTCACTGTTGCGCGGGAGAAGCCTCGGAGCCTGTTTCGGAGTCGAGGCGTTCGGATGGCAGTCGGACAAGAACACGGCCGAAATCACGCACCACGACACACCGCGCCTCCGGTTCCAGGCAGAACCGCACGCAGCAGCCATGCACGTAGAAGCGCATCCCCTGGTCATCCTGGTAGGCGAACTGCTTCCACCTCCAGTCCGCCGGTGGCCAGAGCGCCGCCAGCTCCGCGACCCGCTCGAGCATCAGATGGATGGACGCGCAGGTGCGCCAGGGCAACGACTCCATCAAGGTCAACAGATGCTCAGGCAGGTGGATGGAATAAGACATGCCCCCACGGTGGGGACCTCTCACGCCCACAAAAACTGTACCGAGGGGCCATGGACTCGCCCCGAGGGGTCCCTGCCCGAGTCCTCCAGCATCATCCGAGCCTTCGGGCGCTTGCCTGATAGCTCGGCCAGCTCTCCGGAGGAATGTCCGGAGGCGCCTCCGCGCCTCCGGACCACTTCCTCGACGGACGAAGGCCCTCAGGGCAGGGCGACGGCCTGCTCCAGCGCCTCCTGGATTTGAGGCAGCGAGTAGGGCTTGGGCAGCACCACCACGCCCTCCAGCGGCGCCTCGCCCCGGGGGAGCGCCACGTTCCCATGGCCCGAGGCGAGGATGACCTTCATCCCCGTCTTCCGGTCCGCCACCTCCCGCGCCAGATCCACTCCCGACGCCCCTGGCAGCGACACGTCGGTGAACAGCACATCGAAGCCACTGGCGGCCATGGCGCCCCGGGCCTCCTCGGCGCTGGTGACCGCCAGCACCTCGTGCCCGAGCAGATCCATCAGCTCGCTCGCCGACGAGCGCACGTCCTCGTCATCCTCCACCAGCAGCACGCGCAACCGGCGTGACGCGGCGGGCGCGGGGGGACGCGCGGACGGGGCGGGCGCCGACTCCACCCGGGGCGGCGCACGGACGGCGAGCCGCTGCTGCCGGCCGTTGAGCAGCTGCCGCAGCTTGCGGGCCAGCTCCTCCCGGCTGTAGGGCTTGCTCAGCAACTGCACTCCCGCGTCCAGCCGTCCGCCATGGACGATGGCGTTCTCCGTGTAGCCCGAGGTGAAGAGCACCTCGATGTCCGGGTGCAGCGCCTTGGCCTGCCGGGCCAGCTCGGGGCTGCGCACCGGACCGGGCATCACCACGTCCGTGAACAGCAGCTCGATGGGGACGCCGCTCTCGAGGATCACCAGCGCGCTCTGCGCGTCCACGGCCTTGAGCACGCGGTAGCCCAGCTCGCTCACCATCTCCACCACCGTGGTCCGCACCTCGGCGTCGTCCTCCACCACCAGGATGGTCTCCGTGCCTCCCTCGATGGGGCCGGCGTCGACCTTGGCGTCCACCGACTCGGCCTCCACCGCGCGGGGCATGTAGAGCTTGATGGTCGTGCCATGCCCCAGCTCGCTGTAGAGCTTGAGGTGACCGCCGCTCTGCTTGACGAAGCCGTACACCATGCTCAGGCCCAGGCCCGTGCCGCGGCCCTCGGGCTTGGTGGTGAAGAACGGCTCGAAGGCCCGCTCCATCACCTCCGGCGTCATGCCGCTGCCCGTGTCCGAGACGGCCAGCAGCACGTACTGGCCGGGGAGGACCTCGGGGTGCATCCGGCAGTAGTGCTCATCGAGCACGGCATTGCCGACCTCGATCGTCAGCTTGCCGGTGCCATTCATGGCGTCACGGGCGTTGACGGCCAGGTTGATGATGACGTTCTCGAACTGGTTGGGATCCAGGGCCGTGTTCCACAGGTCATTGGAGGTGGAGGTCACCAGCTCCACCTCCTCTCCCAGCGTGCGGCGCAGCAGGTCATCCATGCCGCGCACCACCTTGTTCACGTTGACGACGAGCGGCTGGAGCGGCTGGCGGCGCGCGAAGGAGAGCAGCTGGGAGGCGAGCTTGGCGCCCCGGTCCACGGCGCGGGTGGCGGTCTGGAGGCGGCTCAGGGCGCGCTCATTGCCCACCACGTCGCGCTGCAGGAGCTGGAGGTTGCCGGCGATGACCT
>NZ_DASVSO010000916.1:0-13350 GCF_036388035.1 Archangium sp.
CCCGGTCCAGCAGCTCCTGCAGGTCCAGCGAGCCCCCCAGCACCTCGCCGGCGCGCGCGAGCAGCGCCCGGTCCCGCTCCACCCGGGCGCGCTCGTGGCGCAGGCGTGCCTCCTCCAGCTCGCGCGACACCGCGGCCGGCAACCGGGTGAGGAGCGTCTTGGGGAAGTAGTCCCGAGCGCCGGCCTTCATCACCTCCACGCCCTCCCACTCGCCCACGCTGCCGGAGACGACGATGAGGGGGATGTCCTTGCGGCTCGCGTGCAGCACCCCGATCGCCGACGGGGCATCGAAGCCGGGCAGGCAGTAGTCGGAGAGGATGATGTCCCAGCCCTCGTGCTCCAGCGCCTGGCGCATCTCCTCGGCTGTCTGCACCCGCCGGGAGCGCACGTCGAAGTCACCCCGGCGCAGCTCGCGCTCGATCAGCATCTGGTCGTCCGGGTTGTCCTCCACCAGCAGGACGCGCAGGGGCGTCGTCATCCATGGACCCCCGGAGGCGGCGCGCGGTTGAGCACCAGCCAGTACAGGCCGAGCTGCCGCGCCGCCTCGACGAACTCGTTGTAGCTCACCGGCTTGCGCACGTAGCTGTTACAGCCCTGGCTGTAGCTCTCCACCATGTCCTTCTCCTCGTCCGAGGAGGTGAGGATGACCACGGGGAGGAAGCGGGTGAGCATGTTGGAGCGGATCTGCCGCAGCACCTCGTGCCCATCCAGCCGCGGCAGCTTGAGATCCAACAGCACCAGGGAGGGCAGCGGCACGCCCACGCGGTGCGCATGCGCGCCGCGCGCGAAGAGGTAGTCGAGCGCCTCCACCCCGTCCTCCGCCACGTCCATGGGCTGGGTGAGGCCCGCGCGCAGGAAGGCCCGCCGGGTGAGATCCACGTCGTCCGGGTTGTCCTCCACGAGGAGGATGGTGCGTTGGCTGCTCATTCGAGGGCCTCCTGCAAGGTGAACCGGAAGGTGGCGCCGCCACCCGGGGTGGCCTCGGCTCGGATTTCCCCGCCGTGCCGGTGGACGATGCGCTGCACCGTGGCCAGGCCGATGCCCGTGCCGGGAAAGTCCGTGGCCTTGTGCAGTCGCTGGAAGGGGCTGAAGAGCTTGCCCGCATACGCCATGTCGAACCCCACACCGTTATCGCGCACAGCGTAGTGAGTCACCCCGTCGACCGTCTGCGCGAAGAACTCGATGAGGGCCCCGGAGCGCTTGCTGGTGAACTTCCAGGCGTTGCCCAGGAGGTTCTCCAGCAACACCCGGAGCAGCCGTGGGTCACCTCGCGCGACGACACCCGGTTGGATGGAGAACGTCACGTCCCGCCCGGCCTCGTGCTGGCGCAGCTCGTTGGCCACGGAGCTGGCGAGCGCGCCGAGGTCCACCGGCTCGCGGTGCAGCTCGGCGCGGGTGACGCGGGAGAGCTGCAGCAGGTCATCGATGAGCTGGCCCATGCGCGTGGCGGCCGCCTGGAGGCGCGCCAGGAGCTGGAGGCTGTCGGGGGAGAACCGCTCGCTCTCGTCCTCGCGCAGCGCCTGGGCGAAGCCGTCGATGGCGCGCAGGGGCGCGCGCAGGTCATGGGAGACGGAGTAGCTGAAGGACTCCAGCTCGCGGTTGGCGGCGGTGAGCTCGGCGGTGCGCAGGGCCACGCGCGCCTCCAGCCGGGCCTCGCTGGCGCGCAGGGCCTCGGCCTGGGCCCGCAGCTGGGCGAGGCTGGACTCGTAGTCCCGGGCCAGGGCGAGCAGCTGGCGCCGGCCGAGCCAGGAGAGCAGCCCGCCCGCGGAGAGCGCCCACAGCAGCCCCACCACGAGCACGGCACGGGCACCCCGCTCGGCCATGGTGCCCTGGAGGGTGGCACGCTGGCGCTCCTGCTCGGCGATGGTGTCCAGGGTGGCGCGCAGTGCGTCCATGCGACCCTTGCCGGCACCGGAGCGCACCAGGCGGAGCCAGTCCGCCCCCTGGTCATGCAGGACGAGCTCCTCCTCGGCCACCTGCTCCCAGTCCCGCCAGCGCTCGCGCACCTCGGTGACCCGGATGCGCAGGTCGGGCTCGCCGCTCAGGCCCTCGTCCAGCTCGTCGAGCGCCTGGGGAAGCCGCTGCCCGGCCGCATGGTAGGGCTCCAGGAAGACAGGGTCTCCGGTGAGGAGGTAGCCGCGCACGCCCGTCTCGCGGTCCACGAGGAGCTGGCGCACCCGCTCCACCTGGGTGAGGGCCAGCTGGGAGCGGCGCGCGTCCTCGTGGGACTCGAGCAGGTCGCCCACCTCCCACAACAGGAGGCCCGTGAGCAGGAGCAGCAGCACCACGGGTACCAGGATGGCCCTCAGCAGCAATCGCCGGAAGCTTCTCGAATCGGTCAGGGGCATCGCGCGAGCAAGGGGAGCGGACTTCCCCGTGAAGCTTGGGAGCACGACGGGTTCATTCAACCCGTGAGCTCATCCCATGGCTCCAGAGGGGATGGCGGCTCGCCTGGAATGGGACGGGACGGGCTCACCTCGCCGCGAGCAGTTCCCCCTGCGCGGCGGCCACCGCGGCCCCCGGCTCCACCCGGTGGCCCGCGGCCGCGAGCGCCCGCTCCACCGCGCCCACCGTGGCCAGCACATCCCCCGGGCCCACCACGTTCATGTGGCCCACGCGGAAGTAGCGCGTCTTGAGCTCGGGGTGCAGGCCCCCGGCGAGCACCGCGCCCTGCTCGCGCACCCGCCCGAGCACCCCGGCGTCCACGCCCTCCGGGTAGTAGAGGGCGCTGAGCGTGTGGGCCGCCACCGACTCGGACACCGGCAGCATCCGCAGCCCCAGCGCGCGCCACCCGGCGCGGAAGGCCCGGGCCATGCGCTGGTGTCGGGCGAAACGCGCCTCCATGCCCTCGCGCACGATCTGCCCCAGGCTCACCTCCAGCGCGCACACCAGGTTGACGGCTGGCGTGGCGAAGTACGAGGGACGGCCCGCCTCGTAGGCCTCCATGATGGGGAGCCACTCGGCGAAGTCCGCGTACAGCGAGCGCACGGGTGTCCGGCGGGCGCGCCACGCGGCGAGGGCTCGCGGGCCCACCGAGAGCAGCGCCAGCCCCGGCGGCACCCCGAGCGCCTTCTGGCTCGCGGTGAGGTACACGTCCGCGCCCCAGGCCTCCTGGTGGAACGTCTCTCCCGCGGTGGCGCACACTCCGTCCACCACGGACAGCACCCCGTGCCGGCCCGCGGCCCGCACCAGCGCCTCCACCGGCGCCAGCACCCCGGTGCTCGTGTCCACGTGGGTGGCCGTCATCACCTTGAAGCGCCCGCTCCCCAGCACCGACTCCACCGACGCCACGTCCGGCGCCTCGCCCGGCGCGCACCGCACCTGCACCACCTCGGCCCCGTAGCGCTCCAGCAGCGTGGCCATGCGGTCGCTGAAGTAGCCGGTGTTCACCACCAGCGCGCGCTCGCCGGGCTCCACCAGGTTGGCCACCGCCATCTCCATGGCCAGCGTGCCACTGCCCGCCACCACGAAGGGCTGGGCCGAGGGCGCCAGGCACACCTCGCGCAGCCGCTTCAGCGCCCGGCTGAACACGGCGATGAACTCGGGGGCCACGTGGCTGGTCGTCTTCGCGCCCAGCGCCCGCAGCACCTCCGGGTCGAACTCCACCGGGCCGGGAATCATCAGCAGGTCTCGCTCGCTCACGGGCACACCTCTCTGGCGGTTGAAGGCCCGAGGGCGTAGCGCAGCGGGGCGCGGGACTCCACTCCGGATTCAGGGGGTGTCCGAAAACCCTCGGAGACGCGCGCCCGCTCACCCCACCGTGGGCAGGGGGAGGAAGGTGATGCCATCCAGGCCCAGACGCTGGCAGGCCTCGACGAAGCGCTCGGTGCAGACGAGCACGGTGGAGAAGTCCTCCAGCCGGAACAGGTCCAGGTCGGTGGGAAGCGTGGACATATCCAACAACAACTCCTTGGGCAGCGAGAGCCCGAGGCGACCGCACCGAGGGCAAGGAGGCTTCCGGTCGGGAGGAAGGCAGTCCGGGTGCGCGCGCCCCACGGGAAGGATTTCCAGTTCGAGCAACTCGGGCGAGTTGCGCTGGCGGAAGCGCACCTCCATGCGACACCCCTTGAGTCCACGCAGGCCCTCGGCCTGGAGTTTCTCCAGGGCCTCGCGCCGCACCAGCAACAAATACGAGTAATTGGAGACGAACTGCCCGAAGCGACCTTGGGCGTTGCCCACGAGCGGTCCAAAGCAAGAGCCCGGTTCCACCACAGCACCTGGAGGCAACAGGGGCCGCACCAGTTCCCGCATCCTTTCATACTCCTCGATGGGCTCGGCCCGGGCTTCCTCGAAATCGGCCCCAGCGGCCAGCGGGGTGAGGTCCACCGAGGGATACGCCTTGGAAGTGTCAGCCCATATGGCCTTGCAGGCCGGGCAGGTATCCATCCCCGGAAGCAGCCACTTGTGCCTGGCGTTGACGAAGCCCGTGTAGCCCAACGACTTGTCTTCCTCGATGCTGAAGTAGCGCATACGCGTGCTCTTCGTCCCCTCAGTCACAATAATAGGGCACCAGTGGACCGTTTACTCCGAACCGCGACATGAGCTCGCCCGCGAACGCCCACATCTCCTCAGCCGAGGCTCCTTGGTTCTCCTTTTGAAACCGCCGCCAGGCCTCGTTCCACTGGCCCCCGTTGGGCCCTCCACTGTGCAGCCATTGGTGGAAGCTCTTGGGGACCCGGATGGTGAAGGCGTGAATGTCGATTTTCTGGGCCTTGAACCAAAGGGACAAGCTCATCTCTTGTGGAAAGATGTGGTGTTTCTCGTAAGGCTCCTTCGGGGGAAGGTTGCACTGCCAGTGGCGCAGCGCCTTGTCCACACGCGGCTCACGCGTCTTCCAGTTGTGCCAGGGAATCTCGAAGACGGGGTCCGCCACGGTGGGGGCGGCCACGGGATGTCCCCACCAGCGCTGGGGGCTGTCCTCCAGCGGGGAGCGCAGTTCCGTCGCCACGTGGGGGTCCGCTGGAGGGCGGAGTATCGGCGCGGGACGAAATGTGGGCGCGAGGCGAACCGCTGGGACGCCCTTCGCCAGCACCACGGGGTAGGCGTCCACCACGGTGGGCTCTGCCACCTCCACTACGTCCCGGCACCGCCAGATGGCGCAGCGCTCCTCTTCGCAGAGAGGCACCACGCAGCTTGAGTCGGCGCGCGCCTCCGCCCACGAGGACACGGCTTCGGGCGCCTCGTAGCCCTCATGCACGGCGGGCGCCGAGGAGGCACACGCCGTCAGCAGCACGCCGACGAGCGCGAAACCGTTCCTCAAAGACAAAAGGCTCATGCGTCTCATGTTACCGACGACCCCCACTCGTGAAACACTCGCGCCCGATGAGCGCCCCTACCTCCCTCCGCGTCTCTCTCGTCCTCCTCCTGGCCTGTGGCTGTGCCTCCTCCACCTCCGCGAAGCGCGCCTCCCCACCCGAGTCCCAGACACGGACGTGGCAAAGCCCACTGCACCGCGACCACCCGCTGGTGGGAAGAATCTGGGACGTGAGGCAGGGCCGCTGGGTGGAGGAGCCGGCACTGCTCGCGGAACTCTCCCAGGTGCCCTTCGTCCTGCTCGGCGAGCGGCACGACAACGCCGACCACCATCTGCTGCAGGCCGAGTTGGTGCGAGGCCTCACCGCCTCTGGCCGCAAGCCCGCGCTCGCCTTCGAGATGCTCGACGTGGAGCAGCAGCCCGCCGTCGACGCGGCGCTCGCCCGCGCGCCCCAGGACCCAGATGCCCTCGCCCAGGCGGTGGCGTGGGACAAGAGTGGCTGGCCCGACTGGTCCCTCTACCGCCCCATCTTCGCCGTCGGCACCGAGCGCGGCCTGCGCATCATCGGCGCCAACCTCCCGCGCACCCAGGTGAAGGAGCTCGTCATGCGCGGCCCCGAGACCCTCCCGCCGGAGACGCGCGCCCGGCTCGGGCTCGACACGCCTCCGCCGGAGGACGTCGCCCGCGCCATGCGCGCCGAGATGCACGCGTCCCACTGCGGCCACCTCCCCGAGTCCATGCTCGACCCGATGGTGCTCGCCCAGCGGGCGCGCGATGCGCAGATGGCCGATCGCCTGATGACCACCGCCTCGGCAGACGGGGCCCTCCTCATCACCGGTGCCGGCCACGCTCGCACCGACCGGGGCGTCCCGGCCTGGCTCGCCCAACGGGCCCCCGAGCGTCCGGTGCGCGCCGTGGCCTTGCTCGAGGTCTCCCCCGAGGCCCGTGAGCCCGGGGACTACGCGCCCTCGGAGAGCCCCGGGAAGCTGCCCTACGACTTCGTCTGGTTCACCCCCGCCGCCGAGCGGGAGGACCCGTGCGCCGCGTTCCAGAAGCCCCAGGCCCCCGCGCCCGCCACGCCGGAAAAATCACCCGGAAAATAGTCCGTCAGGTTCCGCCGGAGTGCCGCGTCCCTGTGAGGGTAAGCGGAAGCCACGGCGCAGTCGCCCGAGCCCCCGCGCAAGCTTTGAAGCGCCCGGCCGGAAAGGCCATACAAGCTCTCATGTTGGTTCGAATCCAACTCCCAGCTCCATGTGCTGGGATAGCCTAATGGTAAGGCACCTGACTCTTAATCAGGCATTTCGACGGCTTCCCCACTCGGGCGTTTCATTCCTCTCTGACAGCATTCGCGTCCGGCCGAAGAGGCCATACAAGCCCAAGGCTCTCGATGCCGCCGGTTCGAATCCGGCTCTCCCGACTCGCTTCACCGGGAGATAGCTCAGGGGTAGAGCACGAGATTAAAAAACGGCTTCCTCACTCGGACGCACCCATTCTTCACCCCGCGGATTTCTCCAGGCGGGCCTGGGCGGGTAGCCTCGCGCGCCATGCGCTGGCAACTCCTCCTCTTCCTGGCCCTCACCTCCCTCCGCTGTGCCCATGCTCCCGAGGCCCCCCCGGCCCCCACGGCGCCTTCGCCCGTGGCCGCCGCACCGCGGTGGCCCGAGCCCCAGCCTCCCGCGCTGCGCCTGCCCGACTCGGTGCGGCCGGTGCGCTACGCGCTGGACCTGACGCTCCTGCCCGCCGAGCCCACCTACTCCGGCACCGTCACCATCGACGTGGACGTCCGCGAGCCCGTGCGCCAGGTGTGGCTGCACGCGCAGGACCTCCAGGTGACGCAGGCGAGCGTCCTCCTCGACGGCCGCACGCTGGAGGCCCGTGCCGTCACCCAGAGCGAGGGCCGCCTGGGCCTGCTGCTCCCCGAGACGCTCGGCACCGGCCCCGCGCGGCTCTCCGTCTCCTTCACCGGCCGCGCTGACCGTGAGCGCAGCCAGGGCCTCTACGCCGTGGAGGAGGGCGGAGCGTCCTACCTCTATACCTTCTTCGAGCCCATCGACGCGCGGCGCGCCTTCCCGTGCTTCGACGAGCCCGGCTTCAAGGTGCCCTGGCGGCTGCGCTTCACGGTGAAGCAGGAGCACGTGGCGCTCGCCAACCACCCCGTCGTCTCCGAGGAGCCCCTGCCGGGCGGGCTCAAGCGCGTCACCTTCGCCGAGAGCCGGCCGATGCCGAGCTACCTCGTCGCCTTCGTGGTGGGCCCCTTCGAGCTCGTGGACGGTGGCCCCGTCGGTCGCGCCCGCGTCCCCCTGCGCTTCATCGTCCCCCACGGCCGGGGGGCCGAGACGGCCTATGCCGCCAGCGTCACCCCGCGCCTCGTCACCCTGCTCGAGGACTTCTTCGACCAGACCTACCCCTACGAGAAGCTCGATGTGGCCGTGGTGCCTCGCTACTGGGGCACCATGGAGCACCCGGGCATCGTCGCGCTCGGCCAGCCCCTCACCCTCATCCGCCCGGGCGAGGAGACGCTCCAGCGCCGCCAGTCCTACGTGAACATCGCCATTCACGAGCTGGCCCACTACTGGTTCGGCAACGTCGTCACCTGCCGCTGGTGGGACGACATCTGGCTCAACGAGTCGCTCACCACCTGGCTCGACCACAAGATGACCGACCAGTTCGAGCCCTCCTGGGTCTACGCGCTGGATGCGAGCGCCAACTCCGCCTCGTTCGCGCTCTCCACGGACTCGCTCACCACCTCGCCGTCCGTGCGCAAGCCCATCACCACCAACGACGACATCATCGGCTCCTTCGACAACGGCACCACCTACTCCAAGGGCGCCTCGCTGCTGCGGATGCTCGAGGGCTGGCTGGGCGAGGAGCGCGTGCGCGACATGCTGCGCACCCACGTGCGCAAGCACGCCTGGGGCGTGGCCACCTCGGATGACTTCCTCGCCACACTCGAGGCGTCCGCCGGGCCCGAAGCCGCCCGCGTCTTCCGCGGCTTCATCGACCAGCCGGGCGTGCCCCGCGTCTCCGCCGAGCTCCAGTGCGAGGCGGGCGCGCCCCCGCGGCTGAAGCTCTCCCAGCAGCGCTTCCTGCCCGCTGGCTCCACCGGCTCCACCGCGCAGACCTGGGACGTCCCCGTGTGCGTGCGCGCCGGCCAGGGCAAGGTGTCCGCCCGGGCCTGCACGCTCCTCACCGGCGCCACCGGCGAGTTGGAGCTCCCCACCCAGGGCTGCCCCTCGTGGCTCCTGCTCAACGCGGGTGGCAGCGGCTACTACCGCGGGGGCTACTCCCGCGAGCAGCTCTCCGGGCTGCTCTCCACGCCCCCGGGGACGCTGACGACCGCCGAGCGGCTCGCCTTCCTGGGGGATGTCTCGGCCGCGGTGGAGCGGGGAGATGTGCCCCTGGGCGAGGCCCTGAAGCTGGTGCCCGCCACCGCCTCGGACTCCCACCGCCTCATCCTCCAGGCAGGCGCACAGCTCCTCTTCTCCGTCCGCGCGGAGCGGCTCCCCGAGGCCGAGCGCCCGCGCTACCGGGCGTGGCTCCGCGAGCTGTATGGCCCTCGGGCGCGCGCCCTGGGCTGGACGCCCAGGCCGGGCGAGGGTGACGACGTGAAGAAGCTGCGCTCGATGCTGCTCGGGCTCGCGGCCATCGGCGGACAGGACCCGGTGCTGAGCCAGGAAGCGGGCCGGCTCGCGCGGGCGTGGCTCGCGGACCGCGAGTCCGTGAGCCCCGAGGTGGCCTGGTCGGCCCTGCGCGTGGCGGCTCGTGACGGAGACCGCACCCTCTTCGACACGGTGCTCGCCCAGGCCCGCGCGAGCCAGGACCGCAACGAGCGCACCCGGCTGCTCGCCTCGCTCGGTGCCTTCCGCGACCCGACGCTCAAGAAGGAGGCACTCGCGCTGGTACTCGGGGACGCGTTCGACGTGCGCGACACGCAGGCCCTCTTCGGCACGGCCTTCTTCTCCGAGTCCCGAGACCTGGCCTGGGACTTCTACCAACGGAACTTCGACACGCTCGCGGGCAAGCTGCGCTCGGATGAGCTGGGTGGGCTCATCGGAATGGTGGGCAACCTGTGCGACGAGCAGCAGCGCGCCGAGGCCGAGGCCCTGCTGACGCCCCGCGTGGCGAACATCGAAGGGGGGCCGCGCGCGCTCGCCCGGGCGCTCGAGTCCATCCGGCTGTGCGTCGAGTCGGAGCGCCGTCACCAGCCCAGCGTGGTGGAGTTCCTCCGCACGCGCGGCAAGGCCAGCCACAAGGCCACGGCGCGCTGAGCCCCGGGGCACCTCACGCCCGCGAGGTGCCCCCGCCCACCGCCAGCACGCCCTGGTCGAGCACCCGGAGCGCCTCGCGCAGATCCGACGAGGCCGCCTCGGCCGGAGCGCTCCGGGCCCGCGCCACGCGCTCCCGCGCCGACTCCAGCGCGCGCCTTCCCGCCCCGCTCGCGGGAGAGAGCCTCACCGCCTCCGCCAGCTCCAGCGAGGCGCGCAGCAGCGAGGTGAGCTCGCGCAGCACGGGGTCGTCCCGAAGCTCGGGCGCGGCCTCCAGCGAATCGAAGCCCTCCCGCGAGGCCGCGAGCGCTCCGAGCGCCCCCTGCACCGCGGCGAGGTGTGCGGTGAAGCGCAGCGCGTGCCAGCGCGACACCTGGGCCAGGAGGGAGACGGACTCGGACAGGCGGGAGCGCGCGCTCTCCAGGGCCCCGAGCGCCACCAGGGCCCGGCCGAGCTCCCCCCGCGCCACGCCCTCCAGGATGCGCATGCCGAGCTGCCGGCCCATGTGCACCGTGGCCTCCAGGTGCTCGCGCGCCTCCACCGCCCGGCCCGCGTCGAGCAGGAAGCACCCCAGGTTCACCCGCGCCAGTGCATGCCCCGCCCGGTCTCCCACGCGCAAGGCCTTCTCCAGCGCGTCCTCCAGCAGCGTCACCGCCTCCGCCGTGCTCCCCGCCTCGCCGAGCGCCATCGCGTAGTTGGTGAGGAAGCCCACCTCGAAGGCCACGTCCCCCACGTCGCGGAACAGCTCCAGCGCGGTGCGCAGGTGCGGCAGCGCGGCCCGCGCCCCGTGCCGCCCCAGCTCCAGGATGCCGAGGTTGCCCACCGCGTACGCCTCCAGCCACCGGTCTCCCGCCGAGGGCAGCTCCTGGGCCTCCCGCACCAGCATCCAGGCCCTGCCCATGTCCCCCTCGTCCCGGGCCACGATGCCCAGGTCCACCGCGACGCGCTTCTCCCGCTCCACCGCCCCGAGCGCGTGGAAGGCCTCCCGCGCCGCCTCCAGGTCCCTCCGCGCCGCCGCGAGCTGGCCCGCCCCATGGCGCGTCCGGCCCCGCACCGCGAGCGCCTCGGCCCGCGGCAGTGGGTCCACCTCCACGTGGGCCGTCAGCTCCAGCGCCCGGTCCAGCCGCGACAGCGTGATGCCCACGGGGCCCCGGGCCGTCACGTCCGGCTCCAGGGCCACCAGCGCCCCCAACGCCCGCTCCAGGGAGCTCGCCGTCACGGGTGACACCGCCAGCGCGTTGTCACACGCCCCCAGCAGGTTCTCCCGCTCCAGCGCGAGCCGGCGAAAGGCCAGCTCCCCGCCCTCGCCCCGCATCCGCGCGCTCAACCGGTGGGCCAGCGCGAGGTAGCAGCCCGCGTGGCGCGCCGCCAGCATCGCCCCCTCTCCCCGCTCCGCCAGCCGCGAGGAGGCGTACTGCCGGATGCTCTCGTACATACCCAGGCGCAGCTCCCCGGGCAGCCCGTCCGGCGCGGAGGCCCTCAGCAGCGACTTCGAGCGCAGCGAGTGGATGATCTCCAGCACGTCCGGCCCGCCCGGAGGGAACATGAGCACCGACTCGGCCGCCTCCAGCGTGAAGCCGCCCCGGAACACCGAGCACTGCGCCAGCGCCGCCCGCTCGGAGGGCTCCAGCAGGTTCCACGACCAGTCGATGGCGCCCCACAGCGTGCTCTGCCGCGCCGAGCCGTCGCGCCGCCCTCCGCGCAGCAGCTCGAAGCGCCGGGACAGCCGCTCTTGAATCTGCGCCAGCCCCAGCAGGTTCGTCCGGGCCGCCGCCAGCTCGATGGCCAGCGGAATGCCATCCAGCTTGCGCACGATGTCCGCCACCCGGAGGGCCTCCACGGCCGTCAGCTCGAAGCCGGCCCGCACCGCCCGGGCCCGCTGGAGGAACAGGTGCACCGCGTCGCAGTGGACGAGCTGCTCCAGGCGCGCCTCGCCCTCCTCGGGCACCGCCAGCGGCTCCAGCTCGAGGACGTGCTCCTCGGGCAGCAGCAGCGCCTCGCGCGAGGTGATGAGGAAGCGCGCCCGGGGTGCCAGCCCACGCCAGCGGCCGAGCGTCGCCGGCATGTGGTGGACGACGTGCTCCACGTTGTCGAGGATGAGCAGCACGTCGCCCCGCCCGGCCAGGGCCCGGCCCAGCCGCTCCGCCGGATCCCTGTCCTCGCCCTCGCGGGTCAGCGCGACGCCCAGCGACTGGCCGACGGCGTGACAGATGTCGTCCACCGTCGACGCGTCCGTCAGCTCGCACATCCACACCCCGCCCGCCCACGCATCGATTTGCAGGTTGCCGAAGCAGGTGGCCAGCCGGCTCTTCCCCATGCCCCCGGGGCCCAGCAGGGTGACGAGCCGCGCGCCCTTCTCCCAGGAGCGCGCCAGCAGCGCCAGCTCCTCCTTGCGGCCGATGAACTCCCCCGTCTCGCCAGGCACCCGGCCCCGCCGCACCCGCGGCACCCGCGGCAGCTCGAAGCGCCGCTCCGCCAGCGTGGCCGGCAGCACCTCCACCAGCGCCACGGCCTCCTCGATGCCCTTGAGGTAGAACTCCCCGAGGGGACGCGCCACGGGCCGGCCCAGCGCCTCCTGCTCGCCTTCCACCCGGGCCCAGGCCGGGCCGCTCACCAGGACCTGCCCACCGTGGCCGGCCGCCGCCACCCGCGCCGCCACGTTCACCATCCGCCCGAAGTAGTCCGCCTGGCCCGTCCGCGCGTCGAGGCGGCACTCGGGCTCTCCCAGGTTCACCCCCATGCGCACCCGCAGGCCCCGGTGGATCAGCCCGTGCGGGCCCGTCACCTCCGCCGCGTCCTCCTCGGCGAGGATCTCCTCCGGCCAGGGCGCGAGCAGCAGCGCCTGCTGCGCCTCGAGGCACCAGCGCACGGCCTCCACCGCCGAGGCGAAGGCCACCATGAAGGAGTCCCCCTGCGTCTTCACCTCGTAGCCGTCCCCCTCCGCCAGCAGGGAGCGCAGCACCCGGTCATGGACGTCCAGCGCCGCGCGCATGCTGGAGCCACACCGCTCCCACAGGTGGGTGGAGCCCTGCACGTCCGTGAAGACGAGCGCCACCGTCCCGGTGGGCGCCACGGCGGAGGGGGAAACACGCCGCGAGGGCCCCTCGGAGTCAGTGACTCCGGTGGTGGTGGCCTCTGAGAACATGTGCAGGACGCGCCCCATCACCCACTCCCTCGCCTGCGATCATGATGAACCGCGTCACCTGATCCAGCGCTCCCCGAGTGCGCCATCCGTGCACCATTACACTCACGGCTGACGCAGCGGCCGTGAGCCAACACCTACCCGCGACCACGTACCGCCCCACGGGCATACACGACAGACAGCGCCGCGGGCTGTCCGTGGCTTCAACCGGCGCGGGCTCGCAACAGATAGAAGACGTAGCCGTAGGACGCGCCGTGCCGCGCATAGAGGGAGATCTCCCGCTCCGTCTCGGCGATGGCGGTGGCGAGCTCCGCGTCCTCCTGGGCCCGCGCGCGCAGCGACTCGATGCGCGCCTGGAGCGGCCGGTAGTACGCGTCCCACCACGCCGACGCCGGCAGCACGAAGGTGTCCAGCACCTCGAAGCCGGCCTCGCGCGCCGCGGCGCTGTTGGACGTGACGGTCCCCATGGACGGGTAGGCCTCGCGCCAGAACGCGGTGGCCTCCTCGGGACGCGAGTCCGTCAGCCACGTCACCTCGGTGACGGCCAGCAGCCCACCGGGGCGCAGCAGCGGACGCCACCGCCGCAGGCCCTCGGCCCAACCCAGGATGTAGATGGCACCCTCGGACCAGAGGAGGTCCACGCTCCCGGGCGCGTCCTCGAGCGCACCGAAGTCGGCGCGCCGTATATG
>NZ_DASVSO010000917.1:0-16177 GCF_036388035.1 Archangium sp.
TTCAGGGGTCTCCGAGCGCTGCTGATTCGGAGGCCTGCTCGACCTGGATGAGGAAGCGCTGGAGTTCAGCGAACGGCTCCAGCTTCCATATCTCGTCATGAGGAAGCCGCGAGAAGCGCTTCATCAACCATTGCCGCCACGGCGTGTTCCTGGCCCGCTTGGCGGAGCCGGACGTGACGAGCTCCTCGAGGACCTTGCCTGGCACATACTCCGCGATCTTGAGCTGTTCCGACGAAGGGGCGGGGAGCCCGAGTGATTCGAGCAGCCCCGGGACTCGGAAGAAGAGGATCTCCAGCTCCGGTGCCATCAGGATCAGCTTCCATTCCTCCATGGAGGTAATGGCTCCCACCAAGGCCTCGAGCTGCCTTCTGCGGCTCTGGATCTTCGAGGGATCATGTGCTTCGGCGTCGAGCACGAGGGCCACGGGGAGCTGCTTCACGACCATGAGCGAGCTGGCCAGTGATTCCGCGGAAGATCGATTGCCGCCCACGAAGACGCGAGCTTGCTCGAGACCCTTGGCTTTGAGCAGTGACTCGATGAGCTCGCCATCGAACTGCTCCTCCGTCACCACACACACCGTCATGGCGCGCCCTCCGAACGTAGACCGTAGTGTGGAAAGCCATTTTCCATGGCGTGACGGAGCTGCAGTTGCAAACCGTGCCTCATCTTGCGCCGGGTCAGGCCGTACTCGAACAGCCTTACGATGTCCCTTCGGTTGTGCTTCCGAATCGCGTGGACATACTCATCCACCCTCCCCATCCCCTCACTCCTTCCAGAGTACCTTCCACGGGTGCTTCCGGAGGTCTGACAGCAGGCCTCGCAGGTCTTCGTAGACCTGCTTGTCCTTCTGCAATGCACCAACCGTGCCCTCGCCCGCCTCGATGCGGGTGAGCAGCCGATCCGCCTTCGCGGCGATCTGGTCCAGCTTCTCGCCCGCGGCCGTGTAGCGCTCCAGCGCCTGCTTCAGCTTCGCGCCGTCCTTCTCATCGAGCCCGCCCGTCATCATCGCGAGCCCATTGAGCGTCTTGCCCGCCGAGCCGGAGATGCCGGGCAGCTCGCGCTTCACCAGCGCCACCGTCTCCGCCGCGTCTCCCAGCAGCTGGGCCCCCGTGCCGCCGGCCTGCATCGTCTCCCGTGCGAGCTTCGCCAGCATGCGCATGTCCTTCGCCGCCGCGGACAGCTCGCCCGTCAGCGTCTTCAGATCGCCCCGGTTCTCGTTCAGCACGCCGTCCAGCGTGCTCGTCAGCCGGGACACGTTGGCCGCCAGCTTCTGGAGCCCCTCCGGATCGTCCGCGAGCGCGCCGCTCGCCACGTCCAGGAAGGCCGAGAGCTGCTGCGCCACCAGGTCCAGGCGCGGCGCGTCCGTGCCCCGCAGGGCAACCCCGGAGGGCAGGGGAGTGGCGGACGCCGAGCCCGGGTTCAGCTCCAGGTACGGCTCGCCCAGCGGGCCCACCGTCCCCACCGTCACCCGCGCGTCCGAGCGCAGCGCCGCCAGCGCCTCGGGACGCACCGACAGCCCCATCCGCACTGGCAGCGGCCGGCCCTGCTCGTCCCGGCGATCCGGCTGCAGGCCGATGTCCTCCACCCGGCCCACCACCACACCGCCCAGCTTCACCGGCGCGCCCTTCACCACGTTGCCCGTGTGCCCGAAGTCCACCGAGAGCACCGTCTCGCCGCCCGTCGTCAGCTCGCCCATCAGCCATAGCAGGCCGAGCACGCCCAGCACCGCCGCCAACACCAGCGCGCCCACCTTCATCTCCAAGCGACGCTCATCCATCCGAGGCTGCCTCCAGGAACGGCGCCGTCAGGGCGCGCAGCTCCGGTTCAGAAGATGCCAGGAACTCCTCGGGCGTGCCCAGGAAGGCACACCGTCCTCCTCCCACCACCAGCACCCGATCCGCCAGCGTGCGCAGCAGCCGGTAGTCGTGGGACACCACCAGCGCTCCCAGCCCTCGCGCCTTCACCGAGGCCAGCACTCCCTCCACCTGCGCCGCCGCCCTCCGGTCCAGCCCCGTGGTGGGCTCGTCCAGCAGCAGGTACTCCGGCCGCAGCACCAGCGCCCGAGCAATCGCCGCCCGCTTCTTCGCCCCGGGCCCCAGCTCGGTGGGCAGGCGATCTCCCGCCACCTCCAACCCCACCAGCCCCAGGGCCTCGTCCACCGCGGCCCGAGAGACGCCGGGAGCCGCCATCGCCACGTTCTCCCGCAGCGTCCGCCAGTCCAGCAGCGCCGGGCCCTGCACCAGGTACGGCGCCCGCTGGCGCAGGGCTCGCAGGGCGCGCTCGGGCCGCGTGTCCACCCGCTCGCCGAGCAGCTCCACCCGGCCCGCCTCCGGCCGCAGCAGCCCCACCGCCAGCCGGCACAGCACGCTCTTGCCCGCCCCGCTCGCTCCGGCCACGAAGGTCAGCTCGCGCGTGGACAGCTCCGCGCTCAGCCCCGCCAGCACCCGCCGGCCGGACTCGAACGTCACCGATACCTCCGAGAAGCGCAGCATGCCCGTCCCACTCACACCCGCAGCGCCTGGAAGCCGAGCGCCACCACGAAATCAATCAGCAGGCAGCCCATGCACGCCGCCACCACCCCGCGCGTGGTGGCCTCGCCCACCGCCTCGGCGCCTCCGCGCGCGGACAGCCCCTCCACCGCCGCGGCCAGGGGGATGTAGACGCCGCAGCCCGCCGCCTTCACCAGCCCGGCCGCCACGTCCCACCCGTCCACGTACCGCGCGTCCATGAAGGCCGTCCCGTCCGTGCCGAAGGCCCACGTCGCCGTCGCCACCGCCGACAGCGTCGCCGCCATCGTCCCGAGCACGCACAGCAGCGGCACGCCCACCAGCCCCGCCAACACCCTCGGCGCCACGAGGTCCGCGTAGGGGTCGCCCGCCGACATCTCCAGCGCCTCCACCTGCTCGTTGACGCTCATGGTGGACAGCTCGGCGCCGTGGCTGGCCCCTCCGCGCGCCGCCGCCAGCAGCGCGGACACCACCGGGCCGAACTCGCGCACCATCAGCTCGAAGTAGGGCGGGCCCACCACCGGCAGGTTGCCCGTGAGCCGGCTCGCCTGGTCGTTCGCGATCGTCACCATCAC
The DNA here is from genome assembly GCF_036388035.1 of Archangium sp. Classification (GTDB taxonomy): domain Bacteria; phylum Myxococcota; class Myxococcia; order Myxococcales; family Myxococcaceae; genus Archangium. The sequence goes on from NZ_DASVSO010000917.1 coordinate 3,083, forward strand.
CGCCCCGAAGAACGCCATGCCCGACGTCACCAGCCACATGCTGCGCCCGCCCAGCTCGTGGAGCTGTCGCAGGCACTCGTGCCAGGGCAGGCCGTCACGCGCGCTCGCACGCACGGTGCGCGCGAGCATCAGCACGGGGGCTCCGAAGGAGGCGAGGATGTTCATTCCAGGTGGGGGGTGACTTCGGAGGTCCGAGGCTACCGCGTTCCGCGCGGGGAACGAAGCCACCCGGGACGGGCTCACCCCGGCAGCTTCGTCAGCGCGGTGGTGAGCAGGAAGTCCAGCAGGAAGATGGCGGCGCACCCCATCACCACCGCGCCCGCGGCCGCCTGGCCCACCGCCCGAGCGCCTCCTCGCGCCCTCAGCCCCACGGACGTGGACACCAGCGCGATGGCCAGCCCGTAGGCGCCCGACTTCAGCACTCCGGCCAGCATGTCCCGGAGGTGGAGCATGCTCTCGAAGCTGTCGAAGAAGGAGCGCACTGGCAGTGCCAGCGTGAAGTAGGCCGCCACGGCCTCGAAGAGCACGGCCACCAGGAAGGTGAGGGCGGACAGGCCCGTCACGCTCGCCGTCATCGCCACCACCCGTGGGGCCACCAGGATCGAGAACGGATCCAACCCGATGCCGCGCAGGCCCTCGAGCTGCCCGCCCACCTGCATCGTCGCCAGCTCCGCCGCGTTGCGCGCTCCCAGCCGCGCCGCCATCACCAACCCCAGCAGCAGCGGGCCGAACTCCCACAGCACCGCGTACCCCGCCGCCCACCCGAGCACTGCCCGCGCCCCGAAGCGCTGCACGTACAGCGACGTCTGCACCACCACCGTCGCCCCTGTCAGCGCCGCCGTCGCCAGCGTCAGCGGCAGCGAGCCCCAGCCGAACTGCACCAGCCCTCGCAGCAGCTCGCGGCGATCCATCCGTGCCAGCCCCAGCACCGTGCGCGCCAGCACCAGCCCCAGCGCTCCCACGGCCCGCACTCCATCGAGCGTCTCCCGCCCGAGCCAGCCCCGTGCGCTCACGCGAGCGCCTCGTCCGCCAGTGCTTCCACCTCGGGAGCCGGCGGGCCGTCGTACAGGAGCTGCCCGTCGCGCAGGTACAGCCAGCGGGAGAGGGAGAGCTCCGGCGGAGCATCGGGCGCGGCGACGATCAGCGAGCCGCTCCCGGCCACCTCCAGCAGCACCCGCGCCACCTGCCGCGCCGTGCCCGGATCCAACCCCGCGAACGGATCATCCGCCAGCAGCACCGAGGGCCTCGCCGCCAGCGCGCGCGCGATGCCGGCCCGCTTGCGCATGCCCCCGGACAGCCGCTCCGGCAGGGTCTCCGCGGCCTCGGCGAGACCCACCGCCCGCAGCACCTCGTCCGCGCGCGCCTCCGCCTCCTCGCGGGGCACGTGCCGGCGCTCCAGGGGCAGCAGCACGTTGCGGCGCACCGTCATCGAGTCGAAGAGGGCGTCCGTCTGGAACACCATGCCGAACGCCGCCTGGCGCGCGCGCTTGAGCGCGGGGGCCATCGCCGCCACGTCCTCGCCATTCCAGAGGACGTGTCCGCTGGCGGGCGCCGTCAGCCCCGCGAGCGCCTTGAACAACGTCGTCTTGCCCGCGCCCGAGCGCCCGAGCACGAGCACGCGGCTGCCGGGCGGAAGGGTGCAGACCACGTCCCGGAGAACGGGTCGCACGCCCTGCCGCACCGTGAGCCTGTCCGCGCGCAGCTCCATGGGGGCTCAGAGGCCCCAGTGCACCAGCGTCCCGCCCTGGCCCACCGCCCACTGTTCCCGGGGGTCGAAGCCGTCGAGCGAGAGGAGCGCCTGTCCCTGGGGGAAGGGCTCGGTCCAGGTGGTGCCGTTGAGGCGGTGGAGGTACGTGTTGGCCTTCTTGGAGAGGACGAGGACGACGGTGGGGTCGAAGGCGACCACGTCCACCAGATCCGTCGTGCCGTCGGGCGACGTCAGCTTCCGCCACGCCCCGTTCTCGCGCGCGAGCACGAGGCCCCTGTCACCCACCGCGTACGCCAGCCGCCCGTCCACCACCGACACGCCGCGCAGGAAGCCCGTGCCGACGTCCGCCGGCAGGCTCTCGGGCTTCCAGCTTCCCGAGGCCGTGTCGAGGCGGAAGGCGCGGGGCACGGCCGTGCTGTTGTCGAGCTGGTAGCTCTCGGCGCCCACGGCGAGCAGCGTGCCCTCGCCCAGGCCGTGGATGCTCCGCAGGTTCGCCGGCACCGTGGCCGCCACCACCGGCGCCGAGGGCGAGGAGGCGCTCCGCCACTCCCAGCGCAGCACATGGCCGCCACTGGTCACCGCGTACACGGTGGTGACGCCGGAGCGCTCGAAGCCCACCAGCCCGTTGATGCTGCTCGTCACCCCGCCCACGGAGGCCGTGACACACGCCGTGCCCGAGGTCGTGGCGCTGCCGAGCACCCCGTCCGCCGAGCCGAGGAAGACGCGCCCATCGCTCGGCCTCGCCCACGCGGCCTTCCAGTTCCCCGTGCAGCCAGCGATGTCCGTCACCGTCGCGCCGTCCACGTGCGCGAGCCTACCGCCCGCGCCCGCCAGCCACGCCCTGCCCAGGCCGTAGCTCGTCACCGCCTCCCACGTCGTGTCCCCGCCGAGCACGCTCCGGGCGCTCCACGGGCCGCCGGCGCAGAGGCCGCCTTCATCCACGCGGCCATCGCAGTTGTTGTCCAGCCGGTCGCACACCTCGGCGCCGCCGAGGAAGCGCGAGCCCTCGTCGCAGTCGTCCTTGAGCGTCCTCGCGTCCGGCTGCGTCTTGCAGGAGAGGCCCACGCTCGTGCCGTAGCGCCCGTCCCCGTCCTCATCCACGAACCACGGCATGGGGGACTGCGTGCTGGCACACACGGCCGCCGATTTATCCGTCGTGCAGCCGCGCGTGCCCGCGCAGCCCAGCTCCGTCTCGCACGCCGAGCCCAGGTGGAAATTCTCGTCCGCCGCGCCGCTGCAGTTCTCGTCCTCTCCGTCGCAGAGCTGCTCGGCCTGGCCCGGGTGGACGCCCTTCTTCCCATCGTGGCAGTCGCCGGCCTCCGACACCGCGCCCGAGGGCCGCATGCAGGCACGCACCACCTGCGTCGGGTTGCCGTAACCGTCCCCGTCCGCGTCCACGTAGTAGCCGCGCTTGTCGACGGCGTCGTCCTCGCTCCCGGAGCAGTTGCTGTCCTTGCCGTCGCACGTCTCCGTGGCGCCGGGGTAGGCGCGGGCATCGGTGTCGTCGCAGTCCGTGCCCTTGCCGCCGGACGCACTCGCCGAGACGAAGCCGTCCCCGTCCAGGTCCTGCGCGCGCAGGTCCAGGTACACCAGCGTGGCGCCCTTCTCGGGGATCTCCACCACCTGCGAGCTGGAGGCCACCTCCGGGCCCGAGCACGAGCCCTCCCGCGCGCTCGCCGTCAGCCGGAGGTTGCGGCTCCAGTCCGCCTTGCGGAACACCGCCACCGTCCGGTCGTCGCTGCGCCGCTCATCCACCGGGAGCTGCTGCGTCTCGGTGCGGCTCGCATCCGCCTCGTCCAGTGCCGTCACAGTCAGGCACCCGGGGCGGAACGTGGCGTAGAAGACCTCCACGCGCACGGCTCCCGCCTCGGCCTCGCCGCCGCGACTGCAGCCGCACAGCGCCAACATTCCCACCGCCAGGAATAAACGCATGACTCGAGCATTCCCGGGCGCACCGCGCCCGACGTGAAAAGTCTTCGTCCCACCATTAGCCCGATGCGCGAGGCAGCGTCTAGACAGCCCCAGGTTCCCGTGGCCGGGCGCTCCCCCCTCCGCTATAGGTGCTTGCTGGCCATTTCCCCCGGATCGCACCCCCTCTCGCACGAACATGCCCTTGATCCGAGCCGCCGTCGTCCTCCCCGTGTGCGCTTGGCTCGCACTGTGTGCGCCTGACGCGCATGCCCAGGAGCCGCGTCCCGCCCCACCTCCCGCCGCTGGGGGGCAGCCGCTGACGCTGGAGCGCGCGGTGACGCTCGCGACGGAGCAGAACGAGAGCGCGCTCTCCGCCCAGGCCCGCGCCGAGGCCGCCCAGGCCCGTGTGGCGCGCGCCCGGGCCTTCTTCTTCCCGAGGCTCACCGTCACCGGCTCCTACACGCGCCGCCCACGGGAGACGACGCGGCAGGTGGGCGAGGAGCAGGTGGTGGTGCAGGCGCTCAATGCCCTGGGTGGCACGGCCATCGCCCGCCTCACGCTCTTCGACGCGCGGGGCTTCCCGCTCTACCAGGCCGCGAAGAAGGACGGCGAGGCGACGGAGTTGGACGCGGTAGAGGTTCGCCGCCAGGTGGGCTTCCAGGCCGCCAACGCCTTCCTCTCCACGCTGGGCTCCCAGCAGGTGGTCGAGGCCTCGGAGCGCCGGCTGGCCTTGGCGCGCCAGTCCCTCGAGGAGGCCCGGGCCCGGGCTCGGGCGGGGCTGGCCAGCACCAATGACGTGACGCGCTCGGAGCTGGACGTGGCCAGCGCGGAGTCCCAGCTCGCCGAGTCGGTGGGGCAGGCCGAGACGAGCCGCCTGGAGCTGGGCTACCTGCTGGTGGCGCCCGTGGAGGGCCCGCTGGCCGCGCCCGAGACGCTGCTCACCGAGGCCTCGCGCCCCGTGGACTCCTTCGTGGGGCTGGCCGAGAAGGCCGAGGAGCGCCGCCCGGACATCCTCTCCGCGAAGCTGCGGGTGCAGGCCCAGGAGGCCCTCGCGCGCGAGCCGCTCGCCCGGCTGTTCCCCTCGTTGGGCGCCAGCGCCCAGTACCGCTACACCAACGAGGCGGGCCTCGCCGGCCGCAACTTCGATGGCTTCTTCACCGTGGATCTCACCTGGAGCGTCTTCGACGGCGGCGAGCGCTACGCGGATCGCCGGGAGCGGCTCGCCCTGGCGCGGGCCCTGGAGCTCGAGGCGACGGCGCGCACGCGGCGCGTGGACGTGGCGGTGGATCGCGCGCGGGTGGCGCTGCGCACCTCCCAGTCCGCCCTGGCGCTCAACGAGGTGGCCGTCCGGGCCGCCCGCCAGAACGCGGAGGAGACGAGCATCCTCTATCGCCAGGGACTTGTTTCCTCGTTGGCGTTGAGTGATGCGCAGGTGAGGCAGTTCGAGGCCGAGGTGGCATTGGCCCGGGCTCGGTATGCATTGGGGACCGCGCTGCTGGAGCTGCGGGCCGCCGTGGGACTCGATCCGCTGGGGAAGGAGCCGTAAGTGAAGACGCGTGTCGTGACGATGGTGCTGGGCGCCGCGCTCGCCCTGGGGACGGGGTGTGGCAAGCCGTCCGGGGGGGCGGGGGCCGCTCCCGCGGGCCCGGGTGCGCCCGGCGCGCAGGGTGGGGCGGGGGGCAGGGGCGGCAGTCGCGGCCCGGTGCAGTTCCCGGTGGAGGTGGCGGCCGTGGAGGCGCGCGACGTGGAGTACGTCGTCTCCGCGGTGGGCTCGGTGGAGGCCTTCGAGCAGGTGCAGATCACCGCGCGCGTGGCGGGCGTGGTGGAGCAGGTGCGCTTCATGGAGGGCCAGTCGGTGAAGAAGGGCGAGGTGCTCGCGGAGATCGAGCCCACGCGCTACAGCATCGCGGTGCGCTCGGCGCAGGCGGCGCTGGAGAAGGCCCAGGCGTCGAAGGCCGAGGCGGAGGCGGCCTCCGGGCGGCGCACGGCGGCCAACGAGGAGCGCCCGGGGCTGTTGCCGGCCGAGCAGCTCGATACCGCCCAGGCGCGGGCGCGCACGGCGGCGGCGGACGCCAGCGCGGCGAAGGCGGCGTTGGATCAGGCCGAGCTGAACCTGCGCGACGCCTACGTGAAGGCGCCCATGGACGGGGTGCTGCAGACGCGCACGGTGCAGACGGGGCAGTACGTGCAGCCGGGCACGGTGATGGCCACGCTGCTGCGGCGGGATCCGCTGCTGCTGCGCTTCACCGTGGCCGAGGCGGACGTGTCGCGGGTGAAGCCGGGGATGCCGGCGCGCTTCACGGTGCGCACGGACGGGCACACGTACACGGGCCGCATCAGCTACGTGGCGGACGCGGCGGACGCGGCGAGCCGCATGGTGAAGGTGACGGCGGAGGTGAGCGGGAAGGAGGCCCAGGCGCTGCGGCCGGGAGCCTTCGCCACGGTGTCGGTGCCGGTGGCGACGGCCCAGGGCGCCCCGGTCATCCCCCAGACGGCGGTGCGCCCCAGCGAGCGCGGCTTCCTGGCCTTCGTGGTGCAGGACGGCAAGGCGCGCGAGCGCGTGGTGGATCTCGGCCTGCGCACGGCGGACGGGCTGGTGGAGGTGCGCGAGGGGCTCGAGGCCGGCGAGCAGCTCGTGGTGCGCGGCGGCGAGGCGCTCAAGGACGGCGCCGCGGTGCGCATCGCGGAGGGGGCCAAACCGGGCTTCACCGGCGAGCCGCGCCGTGAGGCGGACACGGCCAACAACGGAGGCGCGGGTCGATGAACATCACCGATGTCTGCATCAAGAAGCCCGTCTTCGCCTGGATGCTGATGGCGGCCACCATCGTCTTCGGGCTGGTGGCGGCGAAGGACATCGGCATCAGCCAGTTCCCGGACGTGGACTACCCCGTCATCAGCGTCAACGTGAGCTGGGAGGGGGCTTCGCCGGAGGCGGTGGAGAACGACATCATCGAGCCGCTCGAGGAAGCGGTGATGCAGGTGGAGGGCGTCAAGACCATCACCTCCAAGGCGAGCCAGGGCGGCGGTGGCATCTCGGTGGAGCTGGATCTGTCGCGCGACGTGAACCAGGCGCTGCAGGACGTGACGGCCAAGGTGAGCCAGGCGCAGAACCGCCTGCCGCGGGACATCGATCCGCCGGTCATTTCCAAGAGCAACCCGGAGGACAACCCCATCATCCAGGTGGGCGTGTCCGGGCCCTTCTCGCGACAGTTCATCTCCGACTTCGCCCGCTACCGGTTGAAGGAGTCGCTGCAGACGGTGCCGGGCGTGGGCGAGGTGACGCTGGGTGGCTCGCTGGAGCGCAACGTGCGCATCTGGGTGGACGCGGCGAAGCTGGACGCGCGCGGGCTCACCGTCATGGACGTCATCACCACGCTCCAGCGCGAGCACGTGGAGCTGCCCGCGGGCCGCATCGAGACGGAGGGCCGGGAGATCAACGTCCGCGTCATGGGCGAGGCGTTGAATCTGGAGACGCTGCGCCACCTGGTGGTGCGCGAGGGAGACGGCTCCCCCGTCTATCTGTCCGACGTGGCGCTGGTGGAGGACGGCTTCGAGGACGAGCGCCGCATCGCCCGCGTGGATGGGCAGCCGGCCCAGGGGCTCGGCATCCGCAAGCAGCGCGGCGCCAACGCGGTGGCCGTGGCCCAGGGTGTGCGCGCCAAGCTGGCCGAGGTGCAGAAGGACGCCCCCCCGGGCCTGGAGGTGGGCATCAACTTCGACTCCACCCAGTTCATCGAGGAGAGCGTCCACGAGATCGAGTTCGAGCTGCTGCTGGCCTGCATCCTGACGGCCCTGGTGTGCTGGGCCTTCCTCGGCTCGCTCTCCAGCACGCTCAACGTCATCCTCGCCATCCCCATGTCGCTGCTGGGCACGGTGGCGGTCATCTACTTCCTGGGCTTCACCCTCAACACCTTCACGCTGCTGGGCCTCTCACTGGCGGTGGGCATCGTGGTGGATGACGCCATCATGGTGATGGAGAACATCTTCCGGCACGCGGAGGAGGGGAAGGATCGGGTGAGAGCGGCGCGGGAGGGCACGCACGAGATCACCTTCGCGGCCCTGGCGGCCACGCTGGCGGTGGTGGCCATCTTCCTGCCCGTCGTCTTCATGAAGGGCGTCATCGGCAAGTTCTTCCTCCAGTTCGGCGTGACGCTGTGCGTGGCGGTGCTGCTGTCCTACGTGGAGGCCATCACCCTGGCGCCGGCGCGGTGCGCGCAGCTCCTCAAGACGGGCCGCGAGGGTCGCAGCAAGGTGGGCCTGGTGGTGGATCGCGCCTTCACCTGGCTGGAGCACCGCTATGGCAAGGTGCTGGCACGGGGGCTGAAGCGGCCCTGGTGGGTGCTGGGCGGCGCGGTGCTGCTGCTGGCCCTGTCCGGCTTCGCCTTCAAGAGCCTGTCGAGCGAGTTCGTTCCCTCGCAGGACCAGGGCCGCGTCATGGTGCGCATGCAGACGCCGGTGGGCAGCACCGTGGAGGAGACCAACCGGCTCTTCCTGCGGGCCGAGGAGTTCCTGCGCAACCGGCCCGAGGTGAGCCGCCTGTTCGCGGTGGTGGGCGGCGGCGGCGCTGGGGCGAATGGCGGCATGCTGTTCGTCACCCTGTTGCCACAGGGTCAGCGCATGCCCATGGCCGAGTTCAACCAGGTGGTGCGCAAGGAGCTCAACTCGTACCCGGGCCTGCGCGCGGTGGTGATGGACCTGTCGCAGAGCGGCTTCACGGGCTCGCGCGGCTTCCCGGTGGAGTTCAGCGTGCGCGGCTCGGACTGGGAGCGCCTCATCGAGTCCAGCACGGAGATCCGCGAGCAGCTCCAGGCGAGCGGCAAGGTGGTGGACGTGGACACGGACTACCAGCTCGGCATGCCGGAGCTGCGCATCACCCCGGACCGGGCGCGCGCCGCGGACCTGGGCGTGTCCATGGAGACGGTGGGCTCCACCCTCAACGCCCTGGTGGGCGGGGTGCGCGTGGGCAAGTACAGCACCGGCGGGCGCCGCATCGACGTGCGGCTGCGCCTGCTCAAGGACCAGCGCTCGCGGCCGGAGGACCTGTCAGTGCTGAAGGTGCGCACCGGCTCGAACGAGCTGGTGCCGCTGTCCTCGCTGGTGACGCAGGAGGAGCGCCCGGCGCTCCAGGCCATCACCCGCAAGGACCGTGAGCGCGCCATCAGCATCTTCGCCAACGTGGCTCCCGGCGCCACCCAGCAGGAGGCGATGGAGACGGTGCAGCGGCTGGCGAAGGATCTGCCCGGTGGCACTCGCGTGGTGTTCGGCGGCTCCAGCGTGGCCTTCCAGGAGTCCATGAGCAGCCTCCTCTTCGCCCTCTTCCTGGGCATCGGGGTGGCCTACATGGTGCTGGCCTCGCAGTTCAACTCGTTCCTCCACCCCGTCACGGTGCTCACCATCCTCCCGCTGTCGGTGGCGGGGGCGGCCTTCGCGATGTGGGGCACCAACACGACGCTCAACATCTTCAGCATGATCGGCCTGCTGCTGCTGATGGGCATCGTGAAGAAGAACTCCATCATCCTGGTGGACTACGCCCTACAGCAACGCGAGCTGGGAGCGGACGCGGTGGAGGCCATGCAGCGGGCGGGGCCGGTGCGCCTGCGGCCCATCCTCATGACGTCGCTGGCCACGATGATGGCGGCGGTGCCCGCGGCGCTGGCGCTGGGCGCTGGCAGCGAGACGCGCGCCCCCATGTCCGTGGCCGTGCTGGGCGGCCTCTCCATCTCCACCGTGCTCAGCCTCCTGGTGGTGCCCGCCTTCTACGTGGTGGCGGACCGGATGGTGACGCGGCTGGCGCGGTGGCGCGGCCGGGGCTCGGACTCCGAGCACGGCTCGGGCTCGGGTGGGGCGGGCGCCTCCGTCGAGGGCGAGAAACCCCGGCTCGCGGGGGGCTGACGCCGTGGATTCGTGGGCCCCTCGTGGATTTCTGAGGGGCCCCCGTCCCCCGAGGCCCGTGATGTCGCGGGGTTGACGCTCGGCCAACCGCTTGCAACAAGATGCCCCTCGCGCTTTTCCTCCAAGGGGGTCTGCATGCGTTACGTGGTACTCGGAGCACTCCTCGCCGTGGGGCTGTTGGCCGCGCCCCGGGCCGAGGCCTGCGGCGGTTTCTTCTGTGCCCAGGCGCCCATCGATCAGGCCGGGGAGCGGATCGTCTTCGGCGTCAGCGGCAACGCGGTCGAGGCCCACATCCAGATCCAGTACCAGGGCGACGCGAAGAAGTTCGCCTGGGTGGTGCCGGTGCAGGCCCGGCCCACGCTGAGCATCGGCTCGGCGCAGCTCTTCACCTACCTGGATCAGGTGACGCAGCCGCGGTTCCAGCTCCAGTGGGAGCCCTCGTGCCAGCCCATCTTCCGCGGCGGCATTCCGGACATGGCGGAGTCGCCGACCTCTGGCGGCCCGCCGCAGGCGGACGGCGGCGGGGTGGTGGTGGTGTCTCGCGAGGACGTGGGGCCCTATGACGCGGCCACCCTCACCGCGGACGACGCGGTGGCGCTGCGCACCTGGCTCACCACCAACGGCTACGACATCCCCGAGACCACCACGAAGGCGCTCGAGCCGTACGTGGGCAACGGCTACTACTTCATCGCCCTCAAGCTCCAGCAGGACAAGGGGGTAGGGGACCTGCGGCCCGTGGTGGTGAAGTTCGAGGGCAACCGGCCCTGCATCCCCATCCGGCTCACGGCGATCGCGGCGCGCCCGGACATGCCGATCATCGCGTACGTGCTGTCGCAAAATCGCGCCATTCCGATGAACTACCGGCACGTGCTCATCAACCCCACGCGCGTGGACTGGCTGGGGAACGGGCGCAACTACCCGCAGGTGGCCACGGCGGCGGTGGACGAGGCCGGCGGGCGTGCCTTCCTCACCGAGTTCGCCGGGAGCGCCGCGTCCTTCGGGCAGAACTTCGCGATGATGAACAACAACCGGGGCTACAACACCGCGGTGCTCGCGGGCTACGCGCACCCGGTGGACTTCGGCATGGCAATGCTCTCCCAGGGCTTCGCGGGAGACCCCACGGTGCAGAGCCTGCTGCGCAAGTACATCCCCATGCCGGCGTCACTCGCGCAGCAGGGCGTGAACGAGGCGCAGTTCTACAACAGCCTGGGCTTCTACCGGTCGGCCATCGACTCGGATCCGGGGCGCGCGCCCTTCGACGCGAAGGGCTTCGCGGACGCGCTGGAGAAGGAGGTGGTGCTGCCGGTGAAGTCGTCCGTGGCGCTGCTCAACGCGCACCCGTACCTCACGCGCCTCTACACCACCATGTCCGCCGAGGAGATGACGGTGGATCCGGACTTCGAGTTCAACGCGGACGCGGCGGACGTCTCCAACGTCTTCACCGCCAAGGCGCGCTTCGAGTCCTGCCAGGAGGACTTCTCGAAGCGCGAGGTGCGCATCGAGCTGCCGGACGGGCGCTTCTTCTTCACGAAGTTCAACCAGCCCATCAACCAGGGCCCCAACGCGGAGCGCGTGGAGCAGTACAGCGACGTGGGCGCACCGGCCATCATCCAGGACAACAGCCCGCTCATCCTGGGCGTCATCCAGGACCTGGGCGGCGGCGTGGTGGGGAGTTGCGGCTGCGGTGCCACGGACGCGAGCTCGGCGGCGATGCTGGCCCTGGTGTTCGGCGCGTGGAGCCTGCGCCGGCGCCGCAACTGAGGTCTGACGCGAGGCAGGCACCCCCTCTCCCTCGGGAGAGGGGGTGGGGGATGCTCAGCGGCCGCGCTTCTTCGCGAGCCAGCGACTCACCCGCACCTTGCCGAACCGTTTGCCGAACAGGTACCAGGTGAAGGTCGCCCCGAAGAGGGCCGCGGACATCGCCACGCCCAGCACGCCCAGCACCGGCACCCCCTGGTACATCACCGGCGTCTGCGCGAACGAGATGAACGCTCCCACGATGAACCCGCAGGCGCACAGGCCCATGAACATCACGATCGCCGCGCTCCGCAGGTTCTCGTTCAACTTGTCGAACTGATCCGCCCGCACCGTCACGCTGAACTTCCCCGACTCCAGGTCCAGCAGGATCTGCGAGAGCTGCGTGGGCAGATCCGCCGCCAGCGACTGGAAGCGCAGCAACGTCCGCATCAGCCCGCCCTGGAGCTGGGTCGGATCGTACCGGTCCGCCAGCAGCTCCTTGGCGTACGGCATCGCCACCTCGAGGATGTTCAGGTCCGGGTACAGCGTGCGCAGGATGCCCTCCGTCGACACCGACGCCCGGCTCAGCAGCGCGTACTCCTTCGGAATCCGGATCCGGTACTTCACCGCCAGGTCGAGCAGATCGCGCATCAGGCTGCGCGCGTCCACCTGCCCCAGCGTCGTCGGCAGGTGCCGCCCGAGCAGCCCCTCGATGTCGTTGCGGAAGCCCACCAGGTTCGCCCGCGCGTCCGGCACGCCCACCCGGTAGAGGATGCGCGCCACCGAGTCGCTGTCCTTCAGCGCCACCGCCAGCACCAGCATCACCAGCGTCTCCTGCATGGCGCGCGACAGCCGGCCCACCACCCCGAAGTCCAGCAGCGCCAGCCGGTTGCCCTCCAGCACCAGGATGTTCCCCGGGTGCGGGTCTCCGTGGAACAGCCCGTCCTCGAAGAGCTGCCGGAAGCTCGTGTCCAGGATGTGGCCCGCCACCTCCCGCCGATCCTCCAGCGACAGCTCCGCCACGCTGATCTTCACCCCCCGGACGAACTCCATCGTCAGCACCGTCCGGCTGCTGAGCGCCGCGTACACCCGCGGAATCGTCATGTACGGCCGGTTGCGGTTGTTCTCCAGGAAGGCCCGGATGTTCGAGGCCTCGTGCACGAAGTCCAGCTCCTCGTGGATGGCCCGGTCGAACTCGTCGACGATCCCCGTGGGCGTGTAGATGCCCGTCTCCTCCACCACCGCCTCCAGCAGCCGCGCCAGCGAGCGCAGCACCACCAGGTCCGAGTCGATCCGCTCGGAGATTCCCGGCCGCTGCACCTTCACCACCACCTCCTCGCCCTCCAGCGTCACTGCCCGGTGCACCTGGGCGATCGACGCCGCCGCCAGCGGCTCGGGATCGATCTGCTTGAAGAGCTCCGTGGCCTCGCGGCCCAGCGACTCGCGGATCCGCGCGTACACGTCCTCGAGCGGGATGGGCTCCACATGGTCCTGCAGCGTCGCCAGCTCCTCGATGAACTCGCCCGGCAGCAGGTCCGCGCGCGTGGAGAGGATCTGCCCCAGCTTCACGAAGGTGGGGCCCAGATCATTGAGCAGCATCCGGAAGCGGCGCGCGGTGGAGGCGCGCTGGACCTCGGGCGATACCTCCACCTTCTCCCGCCGCCCCAGCAGCCGCCACACGCCCGCGCGCTCGAGCCACTCGCCGAAGCCGTGGCGCGCTGCGATGACCCCAATCTGCCGGACGCGGTTCAAATCCTGGAGGAGCACGGGGCCGGCACCTTTCCACGGCCCCGCTCCGCCCGCAAACCCTCTGAGCCGCCCGTTGTCGGGCGGACAGACCTCAGGCC
>NZ_DASVSO010000918.1:0-4732 GCF_036388035.1 Archangium sp.
TGCGCCGGCATCACCACCTACTCGCCGCTGCGCCACTATGGGCTGAAGCCTGGTGACAAGGTCGCCGTGGTCGGCCTCGGTGGCCTCGGCCACATGGGCGTGAAGCTGGCCAAGGCGATGGGCGCGGAGGTCACCGTGCTCAGCACCTCTCCCTCCAAGCGCGATGACGCGCTGGCCCTGGGCGCCACGCACTTCGCCGCCACGAAGGACAAGAGCACCTTCAAGAGCCTCGCTGGACGGTTCAACTTCATCCTCGACACCGTCTCCGCGCCGCACGACTACAACGCCTACCTCAGCCTGTTGAAGCTGGACGGGACGATGATCCTCGTCGGCGCGCCGGAGGCGCCCACCCCGCTGTCGGCCTTCCCGCTCATCATGCGCCGGCGCAAGCTCGGCGGCTCGCTCATTGGTGGCATCCGCGAGACGCAGGAGATGCTCGACTTCTGCGCCCAGCACAACGTGGCCTCCGACATCGAGGTCATCCCCATCCAGAAGATCAACGAGGCCTATGAGCGCATGCTCAAGGGCGATGTGCGCTACCGCTTCGTGATCGACATCGCCAGCCTGCACGAGAAGTGAGCGCTGAGGCCCGGGGCGCGGGGTGTTAGAAGTCCCCCAGGGAGCACCCTCTGCCCATGGCGAACACACCCTCAACGCGCAAGTCCGACTACGCCATCGCCTACCTCTCGGACGTGGAGGGTCTCTGGGAGAAGCTGGTCAGCTTCTGCCGGGACAACCCCCACGTCGATCTGGACGAGGCCGGGGAGCGGCTGGTGGTGCGGCCGGGTTCCACCTTCGTCTACGGGGGCGACGCCATCGACCGCGGCCCGGATGGACGCCGGGTGGTGCGGACGCTGCTGGAGGCCTGGCGACGGCAGCCCTCCCAGGTGGTGCTGCTGGCGGGCAACCGTGACATCAACAAGCTGCGGCTCGTGCGCGAGCTGCGTGGCCACCCCCTGGCGCGGACTCCCCCGGAGGTGCGCGAGGGTCCACGGCCGGTGCTCCTCCGGTGGATCTTCGACAACACCATGGGGGCGCGTGGAGCCTTCGAGTTCCGCCGGGCCGAGCTGGCCCGCACCGGCGCTCCGGTGAGCGAGGAAGACGTGGTGGACAGCTTCCTCGAGGACCTCGGCCCTGGGGGCGCGCTGCGCGACTACCTCTCCGCCTGTCGGCTCGTCCACCGCATCGGCAATACGCTCTTCGTCCATGGCGGGGTGCACGAGGAGAGCCTCGGGGCGGTGCCCTCGGGGAGCCGGGTGGAGGGCGTGGACGCCTGGAGCGAGGCCCTCAACCACTGGTACCGCGAGCAGCTCGAGGTCTTCGCCGAGGGGCGCCTCGACGCGAGGGGCACGCCGCTCTGGGAGCCGCTCATCGCCTATCAGGCCCCGTCCCCGGGCAAGCGGATCAACACCGGCAGCGTGGTGTACGGGCGCATGGCCGACGAGCGCAACCATCCCGGCCTCCCGTCGCGGGCCCTCATCGAGACGCTCGCGCGCTCGGGCATCCACAGGGTGGTGGTGGGCCATACCCCGAGCGGGGACTGCCCCTCGCTGCTTCGCGAGGAGGAGTTCGAGCTCATCTGCGCGGACAACTCCTACGGCCGGGTGGAGGGGGGCTCTCAGCTCTTCCTCCGGGACGACAGCGTGTACGTGCAGGGCCAGGTGAAGCTGGATGACGGCCGGCTGGAGCGGGTCCGCTTCCAGCTCGCGCGCGGCGACACCTCCGGGCCCATCGGCCGGCAGTTGCTCGACACCGGGCAGCTGGTGAAGGGGCCGCTGGAGAGCGGGGACTGGCTGCTGTTCCGCGCGTTGCCCCAGTTCCGCGTCGAGCAGCTCGCGGAGACTTCGAGTGCCCTCGCGGGGCGGGGACTGGGCCCGGCGCGGGTCGCGCACTGAGGTGTGCCCGTCCCTGGGACACGCGAATCCCAGATGCGGACATCCAGGACGAGCCCACCCCGGTGTGCCGCCGGGTTGCTCCCGCGCCGTGCCCCTCGCGACGGGCGGGCACATGCGTTGCACGAGGCCCTCCCGTTCCCGCCCGAGGCCCGGGCGCTGGAGGACTCGTGAAACAGCTCATCGTGTGTTTGCCGCTCCTCGCCGCAAGTGCCACCACCCCCCTGCAACAGGCCATGCCCGCGTCTGGCTTCACCCCGGCGCCTGAAGCCATCGCGCCCGCCGTGGCCTCGGCCCCGCGGCGGCCCGTGTACACATTCGGGGGCGTCGAGGTGTTCGGCTCGCGCAAGGTCCCGAAGGAGCAGCTGCTCGCGCTCATCGAGATGCCCGCCCCGGGCACGCCCGTCGAGTCCGGGTCGGAGGACTTCATCCGGCAGCTCATCGAGAGCAAGAAGCGCGTCACCTCGGCCCATGCCTTCGCCCAGTGCACGTTCTCGGTGGGCGTGGACCTCAAGACGAACATCATGCGGCTGACGGTGGACCTGGTCGATGCGGGGGACGAGTGGCGCATGCGCTTCTCCCCCGCGCCCCAGGCAGACGTGGCGGATCCGGACGGGCTGCTCGCCGCCTGGGGAGACTACGTCAAGGCCTACTGGAAGCTGGAGAACGCGGGCGCGCTCGCCTTCGGTTTCGGCGCCTGCCAGGCCTTCTCCTGCTACGGCCGCTTCGACCATCCGGAGCTCGCGCCTCGGGAGGCGCGGTTCCTCGAGGGCGTGCCGCGCCACTTCGACGCGCTCGTGCGCGTGCTGCGCGAGGACCGCGACGAGGGCAAGCGCATGGGGGCGGTGAACCTGCTGGCCTATGGGCCCTCGCGCGAGCAGGTGGTGCAGGCCGTCCTTCCTTCCGTGCGAGACCCGGCTCAGGGCGTGCGCAACGAGGTGATGCGCCTGCTGGGGGCGGCGCAGCAGGGCCAGCCGCGCGTCCTCCTCCCGCTCGACACGGTGCTCGAGTCGCTCTGGCTGCCGACCACCGCCGACCGCAACAAGACGGCCTGGGCGCTCGTGCGGATCCTGGAGACGGAGGGGGCCATCCATCGGAAGCAGATTCTCGACAAGGCCGCCGAGCCGCTCCTGGAGATGGTGGCGATGCAGCAGACGACTGATCGAGAGCCGGCGCACAAGGTGCTCACCCTCCTGGCGGGGCGTGACCTCGGAGAGGACGGCGAGGTCTGGCGCCAGTGGATCGAGTCGGTGCGTGGCGCCGAGGTGGCGCATACGGACTGAGGCCGCGGCACGCGCGAGCCTTCACGGGAGGATGAGGGGATGGTTCGCGAGGAAGGTGGCGAACCCCCAGAAGGCCATGAGGGAGGTGATGAGCGTGCTCATTTATCGTTGCAGAGGGACGGCGATAATCGTGCCGTCCATCGGCATGGGTGCCAGCGCACAAAGCGTGACGCGGGCGGAGGCGGCGTCGTAGAGGAAGCTGGTTTTGTGAATCTGGTAGCCTTGGTGCCCGCTCTCCCGCAGAAACGCCTTGAGCTTTTCCGAAGCCCGCCGCAGCAGTGTCGGGGCTTCTGGGGGTGGCACGACCTTCGTCAGGTCAACTGGACGGCCCGTGCGGCGGTCGTAGGTCGCGCAGGCGAGTTCATTGTTGGCATGTGCACCGCCAGAAAGCTCCGTGGCGCCTGTGTAGATGGAGATGACGTCGTCGCTCACGTACGCGAGCTTCACGACGCGCTGCACGCTGCCCGGAACATCGAGAATCTCCCGCTCGTCCCGGGTCGCGGCCAGGGCAATCAAGTCGCGCCCGGTGCGCAGGTCGCGCAGCCCGTCCAAGCAAGAGCGCTCGTCACAGCGGCTCACGACGGCGACGTCCTGTAGGCGCTCACGCTCACCGCCCTCGGGCTGCGAACGCATGCGAACCAGCGCCGTACTGGGAAAGGAACTGGGCGGTGTGGGCGCAATGGCTTCGAGGCTGACGAGGCGCACGTTCTCGTTCGCCCCCGCCTCGTCGCGGTCCGCTGGGGGCAAGGCGGGCGCCGGCAATGCCTCCGCCCCGGCTTTCGGAGAGCCCGCGTCGACCACTCCCTCCACGACCGGGGTCCCTGCGTCAGTCGGAGGCGTGGACGCAGTGCGATTGCACGCCACGAGCCACGAGCCAACCCCCACGGCCATGATTCGGAATAGGTAGTGCCGGCCCAATTTCCGTACCCGCATCAGTCGTTGCCCACGGAGAGCGTTCCCATTCCCCCCACACGGTCCAAGACGTCCTGGCGGTATGCGCGGGCTTTGGGTCCATCCCCGTTGTAGCCCAGTCGAGCAAGCGCCACGATTTTGCTCTCGCCGCCTGGAATGAATCCGTACCGGGAACAGACGTAACCTCGAGCCGGGTTCATCCGTGGAGCCAGGTGGAGGAATCGCCATGAAGCCAGCGCTGACCGTCGAAGCTCCGTCCACCCGGCTCCTGCCCGTGGACGCCCTGGCGCCCACCCGCGTGGAGACGGCCACCTTCTCCTTGGGTTGATTCTGGGGCCCTGACGCCCAGTTTGGGCGTCTCCCTGGAGTCCTTCGCACCCGCGCGGGCTACACCGGCGGCACGCAGCCGGACCCGACCTACGAGCGGCTCGGGGACCACACCGAGTCCTTCCAGATCGACTACGACCCGACGCGGCTTTCCTATGAGGCGCTGCTGGGCCATTTCTGGAAGGAAGCGGATCCCACCGAGCGCCCCTACAAGCGCCAGTACATGGCCGCCATCTTCCACGCGGACGAGTCGCAGAAGCGGCTGGCGCTCGCGAGCGGGCGGCGGGCCATGGAGGGGAAGAGCGGGCCCATGCTCCT
>NZ_DASVSO010000919.1:0-5976 GCF_036388035.1 Archangium sp.
CGCCGTGGCGAGCCGCCGCATCATGCGCCGGTAGGCCCTCACCGCCCGGCGCGCCGCCTTCCTCGCGCAGGCGCGGCCCAGCCCGTTGCGCCGCGCCGCCACCACGCAGCTGGCCGCCAGCCGCTTCACGTCCCACTCGAAAGGGCCGGGCAGCGTCTCGTCGAAGTCGTTGAGGTCGAAGATGAGGTGGCGCTCCGGCGTCGCGAACAGGCCGAAGTTGCCCAGGTGCGCATCTCCACAGAGCTGGCTGCGCAGGCCACTGGCCCGCGTGTGCGCCAGGTCGCTCGCCATCAAGAAAGGCGTGCCGCGCAGGAAGGCGAAGCTCGACTCCGCCATCCGCTCATGGCGCACGGGCACCAACCAGGGCAGCCGCGTGGTGTCCGAGGCGCGGAGCTGCGCCAGGGGCTCGCGTCCGCGAAAGGGCCGCCACGTCGCGTGCGCGCTCCGGGGGCACCGCTTGCGCAGCGCCCGTCCGGACGCCATGCGCTCGTCGACACTCCGGAAGTCTCCCTTGGGAAGCCGGGAGGGGGGCCGCGTGCGCGGCGTCCGATTCACCCGCTGCTGGGGCTCGGCCGACACCAGGGGAACCTTCTCGACCTCCAGCTCCGCGGTGTCCTCCCGATCCATGGGTCTCTCGCTCCCTGACGAGCAAAGGTGGGGCGCCCCCGGGGAGACGGGAAGCACCCTGCCCGAGGCTGCACGGCCCGCTCACCCGGCTGCTCCCGTGACGAGCGGGCGTCGGGAAGGGTGGCGAACGCCTGCCGCCCCCGAGGAAGGACCCGCCTTGTCCCGCTCCCCGGGGCTGTTACAAGGGGCAGCAGAGACACCGAGGCACCTCCCGCGCCTCCGCACAATCGAGGCCCTGATGGATTTCTCCGCGCTCGCCCTTTCACCGCCGCTGCTGCAGGTTCTCCAGGAGCTGGAGTTCCCGACCGCCACGCCCATCCAGGCCCAGAGCATTCCCGTGCTGTTGAAGGGCAAGGATCTCGTCGGGCAGGCCAAGACGGGAAGCGGAAAGACCGCGGCCTTCTCGCTCCCCATCCTGCAGAGGATTCAGCTCCAGCACCGGCGACTTCAGGCGCTCGTGCTCTGTCCCACGCGAGAGCTGTGTACCCAGGTGGCCGGGGAGCTCCGCCGTCTGGGCCGGCGGTTGCCGGGACTCCAGGTCCTCGTGCTCGCGGGAGGCCAGCCGGTCCGGCCCCAAGTGAACGCGCTCGAGAAAGGCGCCCACGTCGCCGTCGGGACGCCCGGTCGCATCCTGGACCTCCTCCAGCGCGAGTCCCTCGACACGCGACAGCTCGCCACCGTGGTGCTCGATGAGGCCGATCGCATGCTCGACATGGGCTTCCGCGAGGACATGGAGCGCATCCTCGGCGCGACCCCTCCGACGCGCCAGACGGTGCTCTTCTCGGCGACGTTCCCTCCGGACATCGAGAAGCTCAGCCGCGCCTTCCAGAAGCAGCCCACGCGCGTGACGGTCGTGGACGAAGAAGCGGCTCCCGACATCCAGCAGCTCTGCTACACCTGCGCGCCCGAGGAGAAGACGGCGGTCCTGCTGCGCATCCTGCGGCAGTACCAGCCGACCTCGGCCATCGTGTTCTGCAACCTCAAGGCGACGGTGGTCGAGCTGACGCGGGCCCTGGTCGAGGCCGGGGTGAGCGCGGACGGTCTCCAGGGAGACCTGGAGCAGATCGACCGCGACCGCGTCATGGCGAAGTTCCGCAATCACAGCATCCGCGTCCTCATCGCCACGGACGTGGCGGGCCGCGGCATCGACGTCGAGGCCCTCGATGCCGTCATCAACTTCGATCTGCCCTCGCAGTCCGAGCCCTACGTGCACCGCATCGGTCGCACGGGGCGCGCGGGAAGAAGGGGCCTGGCCATCTCGCTCGCCACTCCGTCGGACGAGCACAAGGTGGAGACCATCGAGCACGACACCAAGGTGCAGCTGGAGCGCGCGAGCGTGGAGACGCTGCCCCCGGCGGGCTCGGCCCGTGGGGCGTCACTGGAGTCGGCCTGGGAGACGCTCCTCATCTTCGCCGGACGCAAGGACAAGATGAGGCCGGGTGACATCCTCGGGGCCTTGACGGGCGAGGCCGGCGGGCTGAGTGCCTCCGACGTCGGGAAGATCGAAATCCACGACCATCTCGCCTACGTCGCCGTGGCCCGGCGCCTCGTGAATGTGGCGCTCCAGCGACTGCGCGACGGCCGCATCAAGGGACGCAAACAGCGGATCGAACGGGTGCGGTAGAGCGCACGAAGGCCCGCCCTGGGATGCGCTCCAGGCCGGGCCTCGGGTGAAACGTGTCTGTCAGGGCCCTGGTCTAGCGGCTCCGCCGTCCCCCGCCGCTACGGCCACGCGAGGAAGGGCCCCCGCGTGGAGCACTCCCACCGCGCCCTGCCCCCTTGCCGCCCGGGCGCGCCGAGCCACGGGGCCCACCTCTGCCCGGGCCGGTGCCCCTCCCACCCGCGCCCTTCGCGCCACGGGCGGTGTCCCGGTCACGCCCGCCTTCACCGCGACGAGCGGGCGGCCCCCGACGAGCCCCTTCCTCTTCCCGTCCGCGTCTCGGGCCCGCACCACGGGCGGAGCCACGCTCTTCCGTCGCTCGGGCGGAACCCCTGCCACGACCCGGGGCCTCCCGGCGGCTGCCGTCCCTCCCCCGGCCCTCTGGGGCCTCGCGTCTCGGGCCCGCACCACGGGCGGAACCACGCTCTTCCGTCGCTCGGGCGGAACCCCTGCCACGACCCGCCGGAGCCTCGCGGCGGCTGCCCTCCCCACCCCGGCGCTCCGGGGCCTCGCGTCTCGAGCCCGCGCCACGGGAGGGGGTGCGCTCCGCCTTGCGTCCCTCGCGGCGGGGCGCCGTCTCCTCGAGACGCTTGTCCGCCACGCGCGTCCGGGCCGCGTTGCGAGCCGCGGCCTTTCCGCTCAGGGGAGTCGCCAGGTCCGCGTCCTCCTGGCCGCCCTCGAACGACTCCAGCTCCTCGAGGAAGACGGGGTCCTCGCGCGGCACCTCGGCGCGCGGCAGGGGCATGCGGATGATGCGCTCGATGGCGGCCACGCTCTCCGCGTCCCGCTCGGTGACGAAGGTCGAGGCGCGCCCACTCGCGCCGGCACGCGCCGTGCGGCCAATGCGGTGCACGTAGTCCTCCGGCGAGTGGGGCAGGTCGAAGTTGATGACGTGGCCGATGTCATCCACGTCCAGCCCGCGCGAGGCGATGTCGGTGGCCACCAGGCAGCGGTACTGCCCACGCCGGAAGCCCTCGAGCGCCTGGCGACGCTGGCCCTGCGTGCGGTCGGAGTGGATGAGGGCGGCCTTGTGGCCCGCGCCCTTGAGGATCTCCTGCACCTTCTCGGCACGCTCGCGGGTGCGGGTGAAGACGATGGCGCTGAGCTGGTCCTTGGCGAGCAGGGTGAGCAGCAGCGGGTACTTCTCCATGGCCTCGACCTCGTACGCCCGCTGCACGGCGCGCGCGGCGGGAGTGCCGCTCGGGGTGACCTCGACCCGGACGGGCCGGCGCAGCACCTCCTGGGAGAAGAGGGTCACGTTGTGGCCGAGGGTGGCGGAGAAGAGGAGCGTCTGCCGCTCGCGAGGCAGGGCGGCGAGGATCTGCACCAGCTCGGGCTGGAAGCCCATCTCCAGCATGCGGTCCGCCTCATCGAGCACGAGCATGCGCACCCTCGAGAGGTCCACCGCATTGGACTTGAGCAGGTCGACCAGCCGGCCCGGGGTGGCGAGCAGGAGGGAGGGACGCTGGCTGAGCGCCTCCACCTGGGCGCTCATGTCGGCGCCGCCGATGACCACGGCCCGGGTGACGCCGCGGGGCTCGCCGAAGAAGGTGGCCTCCTCGGCGATCTGCTGCACCAGCTCGCGGGTGGGGGCGAGCACCAGGCCGACCGGGCCGGGCTCACCGGCCAGCCGCTCGACGAGGGGCAGCAGGTAGGCGGCGGTCTTGCCGGTGCCGGTGGCGGCACAACCGATGACGTCCCGGCCGGCGAGTGCCGGGGGGATGGCCTGGGCCTGGATCGGGGTGGGCGAGGCGAAGCGGGCGCGCCGCACCGCACCAAGCGATTCTTCGGAGAGGCCAAGGGATTTGAAGGAGCTCACAGGTCAGGGGCTATCACGCCCGGACGCGCGGAGCGACCGACAACGTCCTCAGCGGGGAGAGGAGGGCCTGCGACCGGCCAATCCCCTGACCCTCCGTCCTTCGGGTTCAACTCACCCTGGGAAAGGGGGTCAGGAAGTCGTTCCGGGAGGTCTCCAGAATGACATGCGCGTGCACCGCGCCTCAGCGTCGCAGCCTCTCGAGCACCTCATCCGCCGTGAGCGACGAGCACTCCGCGGGATGGAGCTCGACCAACCTCCAGTTGCCCACGCTCACGTCGTCGAGGAGCAGGTGCGGCTTGGGCAGGAATGCCTCGAAGCAGTCACCCAGGCCCACCTCCTCGGCGGCGGCACGCGCATAGGCCGCCCCGCCGCTGCTCCAGCGGTAGAGCGCCGCGCCGCGCTCCTTGAGGCCGCGCACGAGGGCCACCATGGTGGTCATCGGCATGCGCTTGCTGCCGAAGCTGCGCACCAGCGTGTCGTCGATGTCCACGTAGATGACCGGGGCGGTGCTCATGGAGCGAGCATAGGAGAAACAAGGGTGGCTGCTGGGTGCCTCACGCGCTGGAGGTCCCGTGTCCGGAGGACCTCTACGAGCGCTGGCGCTGGTACCTGAACAAATGTACCGGATAGAGCTGCCCTATGGGGCGGCCAGGCTGCTACAGTCCTGTATTTCCTGGTGTGTTTCTTGAGGGCGATGCTGGTGCTTTCCCCCTGGGGCACCCGGAGATTGAGCAGCGCCCTACTACCCATGCCGAAATGTGGATTCATGTGGGACACAGTGCAACATAGGCGTACGCACACGCACGTTGTGCGGGAGCCACCTATGCGCACCAAGCCCGTCATCAAGCTGCCAGACGCCTGCGAGAGCGCCGTCACTCCGGCCGAGCTCGTGGAGCATGTGGAGCAGCTACGCCTCGCGGCCAACCGCGAGCTGGACCCGGAGCATCGCTCCGAGCTGGGCCAGTTCATGACGCCGGCCCCTGTCGCGAGGCGGATGGCTTCTTTTTTCAAGGTGCGCCGCCCCCACCTCCGGCTCTTGGATGCGGGTGCTGGCGTCGGCTCGCTCACCGCGGCCTGGGTTGCTGAAATCCTCTCGCACCCCCAGCGACCCGAGAGCATCTCTGTCACGGCATACGAGGTGGATGGACTCCTGGTGAAGTCGCTCCGGCGCACGATGGAGCTCTGCGAGGAGCTGTGCGCACGATACGGGGTGCGCTTCGAGAGCACGGTGCACCACGCGAACTTCATCCACGCGGGTGTCTCGCTGCTGGACGAGGGGTTGTTCGCTTCGGACCATCCCGAGTTCGACTGCACAATCCTCAACCCGCCCTACCGCAAGATCAACACCGGCTCGAAGGAGCGCCTGCTGTTGGACTCCATCGGGGCAGGCAGCACGAACCTCTACACCGCCTTCCTCTCCTTGGCCGTCCGGCTGCTCGCCGCGGGAGGGGAGCTGGTGGCCATCACCCCACGCAGCTTCTGCAATGGCCGGTACTTCAGGCCCTTCCGAGCGGACTTCCTCTCGAAGATGGCACTCCGGGAGTTGCATGTCTTCGAGTCACGGAAGGCCGCGTTCGCCGCCGACGACGTGCTCCAAGAGAATGTCATCGTGCATGCCTTGAAGGAGCGCCAGGGACAGCACCTGACCATTTCCTCTAGTTCCGGTGCGGCAGAAGGTGATGCCACAGGCCGTCGGGTGCCGTTTACACAGGTGGTGCGCCCGGATGACCCGGAACAGTTCATCCACGTCTCCCCTAGCGGGCTCGACGACGGTGTGGTGGAGCGCCTCAGCAAGCTGACCCACAGCCTTGCCGATCTTGGGCTGACCGTCTCGACAGGCCGGGTCGTGGACTTCCGTGCACGCGAGCAC
>NZ_DASVSO010000920.1:0-17161 GCF_036388035.1 Archangium sp.
CCCACCCGGGGGCTACCGCCCGGGGTTGCGGGGCCGGCCCGGGGAGGTGCCACGGGCCGGCGTGGCCTGGGCGGGCTTCTGGGAGGC
The DNA here is from genome assembly GCF_036388035.1 of Archangium sp. Taxonomy (GTDB): domain Bacteria; phylum Myxococcota; class Myxococcia; order Myxococcales; family Myxococcaceae; genus Archangium. The sequence continues at coordinate 88 of NZ_DASVSO010000920.1, forward strand.
GTCGACCTTCAGGTCCGCGAACCGGCCCTCGCGCTCCAGGCGGAAGAGGTCCTCGTCGGTGACGAACTCCTGCTTGAGCAGCTCGCGCGCGCGCTTCACCTTGGCGAGCAGCACCGGATCCGTCACGGGGTTGCTGTTCTCCCGGGTGGGCTTGGGCGGCGGCCGCATGATGGAGAAGGTGCCGCGCGCGCGGTGCCCGTCGGCGCTGATGCCCTCCAGGGCGTAGGTGATGGCGAAGACGTCGGGCTCGGCCTTCGTGTCGAAGGTGACCTTCACCTCGGCGCCCTTGCCCTCGGGGACCTCGCTCACCGGGAGCGAGGCGACGTCCACCTGCTCCGGGGGCGGAGGCCCCTCCTTGTTGCCGTGGAAGGCGCGGATGGTGGTGACCTTCGTGAGCTGCACCGGCCCGCGGAAGCGGTGGTAGAGGCGGAAGCTCTGCCGCACCACGCCGTCCTCGTCGAGCACGGGGAAGCGCGGCGTGCCCACGGCGAGCAGCGTGACGATGCCCTTCTTGTCGAAGTTCTCGAAGGAGGTGTTGAGCACCTGGAGCGAGGAGCGCCCCGTCGCCTTCTGGCCCACGGCGTCGTAGGCGTCCACGCGCACGAGGTGCTGGCTGTACATGCTGTCGGCGCCCGTCTTGCCCAGCAGGGTGTGCGAGACGGTGGGGACGGTGGTGGTCTGCGTCGTCTCGTCGTCGAAGGTCCACACGTAGCGCACGGGGACGAAGGGCCTGGGCGCGGGCTGGCCGGGCCGCACGGGCCGCTCCGCCACCTTGGCGAGGAACTCGAAGTCGTCCTCGGAGTTGGGCTGCCGCCGCGACAGGACGTGGACGAGCCGCTCGGGCTCGCACTCCTTCACCTGGTAGGTGGGGATGGGGACGGTGACGGCCACGTTGTCCTTGGTGAACACCGTGACGGTGGGAATCTCGTAGGTGCCGTCGTCATTGCGCCAGACGCGCAGGGGCATGCGCTGGCCGGTGCCGCTGCCCACCGTGTAGTGCAGGTAGGCATCATGGCCGTCCGGGGTGTGGGCGCGCACGGAGATGAGGTTCTCCTCGCCGGAGCACACCTCCTGCTTCTCCACTCGAATCTCATCCACGATGGGCGGAGCGGGCCTGGGGGCCGCGGCGGGAGCGGCCTTCGGAGGCGTCGCCGTGGCGGCCAGGGCCGGGGGCGGAGCGTCCTCGGAGGCTTCGTGGGCGCGCGTCGCGGCCTGGGAATCGGGGGCCTCCGGCGCCGGCCCGCCCCGGGAGAGGAGCCAGCCGACGAGCCCCCCGAGGGCGAGCAGCGCGAGCAGCAGCACCGGGCGCCAGGGACGGTGAGAGCGGTTCTCGGGGATTGACGTCATCGCGTGGGGCTCCTCTCCGGTTCAGGGGAATGCGGGGTGGACTACTGCCAGCAGCCGTAGACGTTGCCGCCCGAGTTCCACTGGAGCTGGTGCGAGTAGTCCGGGCCCCAGATGGTGTTGTCGAGCGGATGGACGCCCCAGCCGCCGATGCGATCCGGGCTGATGGAGGTGGCGGTGGTGTTGGGGTCGTCGCGCACGCCCTTCCAGGGCCTGGCGTCGGCGTTGTCGCACTGGTTGGTGGACATGCAGTTGGCCACCTGGTTACCGGCGTTGCCGCACACGTTGTAGAAGGGGCAGGCCACGGTGAGCAGCGCGTTGGTGAACCAGCCGAGTGACTCCTTGCACTCGTTGAAGACGCCCGTGTAGAGCGAGTTGGCCGCGTTGGCGATCTGCGAGTGCTCGTAGGTGTGCGGCGTCACCACGCCCCGGCCCGCGTAGGTGTGCGCGTAGGCCATGAAGGTGGAGCAGACGATGCCCTCGTTCATCGCGCCGCCTGGAATCTCGTGGGCGCTCTCCAGGTCCCGGTACTGGAAGAGCGAGTAGTTGACGCGGTAGCCGTTGCGCAACGGCCGGTCGATCCACTGCTCCCTGTCGACCCGGGAGCGGTCGCTGGTGTAGGCGTGGTTGAACCAGAGCGAGTCACCGATGAGGGCCGCCTGGGCGGGGTCCCCCTGCTGCCAGCCCGTCCACTCGGCGGGGGCGCCCGGCTCGTAGATGTAGCTGTAGATGCCGCCCTGGTTGAGCTGCTCGAGGCCCGGGTAGCCGTAGCGGAGCTGGCCGCTGTGGATGGGCTTGGTGCACACGCCCGGCCAGCTCGTCTGCTCCGGGTTCTTCATGGTGGCGTGGGACACGCCCGCGCCCGGCCCATGCGAGAGCATCGAGTGCGTGCGGTACTCCCCGATGGCGTCCAGCACGTTGCGGATGGGACCGGGGCCGCGGTTGAACACCACCGCCCCATTGGGGGCGTTCCAGCCGGCGGACGTCCAGCCACACTCCCCGGAGGCCTGGGCGCTTCCCCCCAGCATCAGCGCGGACAAAGCGACACTTCCTGCGAGCAGACGACGCATCAAGACACCTCCCGGTGGACGGGATGGGAGCTCGGGGGTCGGGTCCGGCGCCAGCATGCCTTCACCCAGGCCGCGACAGGGGCGCCGGCCGCGCCGAGCAACAGAGCGATGCCTGGGGATTCGTCGTTCTAGGGCTCCGTTTTTCCATTGGCCAGGGACCGCCGGGGAGATTCCTGGACAAACACCGGAGAGTGTTTTCCGCGCGGCGCGGGAGCGTGCGCTAGCGGACAGGGAAAGGGCGAGAAGGCAGGCGAGGGAGCGAGCCCTCGCTAGCCCGCCTGCGAGGCCACGGCCTCTGGCGCCAGCGGGAGCACGAGCCGGAAGGTGGTGCCGCCGCCGGGAGGTGACTCGAGGGTGATGCGCCCGGAGTGGGTCTTCAGGGTGCGCTGGACGATGGCGAGGCCGAGGCCGGTGCCGGTGGCCTTGGTGGTGAAGAAGGGTTTGAAGAGTTGCTCGCGCAACTCCAGGGGGATGCCCGGGCCGGTGTCGGTGAACTCCACGAGGGCGCCGGGGTGCTCGGAGCAGCGGCGGGCCGCCACGCGCAGGGTGCCGCCCTGGGGCATGGCCTGCACGGCGTTGATGGCGAGGTTGAGGAAGGCCTGCCGCATCATCCGCTCGTCCACCGGTACCGGGGGGACGTCCTGCTCCAGCGCCCACTCCACGCGCACGCGCGTCTGCCCGCTCGTCGCCGTGCGGACGGCCTCCTGGAGGAGCGGCTCCAGCGGGACGGGCTGCAGGTCGGGGGAGGGCGGGCGCGCGAAGTCGAGCAGGTCGTCGACCATCCGGTTGAGGCGGTTGGCCTCCTCCTCGACGATGGCGATGAGGGTGTGGTTGGAGTCGGTGGGCTCGACGTAGCGGCGCAGGGTGGCCAGGACGTTGAAGATGGCGCCCAGGGGGTTGCGCACCTCGTGGGCCACGATGGCGGACAGCTCGCCGAGTGCGGCCAGGCGCTCGCTCTCCACGAGCTGCTCCTGCGCGTGCTTCAGCTCCGCGTGGAGGCGGGCGAGCTCCTCGACGCGCCCGCGCACCTCCTGCAGCAGCCGGTGGGACTCGATGGCGGCGGCGAAGTGCGAGCCCATGGCCTGCAGCGTCTCCAGCTCCAGGTCGGAGAGGATGCGGTGGTGGCTGAAGGTGATGACGAGCCCGCCCACCATGCGCGAGCGCACCTGCAGGGGGACGATGGCGGCGGAGGCGCGGCCGGCGCGCCGCATGTCCTCGCGCGCCGGGTCGGGGAAGTCCTCGGCGTGCAGCACCCGGGGCAGGCCCTCCTCCATCACCTGCCGGATCATGGCGCCGAACAGGGGACGGCGCCGGTAGGGGCGCACCGCCTCCTCGGTGGCGCCGGAGGACCAGACCATCTCCAGCTCGTCGGGATCCTCGGTGCGCAGGGTGATGAGCACCGCGGCGCAGCGCAGCAGCCCGAAGATTTCCCGCGTGCCCGGCTCGAAGAAGGCGCGGGGCTCCGGGGCGGTGGCGGCCACCTCGGCCAGCCGGTTGAGCGCGGCGAGCGCGGTGTTGCGCATGGACAGGCGGGAGATGGTGCGCGCGGCCTCCAGCGCGGCGGACACCTGGGCGGCGAAGAGGCGCAGCGAGGGCTGCTCCTCCTCGCGCAACCAGTCGGCGGCCACCACGAGCAGCGCCCGGGGCGCGCCCTCCAGATCGATGCGGACACAGATGGTGCGCAGCGGCTCCACCCGGCTCAGGTGGGAGCGGACCGGCTCGGCCCAGTCCTGGTCCACGAACCGGGACGCCTCCCAGGCGAAGTCATCCGCGTAGGCGGAGCCCTCCCGCCACGCCCGCTCCAGCACGGGGGACCAGCGGCCCCGCACGTCCACCAGGTGCTGGCCGGTGAGGCGCGCCTGGCCGGCGGACGCCCCGGTGGCCACGAAGGCGTGGCCCAGCCACACCTTGTCGCCGTCCGGCACGAGGTAGCCATAGGACAGCTCCAGCTCGGCGAGGCCCTCGAAGACGCGGCGGAGCACCTCGTCCTCGGCGTGGATGCCGGGCAGGGAGGCGCCGAGCGAGGCCATGCGCTGCAGCAGTTGGCGGTGGGCCAGCCGGCCGGAGAGGTCTCGCACCAGCACCACGGTGTCCGGCCCGCTCAGGGCGATGGTGAACTCCACGCGGCGCTCGCCGGTGGAGGTGCATAGCACCGCCTCGTACGACTCCGGTACCCGCTCCCCGCGCCGCCGCCGCGCGTGCCGCTCGACGATGAAGGGGGCCTGTTGCGCCGACAGCAGCGGCACGTACGACTTACCAATCACCTCTTCGCGAGGCTGGCCGACCAGTCCGAGGAAGGCCGCGTTGGCGTACACGACGAGGCTGTCGCGGATGACGCACAGCGCGAAAGGCAGCGTCTCGAAATGATGGTACGGGGCCCCCCCCGCTCCGTCGTGCGTCATCACAGAGGGGGAGGATGACACCCAGGCCGGGTCGGGGGGAAGCGGGCCCCTGCGTTTTCATGCGCTCCGTCCGTCCGCCCTTGGCGTATCGGGAGCGGGCGCGGTGCACGCGCCTGGGGCGGACGCTTGACCCGGGTGGGCTCGCGGTGAGGAGGATGGGCCGTGGAGACCCTCATCCGACGCGCGGTCCCCGAGGATGCCGAGGGCATCACCCGGGCGCACATCCAGAGCTGGCGCACCAGCTACCGGGACATCCTCCCGGGGGAGCTGCTCGACGGGCTCGATTTCGAGCAGCGGCTCGCCGGCTGGCGTCAGGGCCTCGCGGACCCCGAGGCGGTGATCTTCGTCGCGGTGGAGCCGGGCCGCGAGCACCTCGTGGGGTTCTGCGTCGTGGGGAAGAACCGGGCCCCTCCCGAGTCGCTCCCGGGCTTCGCGGGCGAGCTGCACGCCCTCTATCTGGTGGAGGAGGCCAAGCGCAGGGGCGTGGGCCGAGCGCTGTTCCAGCACGGGGCGCACTGGCTGCGGGACAAGGGGCTCGTGCCCTTCCTCCTGTGGGTGCTGAAGGACAACGCCCCGGCCCGGGGCTTCTACGAGCGGTGCGGGGGCACGCTCGCGGGCGAGGCGCCGGTGGAGATCGGCGGCCGCTCCTACCAGAAGGTGGCCTACGCCTGGACGGCGTGAGTGCCCTCGGACGGAGGGGTGGCGCGGGCCTCACCGGAGTCGCGCACGGGGAGCCGCCGGGTGAGGACGAGCACCCCCACGAGCGCGGCGAGCACCAGCCACCCGGGCCAGCCGGTGAGGCCCACCTTCGCGGTGTCGATCGGCGTCCCCGCGTGGCCGACGAGCAGGACGAGGGCGCCCAGGCCGTTGATGGAGCCGTGGGCGAGGACCGCGGGCCAGATGCTGCCGGTGGCCAGCCGCATCCACCCCAGGAGGATGCCGAGCAGCACGCACACCCCGGTGAAGAGGAAGACCCCGAGCACGCGGTGCTGGGCGTAGTTGTAGCCGAGCAGGTTGATGGGGGCATGCCACAGGCCCCAGATGACGCCGCTGAGCACGAGCGCGCGCCACTGGCCGAGCGGCAGCAGTCGCGGCAGCAGGTAGCCGCGCCAGCCCCACTCCTCACCGAAGATGACGGGGGCGTTGAGGAAGGGGGCCAGCACCAGGGCCTGCACCACCTGGAGGGCGAGCAGCGTGGGGAGGCCGAGCTTCTCCACCGCGGCGCGGGCCTCGGCGGGGAGCTGCTCGAGGGTCGCACGCAAGCCGGACAGCCCGGTGAAGTCGAACGCCTGGGGGTAGAAGAGGGCGGAGAGGAGGAGGGCCGCGAGCACCACCATGGGGGTGCCGAGCACCGCCAGCAGGAGGAAGCGCCACCGGTGTTGGCCGAGCCCCAGGCCCGTGTCCCGCGCGAGGGAGGGAAGGGGCGAGAGCCAGCGGGCGACGAGGAGGGTGGCCACGGCGGGGCCGAACATGGAGACGCCGGCCGCCAGGCGGAAGGCGAGCACGGGGGCTTTCTCCGCGTCGGTGCCGTAGGCCAGCACGAAGCCGAGGATGCAGAGCCAGGAGAAGCCGTAGGCGATGGCGGTGAAGGCGGCGATGCCGCGCGTATCGAGCCGGGAGGCAGGGGGGGTGTTCATCGTGGGGACTCCGAGGCGTCAGTGCTCGCGCACGGGCGAGGCGGAGAGCAGGAGGAAGTAGAGAGACGCTCATCGAAATTCAAGTGAAGAAGCACTCCGCGAACCTGACGGGGACGCGTCCCCGAGTGGGTCCCCCCGTGTCCCTGCGCTACAGTGCGCCGCCGTGAAGCGACTCCCCCTCCTGTGCCTCCTCTTGTGCCTTCCCTTGCCCGCCGCCGCGGCGGAGCGGCTCGCGGTGCGACTGCAGCATGGGGGCAGCCTGGGCGCGGCGGAGGCGGAGCGGGTGCTCGAGGGGGCCGAGGCCATGGCCCGGGAGCTGACGGGCCTCACCGTCACGCGAGTGGCGGAGGGGCTCCTCACGGGCCGCTGTGGCACGGAGGACTCGTGCCTGCGCGCGGTGGCGGCGGAGGCGCGCACGGAGCACGTGCTGGTGCTGGGCTGGGTGCCGAGGCGCCCGGGCACGGGGGACGTGGACCTGGCCTGGGTGGACACGGTGCGCGGGGTGGTGGCGCGGCGAGCGGAGGGGGGGCTCTCGCCGACGACGCTCGCGAGGGACCTCCGCCCGGCGGTGGCGGCGCTGATGCCGGCCTTCGCGCGCCGGGGCTGGGGCGGCCTGGTGGTGCCGGGCACGGTGCGGCTGCGCGTGGACGGGCGGATGCTGGCCGAGCCGGGCGAGGTGGTGGCGCTGACGGCGGGGCCGCACGAGGTGGACCTGCTGTTGCCCTCGGGCGAGGCGGCCCTCTCCCGCGAGCAGGTGCCGGAGGGCGCGCGCCTGCGCCTGGAGCCCGGGCCGGGAGCCCTGGCGCGGACGGGGACCTCCGGGGCTCCCAGGGGCAAGGGGCTGCGGACGGCCTCCTACGTCACCTTCAGCCTGGGGGCGCTCGCGGTGGCGGGCTCGCTGGTGGCCGGCGGGCTGTCCCGGGGCGCCCTGCGCGAGCTGGAGGCCTGTGAGGGCCGCCAGCGCGACTGCACCGCCTTCCCCTCGGCGAGCTCGGCCCATGCGCAGGCCGGACGCTACGCGCGCACGGGCAACGTGCTGCTCGGCGCGGGCGCGGGCCTCACCACGGTGGGCGCCGGCCTCTTCGTCTTCGACCTCCTCTCCACCGACTCCGAGTAGTCCCCATGCCCCCCACTGTCCGCCGCGTCCGTGCAGCCCTCCTCGCCCTCGGTGCGTGCACCGCGGTGGCCCTCGCCTGTTACGAGGTGCCCACGGTCCGCGACTACTACACCTGCGCCGAGGACGCGGAGTGTGGGGACGGCGGCTTCGTCTGTGACGACGGGGTGTGCTGCCGCGAGCGGGAGGCGCCGGTGTGCATCGGCCGGGTGCTGGACGGGGGCACGTGCCTGGACGGAGGCACGCCCACGCTCTTCTTCGAGGACCTGGACGAGGACAGCTTCGGCAACCTCACCCGGCCGCTCTACCGCTGCACGGTGCCCCAGTCGGTGCCGACGGCCACCAACAGCGGCGACTGCAACGACAACCCCACAGCGGGAGGCCGCCTCTTCTTCCCGGGTGCCCCCGAGCAGTGCGACGGCTTCGACAACGACTGCGACGGCGTCATCGACGACGGGCTCGACGGGGGCAGCTACTACCCGGACCAGGACAACGACACGTTCGGCGACACCTCGCAGGCCACCGTGTTCTGCCAGCCGCCGGCCGGGTGGGTGGCCAGCCTGGGGGACTGCAAGCCGCGCAACGGGGCCATCCACCCCAACGCCGAGGAGCGCTGCAACGGCGTGGACGACAACTGCAACGACCTCATCGACGAGAACGTGCAGCCCACCTGGTACCGGGACCAGGACCGGGATGGCTTCGGCCGCAAGGAGCTGAGCCAGCAGTCGTGCACCCAGCCCGGCGGGTACGTGAGCAACGCGCTCGACTGCCGGGATGACGATGCCAACAAGCACCCGGACGCGCCCGACCTCTGCAACGGCGTGGATGACGATTGCGACCAGCGGGTGGACGAGCGTCCCGACTGCGGCGGGCCGCTGAACCTGCTCGACCTGGCCTCCACCGGGGCCCGGGGCGCCCTCAATGCCCGACGCGGCTACAGCGGTGCCCCTCCGGGCTGCCTGAAGGACGTGGACGGGGGCATCCCCGAGTCCTTCTCCGCGGCCAACGTGTGGAGCGCCAACGGCCCCTCCACCCACGTCCTCTGGTTCGAGGCCTCCGGCACCTGGGACCTCACCCGCTCCCCCAATGCCCTGGGTATGGCCTTCACCCACACCATGAGTGGCAACCCCGAGGGCATCTCGGCCTGGTCGCCGCATTGGCAGCCCGTCGTCATGCTGTGCAGCGACACGGGCTTCACCCGGTACGTGCCGAGGATGGACGCGGGAACCAGTCATCCCCCCCTGCTGCCCTACGGGGGAGCCCCGGTGGACACCTCGGTGGCGATCGGCCAGGGGAACGTCGGCGGGTGGGTGGAGGTCAACTCCAACCTGGATCTGCGGCACGTGAAGCGGGTGGAGATCCTCCTGCAGCCCAACGACGCGGGCACCTCCTCCATCTCCTTCAACGCCCGCTTCAGCAAGCTGGGCTTCCAGTAACCGCAACCCTTCTTATAGGTGGACGGCCTCTTTACGAGCGTGGCGGTTGCGTGCCGCGCACCTTCAATGTTAAGCGGCGCCCGCGCGTAGGACGGGTGGGGTGGGCGGCGAAGGAAACCCGTGGTTTTCCCGAGGGTTGTCGGTATGGCGGAGAAGGAGCCAGGGAAAGACACGGAAGGCAGCGAGCTGTCGGAGACGGCTCGGCAGATGCGGGCGGCGGAGCCGTACATCGCCGCGGTGTGGAAGCTGGTGGGCGGGGCGGTGGTGGGGGTGCTGGGCGGCTACGCCCTGGACAAGGGGTTGGGGACGTCGCCCTGGTTCTTGCTGGGGCTGAGCCTGGTGGGGATCTCCGTGGGCTTCTACGGGTTCCTCAACGAGATGGCTCGGCTGGGGAAGCGGAAGCGGTGAAGGAACAGGGCGCGGAGGCCTTCCGGCTGCATGCCGGACTGTCGGCGGTGGTGGCGGTGGTGGGACTGGCGGTGGCGGCGCTGGCGCCCAAGGTGCCGGAGGCGCGGCTGTCCGCGGTGATTGGGGTGGCGCTGGCGGCGGTGACGGGGGCGGTGGGGCTGGTGCTCAAGCGGCGGGCGTTGCGCAAGGACCTGAACGCGGCGCTGAAGGTGGTAGGAGTGGTGTTCGGGATGCGGGCGGTGGGCGTGGTAGTGGGGCTGCTGTGGGTGGTGGAGCGAGGGTTGGGCGCGGTGGCGTTCGTGGCCGGTTTCTTCGGCACCTACTTCGCGCTGCAGTGGATTGAAGTGAGCTACGTGATGGCCGCGTCTCGGGGCGCGGCGGGCGGAGACGAGTGATGCGCAAGGCAATGGTTCTCTTCGTCGGGCTGGTCGCCAGCGTGGCCTTCGCCAGCGAGCCGGCGGAAGGCGAGAAGGAGGACGTGGCGGGCTACATCCTCCACCACGTGTCGGACTCGCCGGAGTACGAGTTCGAGATTCCCCTCAGCCACAACCACGTCGCCATCCACCTGCCGCGGATCTTCATCCCGCTGAAGGCGGGGGCCTGCGAGCCGCAGGAGACGTCGCACGGCATGGCCGTCCCCGGCCTGGGCGCCGGCTGCCTGGACCTCTCCATCTCCAAGCACACGGTGATGATGTGGCTGGCGGCGCTGCTGCTCATCGGCTCGCTGCTCATCTGGAGCAACCGGGACAAGACGAAGCTGGTGCCCCGTGGCTCCGCGGCCAACCTCTTCGAGATGCTCGTCCTCTTCGTGCGTGACGAGCTGGCCATCAAGAACATCGGCAAGGAGGAGGGCCCGCGCTACACGCCCTACCTGCTCACCGCGTTTTTCTTCATCCTCTTCATGAACCTGCTGGGCCTGTTCCCCTGGATGGCGAGCGCCACGGGCAACATCGCCGTCACGTGCGGCCTGGCCCTGTGCACCTTCGTCATGACGCAGGTCGCCGGCATCCGCGCCGCGGGCCTGGGCGGCTACCTGGCCCACCTCACCGGCGGCGTGGCCCCCTGGCTGTGGCCCATCATGGTCCCCGTCGAGGTGCTGGGCCTGTTCACCAAGCCCTTCGCGCTCACCATCCGTCTCTTCGCCAACATGCTGGCGGGCCACATCGTCATCTTCTTCCTGCTGGGCCTCATCTTCATGCTCGGCCACCCGGCGGTCGCCTTCGTGAGCGTGCCCTTCGCCCTGGGCATCTACCTGCTGGAGCTCTTCGTGGCCTTCGTGCAGGCCTACGTCTTCACCATGCTCTCGGCGCTCTTCATCGGCATGGGCGTGGCCATGGGCCACCACCACGCGCACGCCGACGAGCACGGCGACCACAAGGAGTCGGGCCACAGCCACGACCATGGCAAGGCCCACATGCTGGGCTCCTGAGGTCCCCCCAAGTTACGGGGCTCCCGCGGTGGGGGCCCCGGTGAGTACCCGGCGATTCGAAAGGTCGCCGGAGGTCGTCCAAAAGGGCAGCAACGACCCCCCCACAAGCGGGTCCCCTCCGAAGAAAGAAGAAGCACTCCCATGACCAACGTCGCTCTCGCCTTCCTCGCCGCCGGCATCGGTGCCGGCCTCGCCATCATCGGTGCCGCCCTCGGTATCGGCCGTCTGGCCGCCGCCGCCATGGACGCCACGGGCCGTCAGCCGGCCGCCGGTGGTGACATCCGCACCACCATGATCATCGCCGCGGCCCTCATCGAAGGCGCCACGCTCTTCGCGCTGGTCGTCTGCATCCTCCTCGCCATCAAGACCTGATTCCGGTCGGTGAGTAGGACCCTGGGTCCGGCGCTCGTCCGTGCAGACGGGGGGCGCCGGCCCTCGCATCACCGCAGTGCCGTAGCGCCGTAGCCGTAGAGCCGTTCCCGCCGTACCCCTGACGTCGTACCTGCGAAGGCCGCCATGCTCCTGCCCAACGTTCTCGCCGCCAGCAGCTTCGTGGAGGTCCGCCCGGGCCTCATCTTCTGGACCCTCGTCACCTTCATCATCGTCGCCCTCATCCTGCGCTGGAAGGCCTGGGGCCCCATCCTGGCGCTCGTCGAGGAGCGCGAGAAGCAGATCGCCAGCTCCATCGAGGCGGCCAAGCGCGAGCGCGCCGAGGCCGAGAAGCTGCTCGCCGAGCAGAAGACGGCCATCGCCGAGGCCCGCCGCGAGTCGCAGGAGATGCTCCGCCGCAACCAGCAGGAGGTGGAGCGCTTCCGCGAGGAGCTGATGGCCAAGAGCCGCAAGGAGGCCGAGGAGTTCAAGGCGTCCGCCCAGCGCGAGATCGAGGAGCAGAAGTCCAAGGCCATCGCCGAGGTGAAGGCCATGGCGGTGGACCTGGCCATGGACGTGGCCGGCAAGCTGCTCAACGAGCGCATGGACGACACCAAGCACCGCGCCCTGGCCGAGCAGTTCGTGCAGGGCCTGCCGGGCAAGGGCACGCCCGCGACCCGAGCCTAGTCCCCGGATTTCCGGGTCCGCGTAGAGCTGTTCAGGAATCCAATATGGCGCTTTCCATCGGCATCGTCGGTCTGCCCAACGTGGGCAAGTCCACCCTGTTCAACGCACTCTCGGCAGCGGGGGCCCAGGCGGCCAACTACCCGTTCTGCACCATCGAGCCGAACGTGGGCGTGGTGCCGGTGCCCGACGACCGCTTGGACAAGCTGGCGGCGCTGGTGAAGCCGCTCAAGAAGATTCCGACCTCGCTCGAGTTCGTGGACATCGCGGGCCTGGTGCGCGGCGCCTCGAAGGGTGAGGGACTGGGCAACCAGTTCCTGGGCAACATCCGGCAGGTGGACGCCGTGCTGCACGTGCTGCGCTGCTTCGTGGACGACAACGTCACCCACGTGGAGGGTGGCGTGGACCCGGTGCGAGACCGGGACGTGGTGGACACCGAGCTGTGTCTCAAGGACATGGAGACGGTGGAGAAGCGCCGCGAGCGCTCGCAGAAGAACACCAAGATGGGTGGCAAGGCGGCCGAGGAGGCGAAGGCGGAGCTCGCCATCCTGGACCGCGTGAAGGCGGGGCTGGACTCGGCCATCACCGTGCGCGCGCAGAAGCTGTCGGCCGACGAGCGGGCCGTCCTCAAGGACCTCTTCCTGCTGACGGACAAGCCGGTGTTGTACGTGGCCAACATCAGCGAGAAGCAGATCGGCAAGGAAGACTCCGACCCGATGGTGCAGCGGGTGCGGGAGATGGCGGCCAAGGAGGGGGCGGGCGTGGTGGTGCTGGCCGCGGCGATGGAGGCCGAAATCCAGCAGCTGCCCGAGGAGGAGCGCGCGGGCTTCCTGGAGAGCGCGGGGCTGACGGAGCCGGGCCTGCACAAGGTGGTGCGCGAGGGCTACAAGCTGCTGGGCCTGCAGACGTACTTCACGGTGGGCGAGCAGGAGTGCCGGGCGTGGACCATCCACAAGGGTGACAAGGCGCCGCAGGCGGCGGGCGTCATCCACTCGGACTTCGAGCGCGGCTTCATCAAGGCCGAGGTCATGCGGTGGGAAGACCTCATCAAGCTGGGCAGCGAGTCGGCGGTGAAGGAGAAGGGCCTGCTGCGCGTGGAAGGCAAGGAGTACGTGGTGCAGGACGGCGACTGCATGCACTTCCGCTTCAACGTGTGACGTCTCTCTCGTGAGAGGGTGGGTGAGGGTGCCGAGCGGACCGAGAGCGGTCCCGGCACCCTCTCTCATTTGCGGGCCCGGGCGCTGCTACGCCGGCCCGCGCAGGGCGGTGTAGACCCAGAGGGCGACCGCGAGCGCCGCGACGACGGTGGAGAGCATGGCGGCCCTGCGGGCGCGTCCCGTGTCGTCCGGGAACTGCCGGGCGCGCAGCCACACGCCCCCCACGCGGACGGCGACGAAGAAGGCGAGCAGGGCGACGCCCACCCACTGCCAGCCCGCGGGTCGCATGAGGGCCACGGCCCAGGCGGCGATGAAGGCGACGTTGCCGAGCAGGAGCAGGAGCTGGAGGCGGACGAAGGGGCTCATGGAGGGGTCCGGTAAGGCGCGCGGGGAGCACAGTCCAGCGCATTGTCGGCCGCCGTGCGCCCGGTACGGCCGGCGAGCGTTGGAAACCACGCGGAGCCCGAGTGGATTCAGCCACATCGTCAATGCTCACGGTTGGGCTGCTGGGAGGGCGAGGAAGGTTGAGCCGGCGAGAGACGCCATGGCACCCTCGCGGCCATGGCTTCGCTCCTCGACTCGCTGGAACGCTCGCGCCTTCTGAAGGACCGGGAGGCGGCCCGGGAGCGCTTCAACGACGCGGAGCCGCCCCATGTGTCCCTGCTGCGCCTGTGTGATGCCGGTGTCCTGGAGGGCGGCCTCACCGTCGCGCTCGGTGTGCGGGCCGATGAGCTCGTCGGACCCCTCACGTTGGCCATGGGCGGGGCCGCCCGGCGCTTCAAGGTGGTCGACGTGCGCGAGCGCCCGCGCTTCGAGCTCCACATCCTCGCCGGGGAGACGTCGGAGCGCTGGGAGGTGGAGGACCTCTGGGCGCTCGTCCACAACCTCAATGACCTCTACCGCGAGGCCCCCGACGTGCGCGCCGTCGCCGTGCTCGGGGAGTGGAACGACGCGCTCCAGCTGCTGTGCGTGGACAAGCGCACGCTCCCGCGCCTGCTGCGCGAGCGCTTCTTCGAGCCTCGCAATCGGGACGGGCTGGAGCGCATGACGGAGCGCCGCTAGTGGTCGAAACTCGAACTTAGGAGAGTCTTAAGAATTGCCTCCTACCTTCATCCTTCGGCGGGTTCCGGGCCCTTCCTCAATGGCCCGGTCCCTCTTCGAGAGAGGTGCACGTGAGGCGTGACAAGGAGCTGAAGCAGACCGTGGTCCATCTGCCCCGCCGGACTTTCGTCAAGGGAGTGGGCGCGGCACTGGCCTTGTCTCCGCTGGCGCAGCTGCTGGCGTGTGGACCCGACGAGGGCACGGAGACGGGCGGTGGCACCACGGGGGACGGCACCTGGGCTACCGGCGGCACGGCGGCCATGGCTGGGAACTACGCGGACCCGTTCTCCTCCGGCATCGGGACGACCTGCACGCTGTACAAGGCCTCGACCCTCGGGCCGTGCCACGCGGCCACCGTGGAGCGCAAGGACATCAGCGAGGGCCATGGCGGGCTCCCGGTGCGGCTCGCCTTCCTCATCGTCAACCCCCAGTGCCAGCCGGTGCCGGGCGCCACCCTCGAGCTGTGGCACACCCACCCGAATGGCCTCTACTCGGGGAGCGACGCGTCCAACATGTGCACGAGCGGCGACTCCGCCGCACGCGCGGCCCGGTGGTTCCGCGGTATCCAGACCGCCGATGCGAATGGCCGTGTCGACTTCGACACGTGTTTCCCCGGCTGGTACCGCGGCCGCACCATCCACATCCACTTCACCGTGCGGGTGAACGGGACCGAGTACCTGACCTCCCAGCTCTTCTTCGACGACGCCCTCAACAACGAGATCATCTCGACCCAGGCGGTCTACGGCGCCCGTGGGACCAAGGACACGACGAACACGAGCGACAACGTGCTGCGGCAGAGCGGGCTGACCGACGCCCTCTTCCAGACACGGAAGATGGACGATGGCGCCCTCCTGGCCTGGAAGGCCCTCGTCGTCCACTCCTGACCCCCGGGCGTTCAACTCGCCAGTGACGGGGCCTCGGGGCGGGTGGTTTCGCGCTCGCCCCGCTTCTTGCGCTCCGTGTACCAACGGCGGAAGGCCAGCGTGGCCCGGTCCGTCGCCACGCTGCGCTCCTCGGATGCCGGGGGCACCTCGACCGGGTGGCTCGACTCCACCACCGCCTGGTCCTCGCGCAGGATGCGCGTGTTGAAGCGATCGATGAGGCCCGCGACGGGCTGGAAGCCCAGGAAGTCGCGCGCGCTCGCCAGCATCATCCGCGTGTGGTTCGCGTCCACCGGTATGCACCACATGTGCAGCCTCATGAGGCGCTTGGGAATGGGGATGTGCAGCGCCATGCCATTGGGCCGCAGCCACTCCAGCGAGCCGTCCGAGGGCTGCCCGTCCATGCTCCACGAGGTGCGGAAGCCCGTGGGCGTCGGGTGCACCTCCATCTCCATCCTCGAGTCCGGCTTCATCCTCCGGCGCAGCCCTCCGCCGATGGTGCCCTTGTGCACGAAGGGCAGGTGCGGCGAGTCCAGCATGTTCTCCATTGCCCGCGTCCAGTGCGCGTTCCACGTCTCCGCGTACAGCCACACGTGGGCGCCCTCCTGCTCCAACACCTCCGGCACCAAGGGCTCCTCGGGGGCCTCGGTGCCCGGGCGCGTGTAGAGCCAGATGAGGCCGCCGCGCTCACGCACCGGGAAGGCGGTGGCGGCGAAGCGCTGGCGCTTCTCCTCGGGCATGGGGTTGAGCGGGATGTGCGCACAGGCCCCGCCCGATGCGAAGCGCCAGCCGTGGAAGGGACACTCCAGGCACCCGTCCTTCCCCACCTTCCCCAGCGACAGCTTCACGCCCCGGTGCGGACACTGGTCGTGCAGCGCCGACACCCGGCCCGCGTTGTCCCGGAAGAGCACGATGCGCTCCGAGGCCAGCGTCAGCGCGTAGGGCGCCTTGCCCACCTCGCGCGACATCGCCACCGGCGTCCACACGTCCGCGAAGCCCTCGTCGGCGAAACCCTCCAGCATGCGCTCCTCCCACGTCCAGCGCTCTCGGGATAGAGTATTCAGGTTGGTTTATTTAATTTCAAGTCGAAGTGCGGCGGGCGCGGGGGAACGAGGGGCGTGGAATGGATTCCCTACCCCATGCGAGTTATTCAAGGGCATGGCCCGGGTGAAGGGGAGCCGCAACGCGGACTACGAGAAGGAGCGAGCGCGCCTGCTGGAAGCGGTGCGCGTGCGGCTGCTCGCGCCGGACGGGGCCCAGACGAGCTTCCGCGAGCTGGCCGAGGTGGCCGGGGTGAGCGTGGCCACGCTGCGCCACTACTTCGGCTCGCGCGAGGCGCTGCTGGCGGAGGTGATGGCGGACATGCACCGCCGGGGCCTGCCGTACCTGCTCGCCGCGGCCACCGAGCCCCGGGGCCCGGTGCGCGAGTCCCTCCAGTGGTTCCTCCAGTCGCTCCTCATGGGCTGGCGCATGGGGGTGGGGGCGGTGCACGCCTTTGGCCTCACCGCGAGCGTGGGCCACGAGACGCTGGGCCCCGTGTACGTGCAGGAGTTGCTGGAGCCCACGCTGCAAGCGGCGGAGGCGCGGCTGTCGCGCCACATCGCGGACGGGGAGCTGCGGCGCTGCGACGTGCGCCACGCCGCGCTGGAGCTGGTGTGTCCGGTGGTGCTCGGCCTGCTGCACCAGGTGCAGCTCTCGGGGGCGCGCTGCCGGCCGCTGGACGTGGAGCGCTTCCTGGAGGACCACCTGGAGACGTTCCTCCGGGCCTACGCCGTGTCCCCCGCGCCCGAGTCCCCACGCCCCCGGCGCGGCTAGTCGCCCAAGAGGAGCGCGAGCGTGGCGAGCGTCATCGCCGGGCCCTGCTGCGCGAGCGCGGGCGGGATGGCGAGGACCACGGGCCGCTCGGGCGGGCCCCCACAACTGCGCGAGCCCTGGTAGCCGCCGTCCTCGGTGGCCTTCAAGTCGTAGCCGCACGGGCCCACCGTGCCGGTGAGCTCCTCCCGGCTGAGGCGCAGGTGCGTGAGGTTGCCGGCGAAGGTGCC
>NZ_DASVSO010000921.1:0-16324 GCF_036388035.1 Archangium sp.
CGGCCGGGGTGCTCACGCCATCCACGTTGACGCAGCGGCTGGGCGAGAGGTTGAGCTCCGGGATGGTGAAGGAGATGGAGGGGATGTGCTGCGAGATGCCGGGGACGAACACCATCTGGCCGTCCGTGCCGAAGTCCGCGCCGGGCACGCGCACCGAGTAGCCGAGGATGACCTGCTCCTGCTCATCCAGGTGGACGCGGATCGGCTGGACGTCCGTATTGCTGTCCGGCACCACGACGGCCACGGCCGGGGTGGTCACGGTTACCGAGTCGACCTTGCTGATGACGTAGACGCAGGTGGGATCGGCCAGCGCGATGCTCGGAACGCACACACCAGCAACCGCGGCACCGACGAGGAAACGCTTCAGGGAACGGGTGGACATGGTGCTCTCCTAGAGAGGCGCGAGGGGGGGGTCTTCGGTCGGAGCTTCATGCCGACCTGCATCGTGCCTTCATGGATTTATTGGGAAATGGAGGGCCAATTGGATCGCCCGGATTAAAAATTTATTTTTCGGCTGTGAAACGGGGCGGCGAGAGGTAGCGCGCGGTCTCGTCGGAGCCGGGGAGGGTGACGTGGAGGGACTGCTCGGCGCGGTCGCGCTCCAGCCTCTCGGGGACGGCACCCGACTGGGGCAGCACGAGGGTGCGGCCCGCGAGCGTGATGACGTGGCCGGGAACAGTCACCGAGGTGCCGTGGAGGGAGAGGGTGACGGCCAGGACTTCCTCGAGAGCACCCGGTAGGTCGAGCACCGAGGTGGGGACATGGACGGGGACGGCGGGCGTGCTCCCCCCCAGGTGGGAGCAGGCGCGGACCCACCCGCCCAGTGCCGGCAGGGGAGCGAGGGAGGTGCCCGCCTCGGGGAGGCCCCGGACGAAGACGTTCCCCGCGTCCGGCCCCGCGTCCACCCCGGTGGGCCGGAGGGAGTAGCCGAGGATGTTCTGTCCGGCCTCGTCCAGATGGACCTGGACGGGCTGCACCGCGGCCTCCTGCGGTGGGACGAAGACGACGAGGGCGGGCGTGGCCACGGCGTCGGCGCCGAGCTGGCTCAGCACGTAGGCGCAGGGCGGCTCGGCGGGAGTGAGGGCCCCGACCAGGAGTCCCGCGAGCACCGTGCCCGACAGGAGTGGCAGCCAAGGGCGGAGGGACTCTCGTTGCTGTTCAGGAGGAGACACCTGCTCGGTATTGCGGGCAGGGCGCGCGCTTGGATCCTTCGGGGGCTCAGTACACCTTGAGTGTCAGCCGCACTTGCGGCTTGTCGAAGACGTCCGCCGCGGTGACGGTGAACTCGTAGGAGCCCGCCTGGGTGGGCGTACCCGAGAGGATGCCCGTCGTCCCCAGGGTGAGTCCCGGTGGCAGCGTGCCGGTGTAGCTCCAGGTGATGGTGCCCGAGCCCTCGGAGGTCTGGAAGGCATAGGTGTACGCCGTGCCCACGCGCGCGTCGGGGACGGCGCGCGTCCTCATGCACAGGGTCAGCGAAGGGCACGAGCCGGTGGTGAGCTGGAGGGTGCGGACGACGACTTGTGGAGGCTCGTCGGAGTCCGTCACCCGCACGTCGAAGGCGATGGTGCCACTCTGGCTCGTCGTCCCATCCACCCGTCCCGTGTCCCGCAGGACGATGCCCGCGGGCAGGGGGCTGCCGGAGACGAGCTCGAAGCGGTAGGGCGAGGTGCCTCCGGTGGCCGACAGCTGCTCCACGTAGGGCTTCCCGCTCGGGACATCGGCGAGGATGGCCGGCCCGGCCAGGCGCAGCAGGGGCCGGATGCGGACGGAGAACTCCTGGCGGGAGCGCCGCGGCGTCGGACCCTGGTCCTCCACCTCGAGGGTGAAGTGGAAGTCGCCGGGCGCGGTCGGCTTGCCGGACAGCTCGCCCCGGGCGTTGAGCGACAGGCCCGGCGGCAGCTCGCTGGAGGTGGAGAAGGTGTAGGGGGGAGTCCCGCCACTGGCCTGGAAACGGTGGAAGTAGCCCTCCGTCTCCACGCCCCCCTTGGGCGCGTCGGGGATGACCTCGAGCGGCATGCCCGCGTCGCCCTTCGTGCCCGCGTCCGTGTCGCCCGCGTCCGTGTCCGAGGGCGCGTCGAGGGGGCAGACGCCCCGCTCGCCGCAGTCCGGGAGGCAGACGCTCTCGGGCACGAGGCACGTCGAGCCCGAGGGACACGCGCCCCGCGCGTCGCACGGGGGAAAGCGGGAGAGGTCCGGCTGGAAGACGCACGCCACCGCCCCGGCGAGCGCGGCCAGTCCCAGCCAGGTCAGCCAGCGACTCATGGCAGCTCCCAGACGAAGAAGACGGCTCCGCCCGCGCCCAGCACCGCGCCCGCGCCCATCAGCACGTTGGCCGTGTGCGACTGCCGCCGCCCCTCCCGCAGGCGTCCGGCGAAGCAGGAGCGGAAGGCCTCGCCCTCGCCGGTGCAGCCCGCGCTGCCTCCCGAGAGGCTCGCCTCCGAGCGGCGCGCGGCCAGTCCGAAGCCCACTCCGGCCGCGAGCGCGACGCCCCCGGCCGCCAGCAGCACCGTGGGCCAGGCCTTGCTCGGGCGTGCCACCGCCCGGGGCGTGGACCGGGCCGCCCACAGGGACTTGAAGGCCTCGCTGGCCCGCGCCGCTTCCTGGCCGGCCGGCAGTCCTTCTGCGGAGAGCTTCAGGACGGCGTGGGACTCCTGGCCCTCGCGGTCCACCACCGTGAGCGCCACCCCGTGCTCTCCGCCCACCCCGAGCGCCACGCCGCGCACCACTCGGTCCGCGTCGAGCGCCGTCACCTGCGCGCCCCGGCACGCCATGTCCGTACACGCGGGGAGGCGTCCGCCCCGGGCGCGCACCTTGGCCACCGTGCTCGCGCGCGGCTCCAGGCACAGGCCGGGCGTGCTCTCCGCCGCCCGGCGCACGGCGTCCTCCAGGCCGCGGGCCTCGGCACTCGAGAGCGCCACCGGCTGGAAGGGGACGAGGACGACCCGCTCACCCCGGCACGAGGTGGGCGTCTGCGCCAGCGACAGCACCAGCGCGAAGGAGAGGATGCTCATGGAGAGAGGTCTGGCTCCTGTTCGGGAGCGACGGGGGTCAGCCCGAGGCTGGCCATGTAGCCGTTATAGAAGCGGGGGCCGAAGGGGACGGAGAAGAGCCTGTCCCGGAAGGCGTCCTGCACCGCCCCGCGCGCGGCGAAGGCGTTGTCACGCCAGGCGAGGCTCCCGGCATCCACCACCGCGCCCTCCCGGGAGAGCTGGTAGGGGGCCTCGCGTCCCGAGGCGCGCAGGAAGTAGCCACGACCGGAGGGCAGGCCCAGCACCACCGAGCGCTCGCGCTCCTTGTGGAACTCGGCCACGCGCAGGCCTCGCGTGTCCTCCACCCACAGCCGGCCCTCCAGGCCCGTGGGGAGCAGGAGGAAGCCCAGGCGCGTCCTGTCTCCGAGGTCCACCAGCGCCGCCGAGCGGTCGAGCGCGGGCGGTTGGATGGAGACGTCGAGCCGGCCCCGCACGTCGTCCACCCCCTGGTTGGCGGCGGCGACGAAGGCGCGCAGCTCCGAGTACTCCACGCGCCCGTCCGCGTTGACGTCCGCGGCGCCGGAGAGCGCCGAGCGCACCTGGTGGCTGAAGACGCCCGAGCCGATGGCGCTCCACTCGTGGCTCTCCTGCTCGCGGGTGGTGGACAGCACGGCGCCCACGTGGGGGTAGCGCGCCAGCTCGCGCGTGGCCAGCAGGCCCTTCACCGCCTCCACCTGGGCGGGCGCCACCGGCAGCGCGCCGCGCGAGTTGACGAAGAAGTACGAGTCACATGCGTCCACGATGAGATGGATGAAGGCGGCGGAGCTCGGGGAGATGACCTTCTCGTAGAGGTCGGTGCGGCTGAAGGTGCCGTCCAGCAGGCTCACCGTGCCCTCGCCGGCGGGCCCGCGCTTCCCATGGCCGGTGAAGATGAAGTAGAGCACCGGGTTGGCGCCGCGCGCCCGGTCCTCGGCCATGCGGGCATTCAGCCGACCGAGCGTCTCCTGGAGCGCGGTGCGGGTGGGCGGGCGCGTCTTCCCGGCGAGCCCCGGGTGGAGTGCCTGCGTGTCCTCGTCCAGCACGGAGAGGAGCACGGTCTCCTGGGTGCGGGGGGCGAAGAGCTCGTAATAGCGCGCGCCATCATCATCGGCGAAGCGCAGGGGGGCCTGCTTCGGGTCGGTGCTGGCGTTGTTGGCGAGGATGAGGGCGTAGGCCACCCTCTCGGGCGCGGCGCTCGCGGTGGTGCCGACGAGGAGCGAGACCCACAGGGCCACCGGAGCGCATCGGAGCGGTCGCATGCGCGGGGAGTGTCTACGGATGAGCGAGGCGCTGCAAGGTGCTACGGGTGTGTGGGGGTATGCCTTGCTGTGCCCACCGTGACGGGTGCTGGAGTCTCGCGGTGTCGGGCCGCCGACGGAGGATTTTTGAACCTCGGGATCCAACCGGAGCGTCAAATCGCAATTCCATCATGACGGGTGGGTGACGGCGGGCGGCGAGGCACGGTAAGTCGCGGACGGATGGAGTGGGATGCGCGGACATTGCAACGCTTCCGGGACGGTGAGCCGGAGACCCTGGGACGGGTGTACCGGGAGCACGCCGAGGCGTTGGCGCGGATGCTGCGGGCCATGGCGTGGCGGGGGCGGGGCTTCGGACAGGTGAGGAGCGCGCTGGAGCTGGAGAACACGGTGCTGGAGACGTTCGCCCGGGCCTTCGAGCCGAGGACGCGGGCGGCGTACGACGGGGTGCGGCCCTACGGGCACTTCCTGGTGGGCATCGCGCGCAACGTGCTGCTGGAGCAGTCGAGGCAGCGCGAGGTGGCGGTGGGGCTGGAGCCCTTCGAGGAGGTGGGCGAGGCCCCGGAGGAGGGCGAGGGGCTGGCCCAGACGCTGGAGGATCGGGAGGTGGAGGGGTTGCTGGCGAGCTTCAAGCAGGGGCTGTCGGCGGAGGATCGGCGGCTGTTCGAGCTGCGCTTCGGCGAGGAGGAGCTGGCACAGGAGAGCGCGGCGGAGCAGCTGGGGCTGACGCGCATCCAGGTGCGGCGGCGGGAGCTGGGGTGGAAGACGCGGCTGCTCGAGTTCCTGCAGGCGCGTGGGTACCTGGAGGGGATGGAAGTGAAGGGGTGGAGCTTCTTCAAGCGGCGAGGCCAGTCATGACGAAGTGTGCGGACCGACAGGCGAAGCAGTCGCTGGAGAGGCTCTTCCGGGGCGAGCTGGACGGAGAGGGCTACACCCGGCTGCGCGCGCACGCGGCCTCCTGTGCCGAGTGCCACGAGGCCTACGACAAGCTGGCCCGGGTGGAGTCGGCGCTGGAGAAGCGCGCGCTGCCCGCGGGCCGGGAGGCGCTGCTGGAGCAGGCGCTGTTCGCCCGGCTGGGCGCCGCGGCGAAGCCGGCCCGGGCGCCGGTGCCCGAGCGCAAGCCCTTCTTCCCGGTGTTCTTCGCGCCCGCGGCCCTCGGACTGGCGGCCTGCGCGGTGCTGGCGGTGCTGGTGGTGCCGCGACTGCGCCAGCCGGAGTCCGAGTTCCAGGCGCGCGGCGCGGAGACGGGCACCTCGGCCTGGGGCGTGCGGGCCTTCTGCATTGGCTCGGACGGACAGGTGCGGGGCGAGGCACGGCCGGGCGGGACGCTCGCCTGCGACGAGGGCGGGACGGTGCAGTTCAGCTATACGGCCCCGGAGGCGGTGCGGTTGAGCATCTCGGCTGCCTCCCCCTCGGGCGAGCCGCTGAGCTTCTTCCCGCGTGAGGGCGAGGCGTCCGAGGTGAAGGCGGGCGTGGACGTGCCGCTGCCCTTCAGCACGCCAGTCGAAGGGGGCTGGCTCGCCGGGCCGCTGGACGTGGAAGCACGCTTCACGGATGCCCAGGGCCGGGTGCTCTCCCAGACGAAGCTGAAGCTGACCCCGCGGTAGCTCCCTCCTCTCGGCGCGGGCTATTCCCTCACATGTAGGTGCCTGTCCGGGCGCCTGCCCCCGAGCGGGGCGTGGTGAGAGTAGGAACGAACGAAGAACGTCCTCCGGTTGGGACAACGCCAACCATCTCCGCACTGGAGCAGGACGTGAATCGTCGCACCAAGCGCCCCACCCGAGTCCAGACCGGAAAGAAGCAGCGCAAGCCCACCACGCTCGCGCGCCGTGTGCATGGCCATGCCCCCCGGCGCTCGGCGACGAATGCCGCGCTCGAGACCCTGCTGGAGTCCCTGCGCGCCGTCACCTATGGCGACTTCTCCGTGCGCCTGGCGCCCGAGTCGCAGCCCGCGGCCATGGAGGAGATCGCCCACGCCTTCAACGGCATGGTGGCGATGAACCAGCGCATGCAGGACGAGCTCGTCCGCGTGGAGCGCGTGGTGGGCCGCGAGGGCCAGATGGCGGAGCGCGCCTCGCTCGGGCCGGTGAGCGGCGGCTGGGCCTCCAGCATCGGCTCCATCAACTCGCTCATCGCGGACCTGGTGCAGCCCACCACCGAGGTGGCGCGCGTGCTGGGCGCGGTGGCGCGCGGTGACCTCACCCAGAAGATGGCGCTGGACCTGCCCGGCCAGCCGGTGAAGGGCGAGTTCCTCCGCATCGGTACCACCGTGAACGCGATGGTGGATCAGCTCAGCTCCTTCGCCGCCGAAGTGACGCGCGTCGCGCGCGAAGTCGGTACGGAAGGAAAGCTGGGCGGTCAGGCCCGCGTGCCCGGTGTCGCCGGGACGTGGAAGGACCTCACCGACAGCGTGAACCAGCTCGCCAACAACCTGACCGCCCAGGTGCGAAACATCGCCGAGGTGACGACCTCCGTCGCCCGCGGTGACCTGTCGCGCAAGATCACCGTCGACGCGCGGGGCGAGGTGCTCGAGCTGAAGAACACCGTCAACACGATGGTGGACCAGCTCCGCTCGTTCGCCGGCGAAGTGACGCGCGTCGCGAAGGAAGTCGGTACCGAGGGCAAGCTGGGAGGCCAGGCCGACGTGCCGGGTGTCTCCGGCGTGTGGAAGGACCTCACCGACAACGTGAACCTGATGGCCTCCAACCTGACGACCCAGGTGCGAGGCATCGTCAAGGTGGTGACAGCCGTCGCCAACGGCGACCTGTCCCAGCGCCTCGTGGTGGATGCCAAGGGCGAGGTGGCCGCATTGGCCGACACGCTCAACAGCATGACGAAGACGCTCGGCATCTTCGCCGACCAGGTGACCAGCGTCGCCAAGACGGTGGGCGTGGAGGGCAAGCTGGGTGCCCAGGCGGATGTGCCGGGTGTGGCGGGGACGTGGAAGGACCTCACGGACAACGTGAACCTGCTCGCCAACAACCTGACCGCCCAGGTGCGAAACATCGCCGAGGTGAGCACCGCCGTCGCTCGCGGTGACCTGTCCAAGAAGATCACCGTGGACGCCCGGGGCGAGGTGCTCGAGCTGAAGAACACCATCAACACCATGGTGGAGCAGCTCCGCTCGTTCGCCGGTGAGGTGACCCGCGTCGCCAAGGAAGTGGGTACGGAAGGAAAGCTGGGCGGTCAGGCCGACGTGCCCGGCGTCTCCGGTACGTGGAAGGACCTCACGGACAACGTGAACTTCATGGCCTCCAACCTCACCAGCCAGGTGCGCAACATCGCGCTGGTGACGACGGCGGTCGCCAACGGCGACCTGTCGCGGAAGATCACCGTCGATGTGAAGGGTGAAATCCTCGAGCTGAAGAACACCATCAACACCATGGTGGACCAGCTCCGGTCGTTCGCCGCGGAAGTGACCCGCGTCGCTCGCGAGGTGGGTACGGAAGGAAAGCTGGGCGGGCAGGCCGAGGTGCAGGGCGTGTCCGGCGTCTGGAAGGACCTCACCGACAGCGTGAACTCGATGGCGTCCAACCTGACCAACCAGGTGCGCAACATCGCCAAGGTGACGACGGCGGTCGCCAATGGCGACCTGTCCAAGAAGATCACTGTCGACGCGAAGGGCGAAATCCTGGAGCTGAAGGACACCATCAACACCATGGTGGATCAGCTCAACGCGTTCGCCTCGGAAGTGACCCGCGTGGCTCGCGAGGTGGGTACCGAGGGCAAGCTGGGTGGCCAGGCGCGTGTGCCCGGTGTCGCCGGGACGTGGAAGGACCTCACCGACAACGTGAACCTGATGGCCCGCAACCTGACCACCCAGGTGCGCGGCATCGTCAAGGTGGTGACCGCGGTCGCCAACGGTGACCTCACCCAGAAGCTCGTCGTGGACGCGAAGGGCGAGGTGGCCGCGCTGGCGGACACCATCAACAGCATGACCGACACCCTGGGCACCTTCGCCCAGCAGGTGTCCTCGGTGGCCCGCGAGGTGGGGATCGAAGGGAAGCTGGGCGGTCAGGCCAAGGTGCCCGGTGCGCGCGGGGCCTGGAGGCAGCTGACCGACAACGTGAACCAGCTCGCCGGCAACCTGACGTCCCAGGTGCGCGCCATCTCCGAGGTGGCCACCGCCGTGACGAAGGGGGACCTGACCCGGTCCATCTCGGTGGATGCCCAGGGCGAAGTCGCCGCCCTGAAGGACAACATCAACCAGATGATCGTCAACCTCAAGGAGACGACCCAGAAGAACACCGAGCAGGACTGGCTCAAGACGAACCTCGCCAAGTTCTCCGGCATGATGCAGGGACAGAAGAACCTGGAGGCCGTCTCCCGGCTCATCATGTCCGAGCTGACGCCCCTGGTGTCCGCGCACCACGGCGCCTTCTTCCTCATGGACTCCGAGGAAGGCCACCCCGTGGCCAAGCTCACCTCCAGCTACGCCTACCGTGAGCGCAAGAACGTGGGCAACCGCTTCCGCCTCGGCGAGGGCGTGGTGGGCCAGTGCGCCCTGGAGAAGAAGACCATCCTCCTCACCCACGTGCCGGCGGACTACATCCGCATCACCTCCGGCCTGGGCGAGGCCACCCCCCTCAACCTCATCGTCCTGCCCGTCCTCTTCGAGGGCGAGGTCAAGGCCGTCATCGAGCTGGCCTCCTTCCACCCCTTCAGCGCCATCCACCAGATCTTCCTGGACCAGCTCACCGAGAGCATCGGCGTGGTCCTCAACATGATCATGGCGAACATGCGCACCGAGGAGCTGCTGCGGCAGTCGCAGAGCCTCGCCAACGAGCTGCAGAGCCAGTCGCGCGAGCTCACCCAGCAGCAGGAGGAGCTCAAGCGCTCCAACTCGGCGCTGGAGGCCCAGGCCCTCGAGCTGGAGGAGAAGGCCAAGCTGCTCGAGCAGCAGAACATCAAGGTGGAGGAGAAGAACCGCGAGGTGGAGCAGGCGCGCTCCTCGCTGGAGGAGAAGGCCGAGCAGCTCTCGCTCATCTCCAAGTACAAGAGCGAGTTCCTCGCCAACATGTCCCACGAGCTGCGCACGCCGCTCAACAGCATGCTGGTGCTGGCCAAGCTGCTGGCGGACAACTCCGACGCGAGCCTCAACCGCAAGCAGGTGGAGTACGCGGAGACCATCTACTCCTCGGGTGGGGACCTGCTGTCCCTCATCAACGAGATCCTCGACCTGTCCAAGGTGGAGGCCGGGAAGATGCAGGTGGAGCCGCGCGACTCGGCGGTGGCCGAGCTGGTGGACTTCGCCCGGCGCACCTTCGGCCCCGTGGCCGAGCAGAAGAACCTGGGCTTCCTCACCGAGGTGGGCCCGGAGGTGCCCGTCACCGTCTTCACCGACCCGAAGCGGCTGCAGCAGATCCTCAAGAACCTGCTCTCCAACGCCTTCAAGTTCACGAGCGCCGGCCAGGTGACGCTGCGCATCCGCATGGCGGACACCGAGGAGCGCTTCGCCGCCCCCGAGCTGGTGGAGGCCGACCAGGTGCTGGCCTTCTCCGTCATCGACACGGGCATCGGCATCCCCGAGGACAAGCAGAAGCTCATCTTCGAGGCCTTCCAGCAGGCCGATGGCACCACCAGCCGCAAGTACGGCGGCACGGGCCTGGGTCTCTCCATCAGCCGTGAGCTGGCCCGACTGCTGGGCGGTGAAATCCGCGTGAAGAGCGCGCGCGGGGCGGGCAGCACCTTCACCCTGTACCTGCCGCGCAGCTACAGCGGCCCCGAGCGCGGGGGCGAGCCGGTCAGCGACACGGACGGCTACAGCCCCATGCTGCGCGAGCTGCTGCCGCCCGACAACGATGTGCCGGGCACGGCGAGCCCCAGCCCCCTCGTGGACGACCGGGACGACCTGCGCGCGGATGATCGCGTGCTGCTCGTGGCGGTGGACGACGTGGAGTTCTCCCGCGGCCTGGTGGCCTCCGCCCACAAGAACGGCCTGAAGGCGCTGGTGGCCACGCGCGGCGATGTGGCGCTCTCGCTGGCCCAGCGGCTCAAGCCGTACGCCATGGTCCTCCAGCTCGGCCTGCCCGTCATCGACGGCTGGTCCGTGCTGGACCGCCTCAAGCGAGACCCGCGCACCCGCCGCATCCCCGTCCAGGTGGTGAGCGTGGACCGTCTGCGCGGCGCCTCGTGCGGCGGCGGCTTCGCCTTCCTGGACAGGCCCTTCTCTCCCGAGGCCATCCAGGGCGCCTTCAGCCACCTGGACCTCAAGCCCAACGGCGCGCCCCGGCGGCTGCTGCTGGTGGACCCCAAGCCGGAGCTGCGCGAGAGCGTGAAGCAGCTCATCGACATGGGCGAGCCCCTGGAGATGCGCGAGCTGGAGTCCACCGCCACCGTGGAGGCGCTGGACCGCGGTGAGGTGGACGCGCTGGCCCTGGACCTCGCCTCGCCCGGTGGACGAGGGATGAAGCTGCTGGTGGAGCTGGTGCGCCGGCCCGCTCGGCTGCCCCCCGTCCTCCTCTATAGCGGCTCGCAGCTCCTGCCGGATGACGAGCGGCGGCTGCGTCGCTCGGCCGAGTCCGTGCTGCTCGAGGCGGCCGCTCGCTCGCCCGAGGCGGTGGTGGCCGAGGTGGGCCGCTTCCTGCGCCGCGTGGGCGACCAGTCGCGCGTGGCCAGCGAGGAGTCCAAGGAGCTCACCCGCTCGCTCGCCGGTCGCAAGGTGCTGCTGGTGGACGACGACGCCCGCAACATCTTCGCGCTCACCAGCGTGCTGGAGAGCCATGGCATGCAGGTGACCTTCGCCCAGGACGGGCGAGCCGCCATGGATTTGATGGAGAAGAATCCAGAGCTGGATGTGGTTCTCTTGGACGTCATGATGCCGGAAATGGATGGCTACCAGGCGATGAGGGCCATCCGCGCGGACTCCCGGTGGGCGTCCCTGCCCGTCATCGCCATCACCGCCCGGGCGCTCAAGGATGACCGAGAGAAGTGCCTGGAGGCGGGTGCGTCCGATTATCTCTCCAAACCGGTCGACACCGAGCGACTGTTGGAGTTGATTCGCCGATGGGTGGAACCTTGCGCGGGAGTGAAATGACAGCAATGACGTGGTCGGAGGGCGGGAACGTCGGCGGCTTCCAGGCTTTGTCGGAGCTGCCGCGGGCACGCATCCTGGCGGTGGACGACCACGCTCCCAACCTCCTCACCCTGGAAGCCACGCTCGGCGACCTGGGTGAGGTGGTGAAGGCAAGCTCCGGTGAAGAGGCCCTCCTGCACCTGCTGCGCGAGGACTTCGCCCTCATCCTGCTGGACGTGCAGATGCCCGGGCTGGACGGCTTCGAGACGGCCCGGCTCATCAAGGAGCGCGAGCGCTCGCGCTTCATCCCCATCATCTTCCTCACCGCGCGCAGCCGCGACGCCTCGCACGTGTTCCGCGGCTACGCACAGGGGGCGGTGGACTACGTCCTCAAGCCCTTCGCGCCGGAGATCCTGCGCTCGAAGGTCTCCGTCTTCGTGGAGCTCTTCATCAAGGAGGAGCAGCTCAAGCGGCAGGAGGCCCTGCTGCGCCGGCGCGAGCGCGAGGCGCTGGAGCGGGAGAGCGCCTACCGCTACCGCCTGCTGGGCGACGCCATGCCCCTGTGCGTGTTCGCCGCCACCCCGGATGGGACGCTGCGCTATGGCAACCGGGCCTGGACGGAGCTGTCCGGCCTGCCCGCCGAGGCGGTGGAGGACTTATGGCGCTCGGAGGTGGTGCACCCGGAGGATCGGCAGTCGGTGCACGCCGACTGGTGTCAGGCCGTCCTCACCGGCCAGCCCTTCGAGGTGCAGTTCCGGCTGCTGCGCCGCGGTGACCAGAGCTACCGCTGGCACCTGGGCCGGGCCGTCCCGGAGCGCAACGAGCGCGGGCGCGTCACCGGGTGGATCGTCACCGCCACGGACATCGACGACCAGAAGCAGGCCGAGCACGCGCTTGCCCAGGCCAATGCCGCCAAGGACACCTTCCTGGCCGCGGCCTCGCACGAGCTGCGCACGCCCCTGGCCGCGGCGAAGATGCAGGTGCAGCTCGCCAAGCGCAAATACGGCTCCGAGCTGACCGACGGCACGCGCCGGGCCTTCGAGGGGTTGGACCGACAGGTGGACCGGATGACGAAGCTGGTCTCGGACCTGCTGGACGTGAGCCGGCTGCTCACGGGCCGCCTGTCGCTGGAGGTGGAGGAGTTCGACCTCGTGCCGCTGCTGCACGCCACGTGTGATCGGCTCCAGGCGCTCTCCTCCGAGCACCGGCTGCGGGTGGAGGCTCCCGAGCGGCTGCCCATGCGGGGAGACCCCGGGCGCATCGAGCAGGTGGTGACCAACCTGGTGTCCAACGCCATCCGCTACTCGCCCCAGGGCGGCGCGGTGGAGCTGCGGGCCTGGGTCGAGGACGGGCAGGTGGCGCTGTGGGTGCGCGACCACGGCATCGGCATTCCCGCGGAGAAGCTGGCCGGCATCTTCGAGCGCTTTGGCCAGGCCCACGGGGCCCGCTACGGCGGACTCGGCCTGGGGCTGACCATCTCCCAGGGCATCATCGAGCAGCATGGGGGGCGCATCTGGGCCGAATCCCAGGGCATCGAAAAAGAAGGCAGCACCTTCCACGTTCGTTTGCCTGTACAGTCCGCGCCCCCGGAGCAGGCGCCCCGGTCTTGAGGTGGTCCGAGACAGTTAGAAGGGGATGAGGTTTGCGAGCGAGTGAACTTCCCGAAGAGGTGCGGCGGCTCATCGCCGATCACATCGATTCGGTGGAGCAGTTGGAGATTCTCCTGCTGCTGTACCAGCACCCCGAGCGGACCTGGGACGCGGAGGCGGTGGCGCGGGAGCTGCGGGTGGCCGCGGTCTCCGCGGCGGAGCGCCTGGAGGACATGACGCACTCCGGTATCCTGGCCCGCAAGGACGGCAAGCCGGTGGAGTACCGCTATGCACCGAAGAGCGCGGGCCTGGGGGACGCGGTGCGCGGTCTCGCCCTGGCGTATTCCGAGCGCCGGGTGACCGTCATCAACCTCATCTTTTCCAAGCCGGTCGACAAGATCCGGACTTTTGCCGATGCCTTCCGCATTCGGAGGGACGACGATGACAATGGCTGACGTGGTCTTCCTGCTGTGTGCGGTGACCAGCCTCGCCTGCGCGGTGCTGCTCCTGCGCGGCTACGCCCGCAACCGCGTGCCCCTGCTGCTGTGGAGCAGCCTGTGCTTCGTCGGGCTGGCGGTGAACAACATCCTGCTGGTGGTGGACCTGGTGGTCATCCCCGGAAGGGACCTGCTGGTGTTCCGCAACCTGTCCGGCTTCCTGTCGGTCGCGCTCCTGGTCTTCGGACTCGTGTGGGATTCCGAATGAACGACTTCCTCTCCGGCATGGCGGCCGCCCTGAGCCTGGTCGCGGGGCTGTTCTTCCTCCGGTTCTGGCGCAAGACGCACGACCGCTTCTTCGCCTTCTTCGCCGCCTCCTTCTGGCTGATGGCGCTGCACCGGGGGGTGATGTTGTCGCTGCGGGACAGCAACAACGAGCACCTCGTCGCGGCCTTCTCCATCCGGCTGCTCGCCTTCGTGCTCATCCTGGTGGCCATCGTGGACAAGAACATGGTCCGCGCGGACGCGCGCAAGGGCGACAAGTCCGCCTGAGGCGCGCGCCGCGGTCGCGGCCCTCCGGGTTGCTCACGCTGAGCAGGTGACTGCTCCCGGTGGCGACGAATTTGCCCACCCGGTGTGCGGTGACAGGCCTGGATGTGCCCCCGGGCGTGGCACCCTGTTTGCGATGCTTCCGTATGGCACTGGACGGAGTGTCCGGCGGCGAGCGGCGGAGGCGTACCGGGGTATGAGCGGGCGGCGAGGGTGGAAGTGGGGGCTGGCGGGGTTGTTGGTGTTCTCGCTGGCATGCGGAGGGGGGAGCCAGCCGGCTTCGCCCTCGACGGTGCAGGAGGAGGACCAGGGCAGTACGCCCGGCCATCCGTCTCCCGAGGATGCGGGCACGGTCGTCGATGACGACCCGGTTGTCGATGGCGAGGACCCGGTTCCCGACGAGGACGACCCCGCGCCGGTGGACGAGAACCCTCCGCCAGAGGACGAGCCTTCCACCGACCCGGAGCGCCCAGATGCGGGGGAGCCGCCCGTGGACCCGGTGGATGCGGGCCCGGACGACGCGGGCACGAGCGAGCCGCCGCCTCCGCCTCCGGTGGACGCGGGCACCGCCGACGCGGGCACCGTTGACGCGGGGACGGACGACGCGGGCACGAGCGAGCCGCCGCCTCCGCCTCCGGCGGATGCGGGCACCGTGGTGTACCCGGACGCGCAGGGGTGGACGTTCTACGGCCCGGAGCGGGGAGGGCCCCAGGATGTGTACGGCGTCACGGAGGACGAAGGCGGCAACGTCTGGGTGGCCGGTGGCGAGGAGGGCCTGTTCCTCCTACGTCCGGGGGCGAGCACCTTCCAGCGCTTCACGATGGACGATGGCCTGCGGCCCTATGGCTACATGAAGGATGGGAGCGCGCCGGTCGGGCCGAAGTACCTCAAGGTCATCTCGGTGGCGGGCGGCCCGGCGGGCACGGTGTTCGTGGGCTACGAGGGCCAGGGGGACTGCGAGAGCAACTACTACACGCCGGGCGCGAAGAACCCGAACATCTACAAGAGCGGTGACGCGGACAAGGTCACGCTGACGGACACGGGCATCCAGGTCGACCACTACGACATCTCGTCCGGCCCGGGCGTGATTGGCGAGGAGGCCGGCGGTCGCGAGAAGGTGTGCTCCATCCTGCGCATCGCCTGGGACAAGGCGCACGGCAACCTGTGGTTCGGCGGCAACCATGCCTTCGCGTGGGGCAACCCCGACCACAAGGCCAACCCCACCTGCAACGGCCAGCGCGAGTGCTCGGGCGTGCTGGAGCACACACACCCGCACATCTTGGCGAAGGACGCGGCGGGCCACGAGTTCCGGCTGACGGACGCGTATTACGGCATCGCGGTGCGGCCGGACGGGGACGTGTGGTTCGGCGGGGCCAACCGCTCCACGCGCTTCCGCTTCATGACGGTGAAGACCCCGAGGGACTTCGAGCTGGCGCGCAGGCAGACGGAGAACCGCTCCGCCATCAAGAACCGCATCGACCTCTGGCCGGACCTCGTGGACGAGGTGGGGATTCCCGGCCCCGGGGACCGGGTGGATGACCTGGTGTCCGGCATGGCGCTGATGCCGGATGGCTCGGTGTGGGTGAGCTCCTTCGCGCGGGGACTGGCCCGGATGGACGCGACGGGCGTGGTCCAGCAGTACTCGCTCACCACCGGCGCGGACCGCTTCGTCTCCGCGCTGGCGCGAGACCCGAGCGACAACAGCCTCTGGGCCGGCCACCGCTGGGGCGGCGGGCTCACCCGGCTGAAGGGGGACACGGTGATGCGCTACGGCCAGGCGCTCGGCCCGCTCTCGTACCGCCCTGTCTGGGAGATCCAGGCGGTGGGCAGTGGCTCCGAGCGCCGGCTGCTGGTGGCCTTCCGGCGCGACGAGTACGGCAACCCGGGCGCCGTCGGCATCTACCGCGGCGAGTAGCGCCTCAAGGCTCGACGGAGACCGCGACCTCTCCCAGTCCTTCGACGGTGAGACGGACGCGGTCTCCGGGCCGCAGCATGTGGGCCGCGGTGGCGGCGCCGGCGAGCACGATGCTGCCGGCGGGCAGGGACTCGCCCCGCGCGTCGAGCAGCTCGCACAACTGGACGACGGACAGCAGCGGGTCTCCCGAGATGGCGTCCGAGCGCGCCGCCTGGACGCGCTCGCCATTCACCTCCATCACCATCTCGAGCCGGGGCAGGTCCAGCTCGCGCGGCGGGCGCTCGGTGGTGCCCAGCACGAAGAGGGAGGAGGAGGAGTTGTCCGCCACCACGTCGGGCAGGGAGAAGTACTTGAAGTCGCGGTAGCGCGAGTCGAGGATCTCCATCGCCGCGAAGACGCTCGCGCACGCCTCCAGCGCCTGCTCGCGGGTGATGCGGCCGCGCAGCTCGCGCGAGGTGCGGAAGGCGATCTCCGGTTCGATCTTCGGATGGATGGTGCCCTGGAGCCGCAGCGTGCCGCCGGCGGGCACCCGCATGCGATCCGTGAGGACACCGT